>CALRWE010000103.1:0-16019 GCA_943371745.1 Rhodoferax sp. OV413
ATTTGTATAAATGTTGACGATTTGGCGGTTATCACCGAGCTTGACGTCGATGCCCTGGTTGGCGCGCTTGAATCCAAACGCCGCCCCCTCGCCGGCCACCTGCAGTTGCAGCGCGCCATCGTGCAGCGTGGTGAGAAACACCACCTGAACTTCGCCCTTGAACTCAAAGTCAAACCGGCGCGAACTCGGGCCGTGCGAGCGCCAGCCGTCCTGGCGGGCCCAGGGGTCCAGCCACACGGCCTGGGTGGCCACTTGCGCCTCTTGGGCTTTTTCCTGCAGCAGGGTGTGGGCCACAACGCCGGCCACCGCCAGGTGCAATCCGACTTTTTCCTGCTTGAACAGCACGGCTTCTTCACGGGGAATCAGGGCTGTGTCGAGATCAGCCTGGGCAAAAGAGCGGCTTTGCACCACGTTGCGCAAAAACTGCACATTGGTGTTGAGGCCCACGATGTGGGTGGCGGCCAGTGCGGTATCCAGACGGGACAGTGCTTGCTCGCGGGTGTCGCCATGCACGATCAGCTTGGCGACCATGGAGTCGTAAAACGGCGAAATCACGTCGCCCTGGCGCACGCCGGAGTCCACCCGCACCCCGCCATTGCTGCGCTCAAAAGTCACGCAATCAGGCAGGCCATACACATGAAGCGTGCCGGTGGCGGGCAAAAAGTTGTTGTCCGGGCTCTCGGCACAAATGCGGGCCTCGATGGCGTGGCCGGTGATCTTGAGCTGGTCCTGGCGCAAGGGCAGCGGCTCGCCACTGGCCACGCGCAATTGCCACTCCACCAGGTCTTGCCCGGTGATGGCTTCGGTCACCGGATGCTCCACCTGCAGGCGGGTGTTCATCTCCATGAAGAAAAAAGTCATCGCGCCATCGGGCTTTTGCTCCACGATGAATTCCACCGTGCCCGCGCCCACGTAGTTCACGGCGCGGGCTGCGGCCACTGCGGCCTCGCCCATCTCCCGGCGAAACTCCGGCGTCATGCCGGGCGCGGGCGCTTCTTCCAGCACCTTCTGGTGGCGCCGCTGCACCGAGCAGTCGCGCTCGAACAGGTACACGTAGTTACCCTGGGTGTCACCAAACACCTGAATCTCGATGTGGCGCGGGCGCTGCACGTATTTTTCGATCAACACCGAGTCATTGGCAAAACTGTTGATGGCTTCTCGCTTGCAACTGGCCAGCGCTGCCGCAAAGTCTGGAGACTTGTCCACCACCCGCATGCCCTTGCCACCGCCACCGGCGCTGGCCTTGATCAACACCGGGTAACCGATGCTGTCGGCCTCGCGCTGCAACAGGGCGGGGTCCTGGTCCTCACCGTGGTAGCCGGGCACCAGCGGCACGCCGGCCAGGTTCATCAGCCGCTTGGATTCGGCTTTCAGCCCCATGGCCTGGATACTCGAGGGGCCCGGGCCAATGAACACCAGCCCGGCATCCGCACAGGCCTGGGCAAACTCGACGTTCTCGCTCAGGAAGCCATAACCGGGGTGCACCGCCTGGGCGCCGGTGGCCCGGGCCGCGGCAATGATTTTTTCCCAGCGCAGGTAGCTGTCCTTGGGGGCGCTACCGCCAATAAACACTGACTCGTCGCAGCTGCTGACGTGTTTGGCATTGGCGTCGGCGTCGGAATACACCGCCACGGTCTTGATCGCCAGACGACGCGCGGTTGCGGCCACGCGGCAGGCGATTTCGCCCCGGTTCGCAATGAGAATTTTGTTGAACATGCTTGTCTCCAGAAATAGGTCAGTGCCAGGCCTTGAGGCCGCGCAGGGTTTCCATCACATCAAAATCTGCATCGCGGTGCAGCAGCATGTGGTTGTGGGTGATGCAGTAGCTCGCCAGCAGCACATCGATGGGGCTTCGGATGGTGAAGCCACGAGCACACAAGGCCCGGTAGTGCTGCGCGGCCAGCAGCGCGTTGTCCACGCCGCCAATCTCGACCGAAGGTAATTCCAGCAAAAAGTCGTGCGCCGTTTGAAGAGCGCGGTCTTGTCGAAACCCACGGAGTACCTCGTACAGCACCAGATCAGCCACAACCACTTCAATCTCTGGTTGCACCAGCCAGGCCGCGAGCTGCTGGGTGTGCTTGTTGGAATCACCACGAAAAAAATCAATCCAGACGCTGGAGTCGACCAGGATCATGCCGTTTTACCCGGGTCGGTTGGGTACGGGGCCGCAGGCTCTTGAACTAGGGTCGGCTGGGCCGGCATGGGTGGCTGCATCAGGAAAAGGGGGTCGATCTCGCCGTCAAAAGGCAAGCCTGCTGCCTGCGCCTGCACCTTGGCCAATTGTTCGACTCGGTACGCAGCCCAGGCCGCCGGATCATCACCAAGCCACGTCAACTTGCCACGCAGCGCCAGCAGTCCGTCATAAACCTTGCGCCGTTTGATCATCCGCAAGCCTTCTTCAACCGCCTCGCGCTTGGTCTTGAAGCCACCCAAAGCCATCACGTCGGCCATGAGTTTGTCGTCAATCACGATATTGGTTCGCATGATCAAATCCCTTGATGTGTATGAATAAGACAAATCATACACATCACATGCGAAACACGCCAAACTGCGTGTCGGGAATCGGGGCGTTGGTGCTGGCGCTCAAGCCCAGTGCCAGCACGCGGCGGGTGTCGGCGGGGTCGATGATGCCGTCGTCCCACAGGCGGGCGGTAGCAAAGTAGGGGTGGCCCTGCTCCTCGTACTGGCGACGAATCGGGGCTTTGAAGGCTTCTTCTTCCTCCATGCTCCAGGCGCCGCCTTTGGCTTCCAGGCCGTCGCGCTTCACCGTGGCCAGCACGCTGGCTGCCTGCTCGCCGCCCATGACCGAGATGCGGGCGTTGGGCCACATCCACAAAAAGCGGGGGCTGTAGGCGCGCCCGCACATGCCGTAGTTGCCTGCGCCAAAGCTGCCACCAATGATGATGGTGAATTTGGGCACCGCTGCCGTGGCCACGGCGGTGACCATCTTGGCGCCGTTGCGGGCAATGCCCTCGTTCTCGTACTTGCGCCCGACCATGAAACCGGTGATGTTCTGCAAAAACACCAGCGGAATCTTGCGCTGGCAGCACAGCTCGATGAAGTGCGCGCCTTTCAGGGCCGACTCGCTGAACAAAATACCGTTGTTGGCAATGATGCCCACCGGCATGCCCTCGATGTGGGCAAATCCGGTCACCAGCGTGGTGCCATAACGCGGCTTGAACTCGTGCAGCTCGGAGCCATCGACGATGCGGGCAATGATCTCGCGCACGTCAAAGGGTTTGCGGGTGTCGGTGGGAATCACGCCATACAACTCCTGAGAATCAAATTTAGGAGCTACTGAGGAAATAAACGCGCTGGCCAGCGCCTTCTTTTGATTCAAATGGGAGACCGCAAGCCGCGCCAGCGCCAGCGCATGCAGGTCGTTGTGCGCCAGGTGGTCGGCCACGCCTGACAGGCGGGTGTGCACATCGCCCCCGCCCAGGTCTTCGGCGGTGACGATCTCGCCGGTGGCGGCTTTCACCAGCGGCGGGCCACCCAGGAAAATCGTGCCCTGCTCCTTGACGATGATGGTTTCGTCGCTCATGGCGGGCACGTAAGCGCCGCCGGCGGTGCAGCTGCCCATGACCACCGCAATTTGCGAAATGCCCTGCGCGCTCATGTTCGCCTGGTTGAAGAAGATGCGCCCGAAGTGCTCGCGGTCCGCAAACACCTCGTCCTGGTTGGGCAGATTAGCCCCGCCCGAGTCCACCAGGTAAATGCAGGTCAGGCGGTTTTGCTGCGCTATTTCCTGGGCGCGCAGGTGTTTCTTGACCGTCATGGGGTAGTAGGTGCCGCCTTTGACCGTGGCGTCGTTGCACACAATCATGCAATCCACCCCACTGACCCGGCCAATGCCGGCAATCAGGCCCGCCTGCGGGGCGCTGTCGGTGCCGTCGCGGTCCGGGTACAGGCCCAGGGCCGCCAGGGGCGACAACTCCAGAAAGGGTGTGCCGGGGTCCAGCAGCATTTGCACCCGGTCGCGCGGCAGCAGCTTGCCGCGCGCGGTGTGCTTGGCGCGGGCCGCTTCGCCGCCACCCAAAGACGCTTTGGCGAGTTGGGCGTTCAGGTCGTCCACCAGGGTGCGCATGGCGCGGGCGTTGGTCTGGAAATCCGCTGAGCGGGCGTTGAGTTTTGTCTCCAGCACGGGCATGGGGTTCTTTCTGTCAATGAGCCAAGGGGCGAAACACCGCGATTGTGGTCCCCGCAGCATAGAAGCACAACGGGAATAACACCTGCCACCCGGGTTGCAAATCGTGCCATCATGCGGGCAACCCGGACGCCGCCCTTACCCCTACCCAAGCACCCTGCTCCCATGCCCCCTGCCCTCACGCCTGTTGCCTTTGTCCATGCCATCGTCACGGCGTTCGAACGCCGGGGTTTGAACCCGGCCCGCGCCCTGGCGGTGGCACACATTGCGCCGCAGCTGCTTAGCTGTCCGACAGGGCGCATCACCGCGGTGCAAATGGAGCGTGTCTCGGACGCGGCCATGCAAGAGTTGGACGACGAAGGCCTGGGCTGGTTCAGCCGCCGCCTGCCCTGGGGCAGCTACGGCATGCTGGCCCGCGCCTCCATCAGCGCGCCCAGCCTGGGTGTGGCGCTACAGCGCTGGTGCCGCCACCACGGGCTGATCGCGGACGACATCAGCCTGGCGCTGGAGGTGGCGGGCCCCACGGCCACCTTGTCGATTCAGGAGCACCGTGACCTGGGCGCCCTGCGCGAGTTGTGCCTGGTCTCGGTGTTACGCAATATTCATGGCGTGGCTTGCTGGCTGATCGACTCGCGCATTCCCCTGCAGGGGGCGCAATTCCCGTTTGTGGCGCCCGCGCACCAGGAGGTATATGGCGTGCTGTTCTCTGGCCCCACCCGCTTTGAGACGGGTCCCGCGAACATCCGCTTTGATGCGCGCTACCTGGCCCTGCCGCTGCGCCGCGACGAAGCCGCCCTGCAACTGATGCTGCAACGCGCTTTGCCCCTGACCGTGCTGCCCTACCGGCGCGACCGCCTGCTGGTGCAGCGCGTGCGCCAGGCCCTGGGCACCCAGCCCCTGCTGGCCCACAGCGCAGAGAGCCTCGCCACCGTGCTGAACGTCTCACCGCGCACGCTGCACCGCCAACTCAAGGAGGAAGGCGCCTCCCTGCAAGCACTAAAAGACGAGGTACGCCTGAAACGTGCGCGTGATTTGCTGCTGCGCACCGCCCGCCCGGTCAAGCAAGTGGCGCAGGCAGCGGGTTTTCAGAACGAGAAAAGCTTTATCCGCGCCTTTGGCCACTGGACCGGGCAGACCCCCACCGAGTTTCGGCGCCAGGGCCAGACCCTGCCTGAATAGGGCCTCGTGCGCCTAGCACAACTTCACACCCTCCAAGTCCCTGAATTTTGTGGATAACTTTGTGCAGCAACCCCGGAACAAGCTCGGCAAAGCCTTATTTGGTGCGGGTTGCAGCACGGTGCCTGCCAAACAGGCACCGGACGGCCCTGGCGTTTTATCTTTGACAAATACCGCCATGCACAAGTTCTGTGGATAACTTTGTGGAGCAGCCTAGGGAAAACCGACTGAATCGTTGCCTGGAGCGGCCTGCAACGTGATGCCAAAAAAATAGGCAGCATGGATAAGTGCCATTTTCACCACCATTACGGGCCAAAGCCATACCAGAATACACAGCAAAAACCGGGTCAGTGAATATAAATAAAAATAAATACGGTGCCATCACAGCTGCAAAAACAGACTCATCCACAGGCTGCACCAAAGAATTTTTTCTCTGCACAAATTTTGTGGATAACTTTGTGTAGCAACCCCCTGACAAGCCCGCCAAACCCTTATTCGGCGCGGGCTCCAGCCCGGTGCCTGCTGAACAGGCAGTGCCGACCCAGGCCGTTCAACGCTCGGCGAGGAGCGCCGGCAAATCGCCCATGTGGGCAAACAGGCGGCTGACCCCTACCCCCCGCAAGGCGTCCGCCTGCTGCGGGTGGGGGCAATACGCCCACACCGTGGCGCCAGCAGCCACGCCGGCGGTGGCACCGACCACCGAGTCCTCGATCACCAGACACCGGGACGCCGGGGCTGCCAGGTGCTGCGCTGCGGCCAGGTAGACATCGGGCGCGGGCTTGGAGCGCGGCATCTCGTGACCGCTGAAGATGTGCCCCGCAAAAAACGCGATCAACCCCACCTTGGTCAGCTGCATCTCCACCTTGAAACGGTCCGCCCCGGAGGCGCAGGCGATGCGTTGCCCGGTGTGGTCTTGGGCGGCCTGCACCGCCCCGTGGGCTCCGGCAATGATTTCGAGCTGTTGGGTGAGCGCCAGATTGCGCCGGGCATAAAAGCTTTGCAGCCACTCGGGCGTCAGGGGCTGGCCGGTGTGGGCCTCGATTGCCAAGCGTTCATCACGCACGGTTTTGCCGACAAAGGTCTGCATGCAGACCTCCGGCGTCATGGCCCAGCCGCGCTCGGCCAGCATGTCGCGCAGAACGGCATTCACAATCGGCTCGCTATCCACCAACACGCCATCACAGTCAAACAAAATAGCATCAAATTTCATAGCACTAAAACCTTTAATAACGCTGGCCAGGATCAAATACAGCCCTTATTTGCCTGGGTTGCCCTATTTGCGCCAAAACTCGGGGATAAACAGCACCATCACTGCCAACAGTTCCAGGCGCCCCATCAGCATGGCCACCGTACACACCCAGGTCTGAAAATCAGTGAGCACGCCAAAGTTGCTTGCCGGACCCACCTGCCCCAGCCCCGGCCCGATGTTGTTAACCGTGGCCACCACGGCGGAGAAAGCGGTGACGATGTCCAAGCCTGAGAGCAGCATCAGCATGGTCAGGCCAATGGTGGTGGCACCATAAATCAGCATGTAGGCCATGATGGACGCAATCACCGTGGCGGGCACCATCGCCCGGCCCATCGTCACCGGGTTGACCACGCGCGGGTGCAGGGCGCGCACCAGCTCCCGGCGTGCCTGCTTGATGAGCAGCACCATGCGCACCATCTTGATACCGCCGCCCGTGGAGCCGGCGCACGACACAAAGGTACCCAGAAACATCAGCCACACCGGGGCGAATACCGGCCACAGGGCGTAGTCGGTGGAGGCATAGCCGGTGGTCGTCGCCACCGACACCACATGAAAAGCAGCCGACCGCAGGGCGTCGCCAAAGTCGGCGTACACGCCATGCGACAGCAACAGCAGGCACAGGCCGGCAATCGAAGCGATCAGCACCAGCCCATAGGCGCGCACCTCTGCATCGCGTATCAACGAGATACCCGAGCGCGAGCGCCAGACGATGAAATAGCGCGCAAAGCTGATGCCGGCCAGCGCCATGAACACCGTGGCCACCATCTCCATGGAGGCCGAGTTCCAGTAACCAAAGCTGGCGTCGTGCGATGAGAACCCCCCCAGGCCCATGGTGGTGCACATGTGCATGAAGGCATCGGCCCAGGACATGCCAGCCCAGCGGTAAGCCAACAGGCAAGCCGCAGAAAACGCAAAGTAAACGCCCCACAGCCCGCGCGCCGTCTCGGCAATGCGGGGCGTGAGCCGCGCGTCTTTCATGGGCCCGGGCGTCTCGGCCTTGTAGAGCTGCACGCCACCCAGACCCAACAATGGCAGCACAGCCACCACCAGCAGCATGATGCCCAGGCCCCCAATGAGCTGCAAAAAGCAGCGCCAGACGTTGATGGAGGTCGGCAAATCATCCAGGCCGCTGAGCGCCGTCGCCCCGGTGGCGGTCAAGGCGCTCATGGACTCAAAGTACGCATCGGTCCAACTCAGGCCCGGCATGGCCAGCATCAAGGGCGCCGCGGCAAAGGCCGGCAGCACCACCCACACCAGATTGACCAGCAAGAAACCGTCCCGCGGCTGTAATTCGCGCCGGTGTCTGGTGGTCAACAGCAGTATCAGCACGCCCACCCCCAGGGTGAGCGCCATGCACTTCAGCCAAACCTCGCGCAGGGCCACGTCATCCAGCGCCCAGGCCCAGCCCAGAGGCACCAAAAACATGAAAGAAAAACCCACCATCACCCGGGCGAGCACGTTCAAAACCGGTGCAAAAGAAGTCATGACGCGTCAGAAAAAAGTGGCGCTGACCTGGAACAGCTTTTCCACGGCCCGCAGTTGCCGCTTGTTGGGCACGAAGATGATGACGTGGTCGCCTTCCTGAATAACCAGGTCGTGGTAGGGCATCATGACCTTGCACGCACCGTCCTCCCCCCGCACGATGGCGCCAAACCGGGCGCCCACAGGCAGCTTGATCTCCTCGATGCGGCGCCCCACCAGGCGGGAAGTGCGCAGGTCGCCCCGCGCCACACCCTCAATGGCCTCGGCCGCGCCCCGGCGCAGGCTGTGCACCGCCGCAATGTCGCCCCGGCGCACATGCACCAGCAACTCGCCAATAACCGTTTGCGCGGGGGAAATGGCAATGTCAATCGCGCTGCCCTGCATCATCTCGGCATAAATGCGCCGGTTGATCAGGGCAATGACGCGCCGGGCCCCCAGCCGCTTGGCCAGCATGGCAGACAGGATGTTGTCCTCATCGTCACTGGTCAGGGCGATGAACAGGTCCATCTCGCCCACATTTTCGTCAATCAGCACGTCCTCGTCCGTGGAGTCGCCGGCCAGCACCAGCGTGTCGCCCGGCAGCTCACCCGCCAGGTACTCGCAGCGTTTGCGGTTGGACTCAATGAGCTTGACCTCGCACTGCCCGACCAGGCTGCGCGCCAGGCGCAAGCCCACCTTGCCGCCGCCGGCGATCATCACCCTGCGCACCGGCCGGTCATCTTTGTGGATGGCACCCAGCACCTGGCGAATTTTCTCCTTGTCGGCCAGCACAAACACCTCGTCGCCGGGCTGAATGCGCGTGGTGGGCTCCACATGCAACTCATCGTCCAACCGGTACACCGCCACCACCCGCATGGGCGTGGTCGGAAACAGGGCTTTGAACTCGCTGATGGTGCGGTTGGCCAGCGCACTGCCCAACTCCACCCGCACCGCAATCAGGTGCGCGCGCCCTTGCGAGAACTCCAGCACCTGCAGTGCCTCGGGGTAGTCAATGAGCTGGTGGATGTAGCGCATCACCGACTCTTCAGGGCAAATCACATGGTCCACCGCAAAACCGGTCTTGCCCAGCAGTTCGTCACCTTCCTCAAACTCGGGCGAACGCAGGCGGGCCACCGTGGTGGCAATCCCAAACACGTCATGCGCAACCTTGCAGGCCGCCAGATTGGTCTCGTCCAGCGAAGCACAGGCAATGAACAGGTCGGCATCCTCCGCCCCCGCACGGCGCAGGACCGAGGGCTGAATGCCGTTGCCCGGCACGCCCCGCAAGTCCAGCCGGTCTTCCAGATCGCGCAGGCGCTCCGGATCGGGGTCGATCATGGTGATGTCGTTTTGCTCGGAAACCAGACTCTCGGCAACGCTTTCGCCAACCCGCCCGGCCCCCAGAATGATGATGCGCATGAGGAAACCTTTTTACTGCGGGAATCATAGCGGGGCAGAAGTGTGATGCGTTCGCCATGACGAGCATCCCGAAAAAAATTTCAGCCTCGCAGCTGAGGCAAATTTTCCGGATTACACGGATTTTGTTTCCGGATTACACGGACTTACAATCCAAACTACACGGACTTATCCCTCTTTATGACAAGCACTCAAAACAGCTACCAAAGACGCCTGGAGCCTCTCATTTTGGAAGCTCTTGCCGACACACCGGTCGTGACGGTCGCGGGGCCTCGTCAGGCAGGAAAAACCACGCTGGTTCGCCAGCTGGCTTTGCGTGAGAGGCGCTACCTCACGCTGGACGATGACATGACCCTGCTGGCCGCAAAACAAGACCCTGCCGGGCTGATTCGCGGCCTGGATTGCGCCATCATTGACGAGATCCAGCGGGCGCCAGAGTTGCTGCTGGCCATCAAAAAAACGGTAGATGAAGATCGCCGCCCGGGTCGGTTTCTGCTCACCGGATCAGCCAACCTGATGATGCTGCCCACCGTGGCCGATTCACTCGCTGGCCGCATGGAAATCCTCACGTTGCTACCCCTGTCACAGAGCGAACTTCACGGCACCCAAGCCAACTGGATTGATGACGCTTTTGCGGGCTGCCTGCCTGAGGTGGTGACACCCTTGATCGGCCCTGATCTGATTGAGACGGTGCTGAGAGGCGGCTACCCCGAGGCGGTGGCGCGTACCACACCGCGCCGGCGTACTGCTTGGGCCAGGCAGTATGTGGACGCACTGTTGCAGCGCGATGTCCGCGATGTGGCCGATATCGACCGGCTTGATCAGTTGCCACGCTTCCTGCAGGCGTTGGCCGAGGTGTCGGGCCAGCTGTGCAATTACAGTCAACTGGCAGGAAAGATCGGTCTGGACGGCAAGACCGCCGCGCGGTACACCGCTGTTTTTGAGCACATGTACCTGCTGAACCGCATGCCCTCCTGGACGCGCAATCGGCTCAGCCGGGTGGTAAAAACACCCAAACTGCAGTTTATTGACTCGGGCTTACTGGGCACCTTGCTCGCGCTCACGCCCAGCGGCGTTGCACAAGACCGCACCCGGTTCGGGCATGTGCTGGAAAGCTTTGTCTACGGCGAATTGCGCAAACACGCCACCACAGCGCAAGGTCGCTACAGCCTGGGCTATTACCGGGATCACGATCAAATCGAGGTGGATGTGGTCATCGAAAACCAGCAAGGCCAGGTCGTCGGCGTCGAAGTCAAGGCGACCGCCACAGTCAAGGCGAGTGACTTTAAAGGGCTCAAACAGCTGAGCAAAATCGCAGGCGAGCAGTTCAAAACGGGTGTGATTCTTTACGACGGCACGCAGACCCTGCCCATGGGCGACCGCCTATGGGCTGCACCGCTTTCAACGCTGTGGGGGAAATCCGCCTGACGCACTGTTGACACGGGGGTAAATCTGAATTCACCGCACCAAGGTGAATGGGGCAGACTATTGGAAAACTCTTTGGGAATCAGGGGCGACACTTAGGAACTCCTGTTACGTCAAGACTCAGGTCGGCGCCGCACTCAGCTCCGCGGCTGTCCCCCGTCCTTCGTCCTCCTCCTTGATGCCGCTGCGCTGAGCGCGACGCCGACCTGAGTCAACCAGCAGCGTGGAGCGCACGGGGTCTTCATCCGTGGCGTGCCTGCATTACTGGCCTACACAAACAGCCCCAAAAACTAAGCCAGCGCCCTCTGAATAATGATCTTCTGCACGTCACTTGTACCCTCATAAATCTGGCACACGCGCACATCCCGATAAATTCGCTCCACCGGAAAGTCGCTCACATACCCATACCCGCCCAGCGTCTGAAGGGCAGCGCTGCACACCTGCTCTGCCATCTCGCTGGCAAACAGCTTGGCCATGGCGGCTTCTTTCAGGCAGGGGCGCCCGGCATCACGTAGGGCGGCAGCGTGCCAGATGAGTTGGCGGGCCGCCTCCAGCTGCGTGGCGCAATCGGCCAACCGGAAGCCCACGGCCTGGTGGTTGAAAATGGCCGTGCCAAAACTTTGGCGGTCCTTGGCGTAGGCGAGGGCAAAGTCAAACGCGCTGCGCGCCATGCCCACGCTTTGCGCGGCAATACCAATGCGCCCACCCTCCAAAGCGCCCAGGGCAATTTTGTAGCCCTCACCCTCCTGCCCAATCAGGTTCTCCACGGGCACGCGGCAGTCGTCAAAATTGATTTGTGCGGTGTCGCTGCTGTGCTGGCCCAGCTTGTCTTCCAGGCGCGCCACCTGGTAGCCCGGCGCGTTGGTGGGCACCAGAAAGGCGCTCATGCCTTTCTTGCCCGCGCCCTTGTCGGTCACGGCAATGACGATGGCCACGTCGCCGTTTTTACCGCTGGTGATGAACTGTTTGACACCGTTGATCACGTACTCATCGCCCTGCTTGACTGCGGTGGTGCGCAGGCTGGAGGCATCGGACCCCACATGCGGCTCGGTCAGGCAAAAGGCGCCCAGCATCTGGCCCTGCGCCAGGGGCGTGAGCCACTGTTTCTTTTGTTGGGCGTTGCCATAGGCCATCAAAATGGCATTGACCGGGCAGTTGGTCACGCTGATGGCGGTGCTGGTGCCGCCATCGCCCGCTGCAATTTCTTCCAGCACCAGGGCCACCGTGAGGTAGTCGAGGTTGGCGCCACCAAATTCCTCGGGCACACAAATGCCGTAGGCGCCCAGCGCCGCCAGACCCTGGTGCGCTGCCTTGGGAAAGGTGTGCTCCTTGTCCCACCGGGCGGCGTGGGGCCACAGCTCGGTCTGGGCAAAGTCGCGCACGGCGTCACGGATCATTTCCTGGTCTTGGGTTAACAGCATGGGGTGTCTCGGTTGGGTCAGGGGGTTTCGATTTGACCTTGATCTTATCGGGCTGCAGCCAGAACGCGCAGGGGCCGGGCGCCATAGGCTGCGGCAATCGATAGATTTAATTTATTGATACATTAAATCAATAGGTAAAAGTTAAAATACACCTTGCATCCACCGCTCACACCCCCGCGAAAGGCCGACATGACACCCCAACCCACCGGCATCGCTCCTTGGCATCAATTGTTTATTTTGCAGACCCGCACCCACCCTGCCATTGCGCTAGGCTTGGGTTTGGCCTTGCTGGCGGTGGGTGGCCTGTGGCTGCAGGCCAGCCTGCAACCTGCCAGCGAAGCCGACGCCTTCACCCGCTGGGCGCTGTGGGGCGGCGCAGCCGGTTTTGCCGCCACCACGCTGGGCGCCCTGCCCGCCCTGTTTTTTGGCAAGCTGCGCCAAAAAACCGAAGACGTGCTGCTGGGCACGGCCGCCGGCATGATGCTGGCCGCTGCCGCTTTCTCGCTCCTGTTGCCCGGCATTGAGGCCGGCACCCGGCTCACCGGCCATGCCGGCTGGGGCGCTGCACTGGTGGTGGCCGGCATGGCGCTGGGCGTGATGCTGATGCTGGGGCTGGACGCCTTCACCCCCCACGAGCACGACAAAACCGGCCCCTGTGGCCCAGGCCATGACCGTTGCGACCGGGTCTGGCTGTTTGTGATGGCGGTGGCCATCCACAACCTGCCTGAAGGCATGGCGGTGGGGGTCGGCTTTGCCCAGGGCGACCTGAGCGTGGGCATGCCCTTGGCCATTGCCATTGCGCTGCAAGACATTCCCGAGGGGCTGGCAGTGGCCATGAGCTTGCGCGCCATTGGCACACCGGCCTGGAAAGCCGTGGGCGTGGCCGCCTTGGGCGGCTTGCTGGAACCCCTGGGCGCCTGGATCGGCGTGAGCCTGGTGGGCGGCTCGGCACTGGCGTATCCTGTGGGCTTGGGCTTGGCTGCCGGTGCCATGTTGTTTGTGGTGTCCCATGAGGTCATCCCCGAGACCCACCGTAACGGCCACCAGACCGCCGCCACCCTGGGCCTGATGGCTGGCTTTGCACTCATGATGGTGCTCGACACCAGCTTGGGCTAACTTACTTTTTTACCCTGTTTTTTCATCCAAAGGAGTCACCATGAAAATCGACATCGGCATCACCGAACAAGACCGCAGCGCCATTGCCCAAGGCTTGAGCCACCTGCTGGCCGACACCTACACCCTGTACCTCACCACCCACAACTTCCACTGGAACGTGACCGGCCCCATGTTCAACAGCCTGCACAACATGTTCATGCTGCAGTACACCGAACTGTGGAACGCGGTGGACCCCGTCGCGGAGCGCATTCGCTCCCTGGGCCACGCGGCACCCGGCTCGTATGCCCAGTTCGGCCAGCTCACTTCGCTGCCCGATGCGCCCACCACGCCGCCCAAAGCCATGGAGATGATCGCCATCCTGGCGCAAGGCCATGAAGCCGTCGCCCGCACCGCCCGCAGCCTTTACCCGGCCGTGGAACAAGCCCACGACGAGCCCACCGCCGACCTGCTGACGCAGCGCATTGGCGTGCACGAGCAAGCCGCCTGGATGCTGCGCGCCATGCTGGAAGCCTGAAAACAGACTGGGCCGGGCAGGACAGACTGCGCCCAGCCTATTTTCACAAGAAATCAGCCTCTGGTCAGCGTCTTGATTGGATTTAACAGCTTAAATTTATAGCATCTCCAGCGCCACAGCCGTACCTTCGCCGCCGCCAATGCACAACGTGGCCACGCCTTTTTTCAGGCCACGGGCCTGCAAGGCGTACATCAAGGTGACCATGATGCGGGCGCCGGACGCGCCAATCGGGTGGCCCAGGGCGCAGGCGCCGCCGTTCACGTTCACGATGTCGTGGCTCAAACTCAGGTCGTGCATGAGTGCCATGGGCACCACGGCAAAGGCTTCGTTTACCTCCCACAAATCGACCTCACCCACGCTCCAGCCGGCCTTGGCCAGGGCCTTGTTCACGGCGCCTACCGGCGCAGTGGCAAACCAGTTGGGTTCTTGCGCGTGCACGGCGTGGCTGACGATTTTGGCCAGGGGTTTGAGGCCCAATTTGGCGGCCATGGAGGCGCGCATCATCACCAGAGCAGCCGCGCCGTCGCTGATGCTGGAGCTGCTGGCGGCGGTGATCGTCCCGTCTTTTTTGAAGGCGGGTTTCAGGGTGGGGATTTTGTCGAGCTTGACTTTGCCGGGCGCCTCATCGGTGCTGATCACGGTGTCGCCCGCGCGGCCTTTGACCGTAACCGGGGTGATCTCGGCGGCAAACGCGCCTGATTGGGTGGCCGCCTGGGCGCGCATCACGCTGGTGGTGGCGAACTGGTCTTGTTGCTCCCGGGTAAAGCTGTATTTGGCCGCGCAGTCTTCCCCAAAGGTGCCCATGGAGCGACCCGCCTCGTAGGCGTCTTCCAGGCCGTCGAGCATCATGTGGTCAAACATCCGGTCATGGCCAATGCGGTAGCCACCCCGGGCTTTTTGCAGCAAATAAGGGGCGTTGGTCATGCTCTCCATGCCACCGGCCACCACCACCTCGGCACTGCCCGCGAGCAGCATGTCATGGCCAAACATGGCCGCGCGCATGCCGGAGCCGCACATTTTGGACAGCGTCACCGCGCCCGCGCTGATCGGCAGGCCGCCCTTGAAGCCCGCCTGTCGGGCCGGCGCCTGGCCCTGGCCGGCCATCAGGCAGTTGCCAAACAGCACTTCATTCACCAACTCCGGCGCAATGCCGGCGCGCTCAACAGCCGCCTTGATGGCAAAGCCACCCAAGTCGTTGGCCGAGAGTGAAGAAAAATCGCCCTGAAAACTCCCCATGGGGGTGCGGGCGGCGCTGACGATAACGACTGAGTCAGTCATGGTGTGTTACTCCTGTGAAAAATAGAAAAATCATTGCACGCAACAACTATTTGTCGTCCGACATCCTGGCGCCAACCCAGGCGTGGAGCCGGTTCTTTTGCTCGGGTGAAATTGGCAGCAGCCCAATGCGCTTTTGCACTGTGGCTCCATCCACGATTTTGTGCTGAAGCATGACTTCAACAAACGGCCCATCCTTTTCTCGGCCTGCGGCAAGTTTGGACGCAGCCAGATCATGCGGCTCCAGACAAAGTCCAATCTTGAGATCGGTGTTTTCATTCTGGATGGTGACCAGGCGGCCTTCCCAACCCACAGGAAGAATGGCGGTTTCCGGCCCGACACCTTGAGCGTAATAGCCAAATCGCTCCTCAAAAGGCGACAACTCTCCTATGGCGCCGTCAATCAGGTCCGCGAGCTCAGGATGGTGCAGCGGATAGATGTCGGCCTCCATGGATAGCAGCAAAAAACCCGGTGCCTCGGGAACCGCTCCGAGAATGGACTGGCTACCGATCACCACGATTTCGTACTCATTGGTAATGGCCGCAGCAGCCCGAATCAGGTGCTCAAGTTCATGGCGCCGCATGCGCCTGCCTCCAGGTTCTCAAGAAGGTAAAGCGATCACGGTGGGTCAACAGCCCCGCGAAAGGGCTTGACTGGCGCAGTGCAGTGGCATGCTCGGTTTCCTCCACGGCTGCTGCAAGGCATGCCTCCATGCCCTGGTTCATGAGGGACTCCCATTCATGCAGGTAGGGCTGAGAATTGACGCTCACCACGTGGCGCCAACGGGCGAGTGTGGCTTGTGCCCTGCCGAACAGGTCT
>CALRWE010000104.1:0-15944 GCA_943371745.1 Rhodoferax sp. OV413
TGTCGACGGCATTGCCCACTGTCATTCGCGGCAATGGCTCTGAAATCATGAGTGTGGCGGGCGCCGATGTCAGAACACGCGGTGTGGACAGCAGCGCCGGGGCGCACGATGCGATGGGTGCCGCTCAAGCACTGGTGGCGAGGACTCGGGGTGTCGTTTGCGTCAGTGGACCTACAGATCACATTTTGGACGGGCAGCGGCGATGGGCCCGTTTGTCCAACGGGCATGAATGGATGACGCGCATCACCGGGGTGGGTTGCTCTGCTACCGCGCTGGTCGGTGCGTTTTGTGCGGTGCAACCCGATGCATGGCGGGCGACGGTGGCGGCCATGGCCCTGCTGGGCGTGGCGGGTGAGGTGGCGGCTGAAAAAGTGATGGCGCTTGGAGGCGGTGTGGGCAGCCTGCAAGTCGCCTTGCTGGATGAGTTGCAACTGCTGGATGCCCAAACCTTTGAGCAGCGCCTGAAAATGGATGTTTCCACATGGTGATGCAGGTCCATGCCTTGCGTTTGTACCTGGTGACAGATCAGTCCATTGCGGGTGCACGCACCCTGGCAGACGTGGTGGCTGCCGCCGTGCAAGGTGGCGTGACCTGTGTGCAATTGCGCGAAAAGTATCTCAACACACGCGATTTTTTGGCGCAAGCCGTGCTGCTCAAACAGTTGCTGCGCCCGCACGGTATTCCGCTGGTGATCAATGACCGTATTGACATTGCGCTGGCTTGCGGTGCCGAAGGCGTGCATTTGGGGCAAAGCGATATGCCCATCGTGCGGGCGCGCCAGTTGTTGCCGCCTGAGGTGTTTATCGGCTGGTCAGTGGAGACCCTGGCGGATGTGAGTCGCAGCGCAACATTGCCGGTGGACTATTTGGGTGTCAGCCCCATTTACGCCACCGCTACCAAATCGGACACAGCGTCGCCTTGGGGTCTGGGGGGATTACGCCAGGTTAGAGCCGCAACCGCTTTACCGCTGGTCGCCATTGGCGGTATTCATGTAGGCAACGCGGCTGAGTTGCTCCAAGCCGGTGCCGATGGGTTGGCCGTGGTCAGCGCCCTGTGTGCCGCGTCAGACCCCTGCGAAGCCGCAGCTGCTTTCAGAACGGCGATGGCCACGGTGCCGACGAGGCACGCAACCCGGCAGCCCCTGACAGCAACTTTCAATGAGGACTAAACGATGAGTGATGACGTATTCCAGTTCAGATACCCCCGGGTCCTCTCGATTGCCGGCTCGGACAGTGGCGGTGGTGCGGGTATTCAGGCAGACCTCAAGACATTTTCTGCATTGGGATGTTTCGGCATGACAGCCATCACAGCGCTCACGGCGCAAAACACCTGCGGTGTGCGGGCGATTCATGGCGTACCCCCGGAGATGCTGCGTGATCAGATTGATGCCGTGATGGAAGATATCGGGGCTGATGCGGTCAAGATTGGCATGCTTCACTCCCCGGAAATTGTGCGCACAGTGGCCCAGGCTATTGACCGGCATGGCCTCAGCAACGTGGTGTTCGACCCCGTCATGGTGGCTACCAGCGGCGCGGTGTTGATCGACAACAACGCCGTCGAGGTGCTGGTGCGCGAATTGTTTGGCCGCGTAGCCGTGATCACCCCCAACCTGGATGAGGCGGCCTTGCTGGTAGGGCAGGCATTGACGTCACCGCAAGACATGGAGCAAGCGGCCATGACGCTGCTGGGGCAGGGCGCCCGCGCTGTGCTGCTTAAGGGCGGGCACTTGCAGGGGGCGCTTGTCATTGATCTGTTGGTGACTTCTGCAGGAGAAAAGATCTGGATGGAAGGCGACCGCATTCAAAGCCCCAATACCCACGGCACCGGGTGCACCTTGTCCAGCGCGATGGCTGCCCACCTGGCGCTGGGCGCCACCTTGACTGAAGCGGTGCAGCGGGGGCGTGAATTTGTGCGGGCTGCGCTCCTGGCGGGCTCGCGGGTGCACACCGGTCAGTGCAGCGGCCCACTCAACCATGGCCACGCACCGGTGGTCATGCAACTCAAGCCGCTGAACTGATCGCCGCCTGCAATTGCGCTGCAATTTCCTCAGGCTGAGGTGCAGCGAGCAGCGCCCGCACCACCGCCACCGAGCCTACACCGCTGGCCAGCACTGCGGAAAGATGGCTGACGTCGATTCCCCCAATGGCCACCAAAGGGTAGTCAGCCATCAGCCGGGCGTAGGCCCGCAAACGCCCTGTGCCTTGTGGCGCGGTCATCATGCGTTTTAGAGTGGTGGCAAATACCGCCCCCATGGCGATGTAGCTGGGGCTCAACGCATCGGCGCGCAGCATTTCGGCGTAACCATGGCTGCTCAGGCCCAACCGGAGACCCGATGTACGAATGCATTCCAGATCAGCCAGGTCCAGGTCTTCCTGTCCCAAATGCACGCCATAGGCACCGGCCTCCATGGCCAACTGCCAGTGGTCGTTGATGAACAGCAGCGCACCGGTGCCTTGCACCGCTTGAACTGATGCCTGGATCTCACTCTTGATGGCGGCCGGGTCGTCTGACTTGAATCGCAGTTGCACGGTGGGCACGCCGGCCTGTGCCATGCGTCCGACCCAGGCGGCGTCCGGTAGCACGGCATAAAGGCCGAGCCTGTGAGGGCAGGGAGCAAACGCGTTGTCCCTGGGGAATGCGTGCATCCCGAAGTCAACCGGGCTGTCAGGCCAGTCCTCGGGTTTGAATTGTCCTGTGCGTTCCACCCTGGCATGCCATGCCCTCGCCAGGCATTCCGCGTCAATCTCGATGAACCCCAAGGCAAGACAGGCCTGTTTGGCCGCGCGGTACAGCGGCGCCTCATGGGTGAAGTGGGCAGCCAGAGGCCCATCCGTGGGCAGTGCCAGGTCCTGATGGGCGTCAAAGATGGCTTGGGCTTGGGGGTTGAGTCCGGTCATGGCGATCTCAGGTTTGGTGCCAAAACGGCGTACCCAGCACGGGGGTGCTGGCTTGGGCGGCGTGTTGTTCGGTCATGGCGCCAGAGAGGTAGGCATCGCGCCCGGCCTGCGCCGCCGATGCAAAGGCGCCCGCCATCAAGACCGGGTCTTTGGCCAGTGCCACAGCGGTGTTGAGCAACACGGCGTCAAAGCCCCATTCCATCACCTGGCAGGCATGGGACGGCAGGCCCAAACCGGCATCCACAATCATCGGCACCGGCAATCGGTCGCGCAACAGGCGCAGCGCGTAAGGGTTGATGGGGCCTTTACCTGTGCCAATGGGCGCGGCCCACGGCATGATGGCCTGGCACCCTACGTCCACCAGTCGCTGGCACACCACCAGGTCTTCGGTGCAGTAAGGCAGCACCTTGAAGCCGTCCTTGATCAGGCGGCTCACGGCCTCTACCAAGTTGAGGGTGTCAGGCTGCAGGGTGTAGTCGTCTCCGATCAGTTCGACCTTGATCCACGGAGTCTCGAACACCTCGCGTGCCATGTGCGCGGTGGTGATGACTTCCTGAACGCTGTGGCAGCCTGCGGTGTTGGGCAACACCGGGGTGTCAAAGCCGCGCAACATCTCCCAAAACCGATTGGGAGCGTCCGGGCTGACGACGTTTTGTCTTCGCAAAGACGCTGTCAACATGGCCGGCTGGGCCACTTGCACCGCCGCCTGCAAAACGGCAGGTGACGGATAGCGTGAGGTGCCCAGCATCAGGCGGCTGGCAAAGGTTTGGCCGTACAAAACCAGCGGGTCGGCGCTCACGGCAGGGGTGGATGCAGATGAAGTTGTCATGGGTTTTGGTCCTTAGCCACCGGTAACCGGCGCAATGATGTCAATGCGATCGTCGAGATGAAGTTG
This sequence comes from Rhodoferax sp. OV413, assembly GCA_943371745.1. Classification (GTDB taxonomy): domain Bacteria; phylum Pseudomonadota; class Gammaproteobacteria; order Burkholderiales; family Burkholderiaceae_C; genus Rhodoferax. The sequence goes on from CALRWE010000104.1 coordinate 3,793, forward strand.
ATGTTCAGCGTACCGGATTTTGGGCACAAACTGCAGATTCACTGCTGCGGCAAACGGGGGCTTGGCCTGCAGCACGGCAATGGCATCGGCCAGCGTGGCTCCGGGTGGCAGGGTGTGTGGCATTTGGTTGATGAAAACATTCATGGGCGGACTCCGTGGTTAGAGGCTGGCTGATGCGTTTGCAGACAGGACGGCCAGCGACAACTCGTCAGCCAAAGGCGAAGCACCGCCGTGAAACAATTCCATCACCGCGTCCAGCACGGCGGGCGAGATCAGATAGCCGTGGCGGTACAGGCCGTTGATCTGCATCACACGCTCGCCCAGCCAGCGTATGGCCGGCAGGTTGTTCGCCAGGGTCGGGCGGCATTGGGCCACAAGCGACACAATACGCGCCTCGGCAAAACCGCTGTCCACGGTGTAGGCCGCACTCAGCAGCTCCAGCGTTGAGCGCACGCTCACGGGAGACAGGTCATCGGATTCAATTTCGGTAGCACCCACCCGAAACAGGTTGTTGCCCTTGGGGGCAATATAGATCGGGTAGCGCGGGTGAATCAGCCGGGTCGGGCGCGACAGCTTCACCTCTGGCGCCTCCAGGGTGATGATTTCGCCACGCACCCCGCGCAAGGCGGTCCAATGGGTTTGAGCGCCCACACCCCGGCAGTCAAACACCCAGTCCGGCTGCCCTGGCTTCCCCGGGGTGAAGTCACCGGGCGCGCGCGGGCTGTTCCAGTGAAGCTCAACATTGGGGCGCTGCAATTGGTGCAGCAGGGCGACCAGCAACTGGTGGTTGTCCAGTTGGCCCTCACCGGGCAAATACAGGCCTTGCGTGAAGCGCCCGGCGATCGAGGGCTCCAGATCCGCCACGCCCTGCTCGTCAAGCTGACGCGCCGCGGGCAGGTCTGGCAGTCGGGCGTGGGTTTCATGGAGTTGCCGGGCAAACCGCTCGGCCTCGGGTGCGTCTTGCCGGTGCCACAGCACCAGGGTGCCGGTGCGTTGAAAATTGACGGGTTGATCCAGTCTGGCAATCAGTTCGGGCCATCGGTTCAGGGCGTACATGCCCATTTTCACCACGCTGGTTTCCGTGATGGCCGACTCCGCCAGCGGGGCCAGCATGGCCGCTGCCGCACGGGCCGCTGACAAGGCGGCATCCGGGCCACCTGCCTCAAACACGTCAATGTGATGGCCTTCATTTGAGAGTTCACTGGCCAGCAGGCGACCCATCAGGCCTGCCCCCAAAATAGCGATATTCATGCGGTTTCCTGTCAGTTCTCAGGGTTGTGGCTTGCGGGTGAGCCACGCCAGCGCAAAGGTCAGGGCCAGCGTGGGCAGGGCAGAGCCCCACTGTGGCGCCCATTGAGCCAGCGCATGGTAGCAAGCGATGCCGGCCAGCCACAGCAGCGCAGCCGTAATGTCGATCTTGCGCTGGGGCGCTGCGAAGCTGGGCTGGCCAACCCCCAAACGCCCAAGGATCACGCCATACAGGGGCACGAACACAGAGCTGAGCAAGAGCAAAAACGGCTCCAGGCTGTGCATCGGCAGCACCATGGCCAGTCCTGTGCACACCACCGCCAGCACCATGCCCCACTGCCGAATGCTCCAGCTTGGGAGAATACTGTGCGCCGAGACCGAGCCTGAATACACATCGCCATAGGCATTGTCCAGCTCATCCACCAAAATCAGGCTCAGGGCAATCAGCCCGCCTTGTGCCAGCAGCAAGGCGCTGACCAGACTCATATCCGGCTGCACCACGCTCACCACCATCACGCCCAGGGCGTAGCACCAGATGTTGGCGATGGCATAGCCAAACCAGGTGCCGCTCAAGGCACTGCGTCCATTGCGGCCATGCCGTGCGTAGTCGGCCACCAGCGGCAGCCACGAGATGGGCATGGCAATCACCAGGTCCATGGCCGACAGCATGCTTTTGCTGCCGTCCCCTGGCCGAGCCCAAAAAGCGTCCAGCCCTTGTGCGCTCAGTTGGCTGCCAAATTGCCAGGTCAGCCACAGCAGCGAGGCAATCACCAGAGGGAGTGCCACGCGGCTGATAATTTTGCGAACCAGTTGGGTCATGGAGCCTGCCAGCAGCAGGGTCAACACCGCGCCCCAGAGCAAGGTCGTGACGACGAGGCCGCCGGTGTTGTCCAAGGTCAGCCCGAACGATTGGCGCGCCACTGCCGCCGTGCCTTCGCGCATGATCACCAGTTCAAAAGTCGTCCAGCCAATGAGTTGCCCCAAATTGAGCAGGACAGGCAAGCGGGCAAAGGCGCTGCCGTAAGTGACATGCATCAGGCCAGCGCTGCTCAAGCCGCTGTCGCAGCCCAGTTTGGCTGTCCAGGCCAGCAGGCCCGAGCCGATGAGTGAGCCCAGCACGATGGCCATGACCGCGTCGCGGCTGCCGACAGCAGGCACCAGATAGGCGCCAATTTGCATCACCAGCAGGCCAACCCCGAGGCTGAACCAAAGCGAGGCGTGTTGCGGCCAGCGAAACACGCGCTCGGCGTCAGGAATCGGCGTCAACGCCTCGTTGTGAATCGATAAAGTTGTCTTTGCCATCAATTTGCTCCGAGCAAAATATTGGCAGGTGAGCGTGTTCCGAACAAGGTGGGTGTTGCCAGAGAAGCAGGCAATCGCTTGTTTTAAAACTGCTTCCCTGCGCGAGGATTACCTCAATCAGGTTCAAAGGGACTTTCTCAGTCGACCTGCTCATTGAGAGCAGGGCAACACCCCTAGCGTGTGCGTTCATTTAAAACGCCTGTGAATTCTACCGGCTCATTCTGCTGAATCGAACACCGGCGAGGCTACACCCAGCACCTTGTGCAGTTTAGGGCTGGTGGTGGTGTAAAGCAAAAACACCTTTTTTTCAGGAAAAATGATGGGCATGGCACCAAAAGCGGCCAATGCGCACTCATGAAAGCCACTCAGAATCAGTTTTTTCTTGCCGGGGTACACATTGATGTCGCCCACCGCGAAAATTCCGGCCTCACTGGTTGAAAACTTTTCAGTATCCACCTTGAGCTGCTTGCGCTCGATGTCCAGGCCCCACTGCGCAATAGGCCCCAATTTGGGGCTCAGGCCAAAAAACACCAGCAGGACATCCAGCGGCACCACGCGGGTGATGCCGTCCGAGCCGGTAACTTTCAGTGCCGTCAGCAGTTTGTCCCGTTCCTCATGGCCGGTGACCTGGCCGACCATGAACTGCATCTCGTAGGCCTCACATAAAGCGCGCATTTTGGCGACGTTGGCCGGGGCCGCCTGAAATCCGTCGCGGCGGTGGATCAAGATGACGCTTTGAGCCTTGTGCGGGCTGTCCTTGACAAAGTCCAGCGCCCAATCGAGCGCCGAATCTCCACCGCCCACAATCACCAGATTTTTGCCAGCAAAGTCCAACGGGTTCTTGACCCGGTAGAACAGCTGCCTGCCCTCAAACGCGTCCAAACCCTCCACCTTGAGCGTGCGCGGCTGAAAAGCGCCAACGCCGGCGGCAATGAAGATGGTTTTGGAGAGAAAACGCGCGCCTTTGGAAGTCTCGACCAAAAAACGCCCGTCTTCCTGCTTTTGGACGGTGGTGACTTCCTGCCCAAAGTGAAACGTCGCACCAAAGGGCTCAATCTGCTTGAGCAGGTTGTTGGTCAGCTCTTGCCCGGTGCACACGGGCACGGCGGGTATGTCGTAGATGGGTTTGTCCGGGTACAACTCCACACATTGGCCGCCGGGGTAGTCAAGCGAGTCAATGACGTGGGCCTTGACCTCCAGCAAGCCCAGCTCGAACACTTGAAACAAGCCCACCGGACCTGCGCCCACGATGACCGCATCGGTCTCGATAAGGTCGGCCAGTAGCGCCAAGTCAAGAACGGTTGTGCTTGAAGGGTTTTGCATCTTGCGGCGAACCGCTTAACGAACCAGCAGGGGCAGCTTGCCGGTCTTGTCTTTCCACTGGTCTGCATCGGGCAGCGGCGCCTTGCGCTTGGTGATGCTTTTCCAAGTGGGCAACTTGGCCAAATCTGCATTGAGTTGGGTCATGTGCTGCTGGTCTTTGGGCACATCTTCTTCGGCGTAGATGGCATTGACGGGGCACTCGGGTATGCACACGGCGCAGTCGATGCACTCGTCGGGGTCAATGGTCAGAAAGTTGGGGCCTTCGCGGAAGCAGTCCACGGGGCACACGTCGACGCAGTCGGTGTACTTGCACTTGATGCAGGCTTCGGTGACGGTATGGGTCATTTTGTAATTTTCAACGTAGGGGGTTAACCCGCGATTTTATTGGGTTTACGCCAACCCCTGATTCACATTGGCCTTGAATCGCTTGGGGTTGCTTAAGGTGGGTCAGTTAATCAGGACGGCACCGGCAGTTTTGTGTGAGGCAGTGTCCACCAAAATCAGCGAACCCAGCAAGCGTGAGCGGCTGTAGGGCAGGGTGGCAATGGCTTCTTGCAGCGTCAACTCCAGGTGGCCAATGGCATTGGCCGCCAGTTGGGTGGCGTTGTGCTCGGCCAGGGTGTTGATGTCGAGCTGGTGCACGATGCGTTTGACTTTGGCCTTGACCCAACGGTGCCCATGCAGCGCCCAGTAAACACGCCCGGCCACCAGAGGCTCGTCGTCCATCCAGGTCACCGTGGCGTTCAGATCACGGGTGACATTGAAGTGGCTGGGGGCTTTGACGGGCTCGTCAAAGTCGTCGGCTGGGGTTGCCGGCGCCTGCGGCGCTACGGCCAGCAGCCAGTCGCCGCGGGACACGTCCACCTCGCGGTCCAGGACAATGCCGGCGCTGTGGCCTGCCCGCACGTTGCCGACCTGGCGCGTGTGACCCAGGACCTGGGCGACAGTGGCGGTTTGGCCGCTGGGCAAAATGGTGATGTTTTGTCCAACCACCGCTGCGCCTGTAGCCACCCGGCCCCAGAAAATGCGCCGGCCCTGAGACGTATCGCTCGACGCCGAGAACTTTTCGACCCACTGCACCGGGAACGAAAACGGGATGCCTGTGTCGGCGGGTGTGGCGGGCAGTTGCTCCAGAATGTCCAACAGGCTGGGGCCGGCATAGTTGCACCAGTTCGGTGCCGACTCCACCACGTTGTGGCCCTTCAGGGCTGAAATCGGCACGATGGCTGTCACCTCAATGCCCGCTGCCTTGGCAAACGTGCGCAAGGCCTGGCTGATGTTGGCAAACGCCAGCGCCGCCTGACCTGCGGTCTCAGGCTTGGCGGCGTCTTCCAGCGCGTCCAGCTTGTTCACGGCAAACACGATGCTGGGCACGCGCAGCAGGTTCACCAGCAGCGAGTGGCGGCGGGTTTGTGGCAGCAGCTCCAGTGCGGCACTTTGCCACTGGAGTTTGGTCGCGTCCACCAGCACCACAGCCGCGTCAGCACTGCTGGCAGCGGTGACCATGTTGCGGGTGTACTGCTCGTGGCCGGGTGCATCGCCAATGATGAATTTGCGCTCGGCGGTGTTGAAGTAGCGGTAAGCCACGTCAATGGTGATGCCTTGCTCCCGCTCGGCACTGAGCCCATCAGTGAACAGGGCCAGGTCGGCCTCGCCACTCTTGGAGACGTTGGCCAACTGGTCCAGCAGGACCGAGCGGCTGTCGATCAGCAAGCGGCCAATCAAGGTACTCTTGCCATCGTCCACGGAGCCGCAGGTGATGAATTTCAGGGCAGATTGAGTGTCATTTTGGTCGCCAGCCTCCGTATCACTTGCCTCAGGCGCTATCAAGTTTACTGTATTCATCAGAAGTAACCGTCTTTCTTGCGCTTCTCCATCGAAGCTTCGGAGGTTTTGTCGTCCATGCGGGTTGCGCCGCGCTCGCTCACTTCAGCGCCCAGTGTTTCCAGCACGATCTCGGCAGCCGTGGCGGCCGTGCTTTCGACGGGGCAGGTGCAAGTGATGTCGCCCACAGTGCGAAAACGCACGTCGCGGGACTCCACGGTTTCACCCTCTTTGGCCGGGGTGAGCTCTGTCACTGGCACCAGCAAGCCCTTGCGCTCGACCACATCGCGCTTGTGCGTGTAGTACAAGCTGGGCAGCGCAATCTGCTCGCGCTCAATGTATTGCCACACGTCCAGCTCGGTCCAGTTGGAAATGGGGAACACGCGAAAGTGCTCATTCGGCTGCAAGCGGGTGTTGAACAGTGTCCACAACTCCGGGCGCTGGGCCTTGGGCTGCCACTGGCCAAAGCTGTCGCGGTGCGAAAAAATGCGTTCCTTGGCGCGGGCTTTCTCCTCGTCGCGGCGGGCGCCGCCAACCAGCGCATCAAAGCGAAACTCGTCAATCGCTTCCAGCAGCGTGACCGACTGGTGCACATTGCGGCTCTCACCGGGGTGCGCCAGACGAACGGTGCCGCGGGCCATGGAGTCTTCGACGCTGCGCACGATCAGTTCGGCACCCAGCTCCTTGGCCCGGAAATCCCGGAAATCGGTGACCTCGGAGAAGTTGTGGCCGGTATCGATCATCAGCAGCGGGTAGGGGATGTTGCCGCTACCACCGGGGCTTGTCGGTCCACCAAAGGCTTTTTCGGCGCATTTCAGCATCACCAGGGAGTCTTTGCCGCCTGAAAACAGCAGGGCGGGGCGCTCGAACGCGGCCGCTACTTCGCGCAGGATGAAGATAGTTTCTTCTTCCAGGGCGTCCAGGTGCGCGTTGCTCAAATGGTCGATATGCTTGTGGTCCAGGGCTTGTAAACTCTCGGCGTCAATTCTGGCGTTCATGCGGTTGCTCTCTCTGTTGAGCTGGAAAGGGGGGTGGAAGCATTCACGTGCAGGCCGCATTCCTTGGCGGCCCCACCTTCAAGGGCAGCTTCCCACCACCAGCGGCCAGCGCGAAAATCTTCGCCCATGCTGATCGCCCGGGTGCAGGGTGCGCAGCCAATGCTGGGGAAAAACTGGTCGTGCAACGGGTTGTAGGCGACCTGGTTGAAACTGATGAAGTGCCACACATCGCCCCAAGTCCAGTTGGCCAGCGGGTTGATTTTGACGCGGCTGGCATCACTCGTGTCAATCAGAGGTACCTCGGCCCGCGCGCCGGACTGTTCGCGGCGCAGGCCGGTAATCCAAGCGTCTTTGTGGATAAGGGCGCGCGCCAGCGGCTCCATCTTTCGGATGTGGCAGCAGGCTTTGCGCAGATCAATGCTCTTGTACATGGCGTCCTTGCCCTCGCGCGCCACAAATTCCACCGTGGCTTCAAGCACCGGTTTGTAGACGGTAACAGGGGTGCGTGAGGTCGCCTGGAGTTTCTCCAGCAGGGCCAGAGTTTCCGCATGCAGCATGCCGGTTTCCAGGACAAAGATGCCAATGTTCAGCCTCAGGCTATTGATCAGGTGGCTCACCACCACGTCTTCGGCGCCCAGGCTGGACGCCTGCGTCACGCGGGCTGAACCACCGGCTGTGTTGGCGGCGTAGTCACGCGCGGCTTGCTGCAGCACGGCGGTGGTTTCCGCCAGTTTGGCGTCAAAGTCGGCGGAGGGGCGGGCGTTCAATTCAATGGCGCTCATGCGGCCACCTCGGCTGCGAAATGGGGCTGCACGGCAACGGCATCGCCCTGGTAGAAGGATTTGTAACGGTCAAACTGCGCTTGCGCAAAGTCCAGGTTCTGGTCTTCGCGCAGCACCGCCACGTCAAAGCCGCTGCGCTGCATTTGCACCAGCTGGTCGATCAGCACGTCGCCCGTGGCTCGAATCTCGCCTTTAAAGCCAAGGCGACGGCGCAACAAAAAAGCCTGGCTGAACGCACGGCCGTCGGTGAACTTGGGAAAGTTAAGGTCAATTCGCGCTACGCCGTCAAGCGCCAGCTCTCGGGGATCGGCGTCATTCGCAATTTCAATGCTTTTCAGGCCGCTAGCTGGCGTGCCATTTTCCTTGGATGCTATTAATTTCATTGTTATTTCTTTCAGACGGTTTCGACTTCGGCGGTGTGGCGGGCGCCGTTGGCAGCCCCCTTGAAGGCGTCCATGCCGAGGCGTCGGAAGGCGTCAATAAAGGTTTCACCACTCAAGCGTTGCTCGCGGTAAGTCTCCAGCACGGCTTCGATCACATCCGGCACTTCGTCAGCGCCAAAGGAGGGGCCAACCACCTTGCCGGCCACCGGCTCGCCGCTCAGGGTAGAACCGTCTGAGCCGCCCAGAGAGATCTGATACCACTCCTTGCCGTCCTTGTCGACGCCCAAAATCCCGATGTGGCCGCTGTGGTGGTGACCGCAGGAGTTGATGCAACCGCTGATGTGCAGGTCAATCTCGCCCAGGTCAAACAACTCGTCCAAGTCCTGGTAGCGCTCGGTGATGGCCTCGGCAATCGGGATCGAGCGGGCATTGGCCAGTGCGCAAAAGTCGCCACCGGGGCAGGCAATCATGTCGGTCAGCAGGCGAATATTGGCCTTGGCAAAACCGGCAGTGCGGGCGGCGTGCCACACCGCGGGCAGTTGGCTCGCCTGGACCCAGGGCAACAATAAATTCTGGTCATGCGTCACGCGCACTTCGCCGCTCGAGAACTGATCGGCCAGATCGGCGGCGATGCCCAGTTGGCTGGCGGTGGCATCCCCTGGCGCCTGGCCCAGGCGCTTGAAGGACAGCGTCACAGCGCGCAGCGCCGGGTTTTTGTGCGCGGCTACGTTTTGCTTTAGCCACCGGCTGTACTCGGGTTGCTCGGCGTCAGAGACTTCGTTATTGATAGCGATTGAGGCAATAGATACGATGGCTGGAGGCACAAATGAGGCTGTAACCCGTTCCAGCTCGGCTTGGGTGACCGTGTGTGGGCCGCCATCCAGAATCATGATTTGCTGGTACTCGGTTTCCACCTCGTCGATGTAGCGCTGGCCCTCGGCCTTGACCAGAATCTTGATGCGGGCCTTGTACTTGTTGTCCCGGCGACCCCAGCGGTTGTACACGCGCACGATGGCTTCGATGTAGTTCAGGATCTGATGCCACGGGAGGAACTCGCGGATGGTGCTGGCAATCACCGGCGTGCGGCCCATGCCACCGCCCACCATCACCTTGAAGCCGACCTCGCCAGCCTCGTTGCGCAGCAATTTCAGGCCCACATCGTGCCAGCGTGTGGCCGCACGGTCTTCTTCGGCGCCCGAGACTGCCAGTTTGAACTTGCGCGGCAAAAACGCGAACTCGGGGTGCAGCGTGCTCCACTGACGCAAGATTTCGCAATAAGGCCGGGGGTCCACCGCTTCGTCGGTGGCAATGCCGGCCCGCTCGTCGCTGGTGATGTTGCGAATGCAGTTGCCGCTGGTCTGGATGCCGTGCATGTTGACCGTGGCCAACAAGTCCATCACGTCCGCGCTTTTATCCAGTGGAATCCAGTTGAACTGCACGTTCTGGCGGGTGGTGAAGTGGCCGTAGCCCACGGGCATGTTGGTCGTGCCAAACACGGCCTGGGTGGTGAGTGCCATCTGGTACACCTGGGCGCTGGGCTGGTCATAGTCCCGGGCAATGGTAGCCAGCACGCGCAATTGCGCGCTGGACAGCTCGCCGTAGGGCACGGCTACGCGCAACATGGGCGCGTAACGTTGCACATACCAGCCGTTTTGCAGGCGCAGGGGCAAGAATTCTTCGTTGCTGAGCTGGCCATTCAGGTGGCGCCCCAGTTGGTCGCGGTACTGTGCAGCGCGCTGATGTACAAACTGGCGGTCAAAGTCGGTGTATTGGTACATGGTTCAGGTCGGTTGGGACAGGGCGAGGCGGTGCTGCGCGCTGTCCATCAAGGTCTTACAAGGCAATCAATTTCAGGCCGGCATAAGCCAGCAAGACGGATAAAAAAGAGCGGATCACCCGCTCCGGGATGCGGGTCATCAGGTGCGAGCCGACCCAGATGCCGGGCAGCGAGCCAGCAAGCAATTTGGCCAGCAGCGACCAGTCCACCGAACCCATCGAGGCGTGGCCAAAACCGGCCACCAGGGTGAGCGGTACGGCGTAGGCAATGTCGGCCGCCACGATGCGGGGTAAGGGAAGCAGCGGGTACAAAATCATCAGCACCGTGACGCCAATCGCTCCGGCACCGACCGAGGTCAACGTCACCATGGTGCCAATCACAGCGCCAAACAGCAGCGGCAAGCTCCAGTGGCGGGGCGTGGCAGCGCGCAGTTCCTGGCCGCTCGCCACCGTGGTGGGGGAGACTTTGCCGCGCAGGGCCTTAAAGAGGGTGGCTGCAGCTGTCAGCAGCAGGGCGAAGCCCAGTGTGGTGGTCATCAGGCTTTGGGCCTGCGCGCTGGCGGCGCCCACGCGGTTGAGCACCCACAGGGTAATTAGGGCCGCCGGAATGCTGCCTGCGGACAAATGCAAGACCACGCGCCAGTCAATGATGCGCGCCCGGGCCAGCTTGATCGTACCGCCCATTTTGGTGAAGGCGGCAAACAACAGGTCGGTGCCCACCGCAAGGTAAGGTTTAACGTCAAAAAAGAAGATCAGGATCGGTGTCATCAGCGAGCCGCCGCCCACGCCGGTCAGCCCGACGATCAGCCCAACGAAAAAACCCGCAAAAACGAACATCAAATCATGCATGGGGCTGGACTTTAACGGCCCATCGTTATGATGCAAACTACATTTTTGCGATTTACTTATAAAGTAATGGGTATATAAAACCCGGCCTGTCGGTCAACGCGCCAACCAAGGGCCCGTCAGGATGCGATCACAAAGGGCCACGCAGGCTTTGGCGTCGACCTGCAGGCACACCTGGGTGTCCGGGATGTCAGGGCCCCAGCCTGGATGCGGGTAGGGTGCCTCGCCATTGCGCTTCATGACGGTTTGCCCTTGCGTGAGACCGTCGGTGGCGACCCGCACGCGACCGCTTTGCAGGGTGAACAGTTCCGGGTTGACCAGCACCATGAAGGCCAGCAGATCATGCGCAAAACAGCCCTGAAGCTCTGCCACGCGCGCGTGCAGGCCGCTGTAATGCCGCACGTAAAACCTCACGGCATGCAACAGGGTGTTGGTGGCGGCGTGCTGGTGCTGCGCGGCGATTGTCTCGAACAGCGTCACTGGCAGGATGACACGGTGAGTCACGTCCAGTCCCACCATGGTGAGGTCGAAGCCCGCTTTGAAAACCTGGTCGGCGGCATGCGGGTCGTTCCAGACATTGGCCTCGGCCACGGGCGACACATTGCCCGGCTCCAGAATCGTGCCGCCCATCACAATGACCCGGCGCAGCAGCTCCGGCAGACGCGGCTCCAGCTTGAGCGCCAGGCTCAGGTTCCCAAGCGGGCCCACCGCCACCAGAATGATTTCGCCCGGTCGGGCGCGGGCCATGTCCACGATGAACTGGGCCGATGACCGGGGGTCGGCTTGCCCCGGGAACATGAGGCGCTCCGGCAGGTCACCCAGACCATCCGCGCCGTGAATATGGGCTGGCGGCACCTCGGGCGGTTTGCACCAGGGCGATGCCACGCCCCGGGTCACCGGGATGGTCCGTCTTGCCATACCGGTGAGGTAAAGCGCGTTGGTCACCGCTTGGTCGACTGTCACATTGCCAAAGGTGGTGGTGATGCCCAGCACCTCAATGTCGGGGTGAGCCAGGGCAAAGTACAAGGCCATGGCATCGTCCACGCCGGGGTCGGTGTCGTAAATAACAGGGTAGTTGCGAGGAGTTTTCATGGCGGTGGCGTTTGGTAAGAGTGCTGCTGGCGGGCGTTCAGGCGCTGTCAAAACCGCAGTAGTTCCGCAGGCGGGCTTCGGCGTCAGCAGGGGCGCCGGGCTGGGTGGCCAGAAATGCGGCGACCTCGGATTGTTCGGGAATGCTGCTCTGGGCACCTGCCCGCGTGCAGGCCAAGGCGCCGGCCGCGCTGGCCAGCGATATGGCCTGTGGCAGGTCGTGCCCCTGGCTGAGGGCCGCCACCAGCACGCCGCAAAACGTGTCGCCCGCGCCGGTGCTGTCCACTGGGGTCACGTGAAAGGCAGGCTGAAAGATCAACGTGCTGTTGCTGCGGGCACACGCGCCCCGGTGGCCCAGGGTCACCACCACGCAGGGCACCGTCAGGCGCGCCAGGTTGCTGGCTACGCTGCCACTTTGCCCGGCCAACACCGAGAGTTCACCTTCATTGACGATCAAACCATCCAGCAGCGCCATCAGCTCGTACGGCAAAGGCTGGGCCGGCGCAGCGTTCAATACCACCTGCACGCCGTGGGCCTTGGCCGCACGGGCATAGGCACTGACGGTCTCCAGAGGAGATTCC
>CALRWE010000105.1:0-15803 GCA_943371745.1 Rhodoferax sp. OV413
TTGGGCCTCCAGCACAATGAAACGGCCGGGGTTGTAGTCAATTTGCGTAAGCGACTGGTTGATGCGGGCAATGCGCTCCTTGATGGTCTCGCGCTCCCGCGCCAATTGCGAACTGAACTGGGCCACTTCCCGGATGGTGTTCTGGTTCAGTAGCTCTTTAAAACGGGCCTCAAAACGCGGAAGGTCATCGCTGGATAACTTGCCCAGCAGCGTGCGGTATTCACCTGCAGCGGCCACGGACACGTCCACCTCTTGCGTCTCCAGCGGATAGCGGATGCTGAAACTGCGCATGGCGTCGATGATTTTTTCGACCAGCCGCTTTTGCAGGCGGTCATCGGCATCTATTGCTTTTTGCAACCAGTCGCGCATGTCGCGCTCGCGGTTGTCACACGACTCGATGGTGAGGGTATGGCTACCCAAGGCTTCTTTTTGCAGGGCCAGCAAATGCACTACGGTGCTTTTGGACAGGGGTTCACCCAGGAGCGCCTCGGCCTGGCTGCGCAGGGCTTGGGCGTCGCTGATTTTTTGTTCGGTTTTGGCGCGTCGGTCGCGTTGCTCGGTCAGCTGCTTCTCGGTGCCCTGCATCTCACGATCCAACGCGATCAACTGGGCGGTCAGGGCCTGCAGCACGTCAGACGCGGCATTGAGTTGGGCGCGCTCATCTTGCAGGCGGGTCATCTCCAAAGCCACAAGACGCCAGTCCAGCTCGCGATAGTCCTGGTATTCCACCAATTTGGAGAGTGAATTCAAGCGCAGCTTGAGCAACTTGTGTTCCCGGTCCAGTTCACTGAGTTCCTTGCCGATGTGGGCCAGACGCGCCTCCAGCACCCGGCGTTTACTGTCCAGGGCCGCGAGCTTGGCTGCGTTGCTCCAGCCCAGCACATATCGGCTGCGGTCGTCCAGCCGGTGGCGATCGTCTTTTTCGTGGCGCTCGCCGGCGGCCTTGATTTGGCCTGCGCGGGTGATGGCGCGGGTCTCACGCCTGAAGTGCTCCTGCGTGACGCAGCAGGCCACGTCAAAACGGTGGCTGATCTCGCGGTCCAGCCAGGCGTAAAAAGGTGAATCAGGCTTGACCACCATCTTGCGAACCAGGGAGTCAGCATGCAGACTGGGCTGCTCGGCGCGCACCCCCGGGCGCACCCGAAAATACACCAGACGCCCCTTGAGCCGCGTCTGGTCCACCCAGTCAGCCACCTGCGCGTAGTGGGCGTCGGGCACCAGCAAAGACAAGCCAAAGTTGTGCAGCAGGCGCTCGATGGCACCCTCCCAGTCGCGCTGGTCGTCGCGCACTTCCAAAAGTTCACCCACAAAGGGCATGTTGTCTTCTCGCAGACCCAAGGCGACGCACAGGTCGCTGCGCAAATTGATTTGCTGCGCGTCAATGTTGCTGCGCCGGCCTTTGAGACTGGTAATTTCACGCAGCAGTTCATCGTGCTCGGTGCGGCCCTGGGCAAAGGCCACATTGGCCTCGGTCAAGGCGTTTTGCAGGTCATCGGCGCGGGTGGTGGCCTGGTCTTGCAGCTGCTGGCAGGTTTGCTGCTGAGCCAGCAGATCTTCCACACTGGCCACTTGCAGCAGGCCCAGTTCCCGGCGCAGCTCGTCATAGCGGTTAGCGTTACTTTTGCGCCGGTCCACCTCCAGCTGCAGGCGCCCTATTTCGGCACCAATGCGCTCGATGCGGTCGCCACCGCTCTCGGCCATGTTCAGGCGCAGCGCGCGCTCTTGTGCGCGTTGGGCTGTGCGTTGTTCTTCAAGTTTTTTGACTTTGGCAGTGTCGCGCGCCAGGTCTTCGGTGAGCGTGCTCAATCTGGTGCTCAACAGGTCAAGCTTGATGGCCGCGAAGTGCGGTTTGAGCGCCTCGCGGCTGGTGCGCAAGGCCTCAGTGGCCATCACCACGGCCGCATGGCGGTCGCAATCGGCCACCAAGGGTGTGAGCAACTCCACCTGCTGTTTGGCCTTGAGCACTGACTCATGCGCGCGGTTCAGGTCGTCAAAATGTCCAATCAAGGCGGCAATGCGCGGCGCCACGTCAAACGGCTCCAGCATGTGGTGGCGCACAAAATCGGTCAGGTTGCCCACCGATTTCATGGACACGGTTTGGTGAAACAGCTCCAGCGCCTGCTCGCCCTCAATGCCGAAGTGGCGCCGAAACAGCGCCCCGTAAGGCGGGAAAGTGTCATGCAGCGCGACCCCGCTTTTGCGCAGCCGCTTGCGCAGGGCATCAATGGCGGTGCCGAAATGGGCAAAGTCGTCGGCAATGCTCAGAGCTTTTTCAGCCACGCAATACAAGCGCTCCGGCTGGCCCACAGCGTCCTTGATCCAGAACACCTGGGCCAGGGTGATGGTTTTGTCGAATCCGGCGTTGTGAAACACGCCCAAAATCACCGAGTAACTGCTGGCGTCGCGCAGCGCAACGGGTTTGGCGTTGCCGCTGAGTTCATTGCGCTCCGATTTGTAATGCCCCAGCACATAGGACCGCAGGTTGCGCTCCCGGGCATCGGCCCCGGCGGCCTTGTTGTAGGCAATGCGATGGGCTGGCACCAACAGCGTGGTCACCGCGTCCACCAGGGTGGACGTGCCGGAACCAATGTCACCGGTCAAGAGGCCGTTCTGGCCGTCGAGCTTGAGCGACCAGACGCGTTTGTCAAAGGTGCCCCAGTTCAGCACCTCCAGGTTTATCAAGCGAAAGCCGGCCAGGTTGTCATTCATCGCTTGCTTCCCCTTCGGGCGCGGCCAACTGGGTTTGATAAGCGGCCAACCGGGCATCGAATTCCCCCAGCCACTGGGCATCGACATAGGCCTTGAGAATGCGGCGCACCTCAAACATCGGTGTCTGGCGCGGGCTGCCGGCCACCGGCTTCAAGCGGCGTACAAAGCCCAGCTCGATGATTTTGTTCAGGTGTGTGTCCACTTGGTCCATCAGCCGTGAT
This sequence comes from Rhodoferax sp. OV413, assembly GCA_943371745.1. Taxonomy (GTDB): domain Bacteria; phylum Pseudomonadota; class Gammaproteobacteria; order Burkholderiales; family Burkholderiaceae_C; genus Rhodoferax. The sequence continues at coordinate 2,931 of CALRWE010000105.1, forward strand.
TCGTTGGATCCCGCGGGCAAAAAAACCCTAAGTAGCTCGGCCACGGCGTCGCGCGAGAGAATCAGTCGGGTGTCGCCACCCCCGGCATCAAACTCGGCCAGCTTCTTGCGCAACAGGGCCAACAGCAAGCTGACCTGAAAGCTCAGGGGCCGACGGGCGACCAGACGAGGCAGCTTGGGGGCATCTTCATCGGTGACAGGGCGTGCGCGCAAAAAGGCGTAGCCCTCGGCTTCGTCCAGCACCAGTTCCAGCCCCAGCACGGCCACATAGTCCCGCACCCGCGCCTGCAGGGTGAGCAAGGCGGCCCATTGCGGCGCGTCGTCATCGCGGTACAGCACGCTTTTGAGCAGCGGTACAACCAAAGTGGTGAGGTCGTGCGTCGGCGCTGCTGCATCGGGGGTTGTGGTGGCAGGTTCATCAAACAGGTCAGGCTCAGTCATCCGGCATCTCTCACAAAAATGACGCGCGGCAAGCGGGCGCGGCGGGTGATTTCAGGAGGTTCGCTGCCCGCTGCACCGTTATCCGTGTCTGGCACCTGCCATTCCACGGTTTCCAGCGTTTCTTCGTCCACCACCGAGTTGTTGGCCTCGCCGGCAATCTGCAGGTAGGTCACCAGTTCACCCAGGCCTTGCGCCAGCGGGCGCGCCTGCAGCAGTTCGCCCAATGAAATCTGGGGCCGGGTTTGAAGCATTTGCCGCACATGGCCGGCCAGCAGTGCCTTGTTGACCCGAACCTGGTTGAACAAGGCGGCGCTGTTCAGCTCGCCCAACTCAGCCTCGCCCGCCTCCAGCGTGACGTTGGTCAGCACGGTCTTCACAGTGGGGCTGAACAGCGGACGCTCCATGGGCAGCTCCGGGCTGGTCGTCAATTCATCCACGGCCATGAAGTCGCCCCTGGGCAAAGCACCACGCAGGGCAATGGTGCGCCCCTCGATGCTGCGCAAAATATCCATGATGCGGCGGTTTTCCAGCCAAGCCTGGTCGTCCAGAAAGCGGCGCAGCTGCTGTGACAACTGGGCCACCGTGGCCTGGGCGTGCTCGCCGGCTTCCAGCCAGTCGTAATGCACGCGCTTCAAGCGCAGGTCGGGCGACAGCGCGGCCACGGGGGGCAAGGCCAGCACGCGCTCCAGAAGGTCGGTGAGTTCTTGTTGGCGGGATTGGGACATCAAAAAATCCCAAAACGCCCGAAAACTCTTGCCCTGGTCCGAGTCGGCAATCGCATCGCGCTCGCCCATGATTTGCTCCAGCAGCGCGCCCTTGGCCCCGTCCCACAGCGCAATACGCTCGCGCACCCGGCGGTCCAGGGTGCGAAAGTTCTGCTCCACCTCCCGGAAATCAGTAAGCAACTCCCGCGCCAGACCAGTGAATTGCTGAAACCGCTCTTTGACGGCCGTGTCGTCCAGCAGACTCATGTCGCCGCCCTGCACCCGTGCAATTTCGGCGTCAATAAGGTCGCGGCGCTGGCGCAACTCGGCCAGGCGGGCATCCACATTGGTCTCGCTGCCCACACTCATTTGCTTGAGCAGCTCAAACAGGGTCAACAGCCGCGACTCGGTGCCCACAAACGCACGCTCACTCAGGCCCACCAGCCAGGACAAAGCGCGCTCGGTAGCGGGCGTCAGGTCAAAATGCGGCTCGTCCGAGCCCGGCGGGTAGTACTTGCGCAGCCAGCCCTTGTCGTTGGCGGCCCAGTCATTGAGGTACTCGTGTGCGGCCTTGGGGTAGGCGGCGTCACCCAGGCGCTCGCGCAGGCCAAACAGGGTGTCTTCCAGCGCCTCGACCAGATTGGCCTGCGCCATGACCCGCACATTGGGCGTGATGAACACCCGGTGCAAAAAGCTCGCAACCAGCGGCGCATGCTCCGCTGCCAGCAGGCGCCAGGCAGGGTGCTGCGCGCGCAGGACTGTGAGGGTGCTGTGGTCTAAAGACATGGGTCAAATGGAGCGCTCAAGCGTCAAGATCGGCAGATACAAACACAGCGCGTCATCCAGCGACGCGGTAAAACCCAGCGCTTCATAAAACGCTTTGGCCCGGGCGTGCTTGGCATCCACCACCACGGCATACAAACCCACATGTTGCGAAAACTCCAGCGCCAATTGCAATGCGAATGACATCAGTTGCTGGCCGATACCTTGGCCTTGTTGCCGCTTGTCAACCGCCAACCGGCCAATCCGCAAAATAGGTGCGGGGTAGCGTGGAAGCTTGAGATGTGGCGGCAGCTGTGATGTCTGGGTTTGCCCTGCGCTGAGGGTGACGAAACCAACTACCGTCAGGCCATCGTCTGCTAGCGCCACGTAGGTTTTGCCAAACCCTTTGCGAGCCATTTGGCCCGCCTGGCGGAACAAAAATTCATTGAGCGCAGGCTCGCCGCAATCAAAGGTGCCACGTTGGTGGTGCGCGCCCAGCCGCTCAATCTGGATGGGCATTCAGCGCAAAGCCATGAGTTTGATTAAAGCCTCGGTCGGCTCCGGCGGGTTTTCACAAACGCCCACGAAGGCTTCAAACGCTTCTTGCGACATCATGAGCGTGTCCGTGTCTGAGACGATTCGGCTGGACGTCTCATACATGGTCTGCGAGATAAAACTGGACACTGTGGCGCCTGTAATAGACGCCGCGCGCTCAATCAGCGTCTTGAGCTCGGCACTGGTGCGAAAGTTGATTCGGGCGGATTCATTGGGGGTGCTGGTTTGCATGATCAAGCTCCTTAAGCGTTAAATTGTACGTCAATTTGACACACAAAGTGCTTCGTGCAAGACATCCTGCGCATCGGGTGGTAACACGCCCAGACGCACATGACCCGGCAGCCCGAAGGACGTGGCGTCGCGCAGCTTGATGCCGTGGTGGGTGCGAAGGCGGTGTAATTCAGCCGCCAGATCATCCAGGGGCGGGTGAGCGCAGAAAAAATTGGCGTCGCTGGGCAGAAGGGTCCATCCCCTGGATTCCAGCAGGTCAATCTGCCGTTCTTTCCATTGCGTCAAGGTGAACAAGCTCTGGCGTAACCAATCTTGCACATTGCTTTGTACCCAAGCCTGCAGCATCGCCACGCCGTGCGCGCCCACGGGCCAGGAGGCGCACAGGCGGTCCAACTCAAGCACCGCAACGTCTGAACCCTGCGGCGCCAGGGCATAGGCGGCGCGCACACCGGTCAGGCCCAGTGATTTGTTGGGCGAATAAAGCCGCCAAACGTGGTCGCCTTGGGCTGCGGTCAGTGAAGGCGAGCCTCGCAGACGCAGCGGGGCGTAGGCGCAGTCCAACACCAGCGCGGCGGTGGCGAAATGGCCGGTTTCAAGCCACAGCGGCCAAACGGCATGCGCCTGCCCCAGCGGGCTGGACGGCTCGCAGGCCCAGACCAGTTGCGCTGCGTTGGCATTGAGCGTGGCGCCCAAACCCCAGGCCTGCGCAGCTTGCGCGTAGTCCCCATAGCTGTGCGGCGGCAGGCTCACCCGGCCTTGCCCGGCGGTGTGCCGCGCCACCCAGGCGGTGATGCGAAAAATGAACTCACTGGCACTACCCGCCAGCAGCACGCGGCCCACATCGACCCTGTGGAAATCAGCCAATCGCTGTTTCAAGTCGGTGTAACTGGCATCCGGGTAACGGGTGGCGTCGGCGTTTTGCACGGCCGCCAGCGCTTGGGGGCAGGGGCCGCAGGCGTTGCTGTTGGTGGAAAAATCAAAGCGCGGCACGCCCAGAGCGTCGGGCCCGCCATGCTGGCGGGGCGTGGTTGCTGATGGCGTCAGGGCCATGCAATCGGGTACGCGGTTAGAAGGCATGGCCTTGGAACCCCAATAAATGAACAAAATAGATAGCTACCAAGGCAATCAAAACGCTGGCTAACAGCGCTTTTCGTGCATAAATGATCGCCTGAGGCACATCCCGGTCTTGCACAGACCGCCCCTGGGTATTCAAGGCATAGACACCGGGTTTTTGCAGGCAAACGCCCAAAGCCAGCGCCATTGCCGCCATGGGCCAACCACTGTTGGGCGATGGGGTGCGAGCGGCCTCTTGGCGCAGGGTCTGCCAGCGGGCACTGCCTGACAGCACGGCCAACAGTACGCCCGTGATGCGTGCCGGGAGGTAGCTCAAAGCATCGTCCACCCGCGCTGCCCACTTGCCCGCCCACTGCCAGTTTTGGCCCTTGTACACGCCCGGGTAGCCCCACATGGCGTCGGCCGTGTTGGCAAACCGGTACAGCGCCGCACCCGGCAAACCCAGCAGCACAAACCAGAAGATCGGCGCGATCACCGAGTCGTTGAGGTTCTCGGCCAGCGACTCGATGGCACTCTCGCGCACTTGCACGTCGGTGAGGTTCGCCACATCGCGGCTTACCAGCCAACTCAGCCGTTCCCGGCCCGCCGCCAAAGAGCCGCCGTGCGCTGGATTGAGGGCTTGTTCAACGGCCAGCACCTCGCTTTTAAGCATGGCCCAGGCCAGCATGGGTTTGAGCAGGGCGCCCATCAAGACCACAGCCAAAAAGTAGCCAACATACCCACCCCATACCGACCCCAGCGCGCCATCCATCATCGGCATCAGCAGTCCCGGCACGGCAAGAACGCCCCATTGCAGTGCGTAGCTTGCTATCAAAACAACACCACCTCCCGCAATCCAAACAACGGCTGCAAGCCAAAAAGCCTTTAGATCGGCCTCAGACCCCAGCTGACCACGGTGGGCGAACGCGCTGCCCTGCCCTGCCACCCGCTGCACGAGTCGACCGCCCCACGCCAGGTAGTTGCCCATCCAGACCACTGGATGCAGCCGCAGGCGCGGCTCACCCCACCAGCGGTCAATGGCCAGTGCGACCAGCAAGGCGGCTGGGCCGATGAGCCAAGCCGTTTCAAGTGGCATCGTGCGTGTCAAATGATTTCAAAGAATGTGTTCAGTCCTCAATCCCCCGTTGTGCCGGAATACCAGCTTTGAACGCGTGTTTAATCATGGTCATCTCGGTCACGGTGTCGGCCAATTCAATGATCTCGGGCGGGCAACGCCGGCCGGTCAGCACCACATGCACGTGACTGGGGCGGGTCTTGAGGGTTTCCAGCACATCGTCAATCGGCATCCAGCCGTAAATCAGCGGGTAGGTGATCTCATCCAGAGTCACCATGAAGTAGTCCCCGCTCAAAATGGCCGCCTTCGCCTTTTGCCAGCCGTCGCGCGCCAGTTGCGCGGAATGCTCCAGGTCCTGGCTCTTCCAGCTGAAACCATCGCCCAGACCTTCGATTGGAATGCCGAGTTGCTCAAACATGCGGTGCTCGCCAAAGCGGGCGCTGGGCACTTTCATGAACTGAAAAATCTTGACCTCCTTGGCCCGGCCATGCGCCCGCAAAGCCAGCCCAAAAGCCGCCGTGCTCTTGCCCTTGCCGTCGCCGGTGTTGACGATGACCAGCCCCCGGCGCTCGCCTTCGGGTTTATCGTAAGGCTTTTCAGAGGGTGGAGTTTCAATTTGCATGGCTTTTAAAGAATGGGGGTCGGATTCCAATTAATTTTGAAATCTAACCGGTTGAAAAGAATCGGAGTCTGACCCCGAATAGGGATTGAGAACTGCGCTCGTAAAAGCGGGTTGGCACGGCACTCGGCGCCGCGGCATCAAGGAGGAGCTGTCTGCCCTAGGCAGACGCGGGGGACAGCCGCAGAGCCGAGTGCCATGCCAACCCGCGACCGCCAAAAAATCCTGCAAAAAAGGCATCTGAACAGTCATTAACCCATCCGAGACACAGGCAAAGCAACCCACTGCCCCGCCAACGGATGAATCGCAATCCGGTGATCAAACACCGCCTCCAGCGCTCGGTGAGTGGCAACGTCGGCGCACTCGCCCTGATGCGTGATGCGCCCCTGCGCCATGATGACCATCTGGTCAGCGTGCAAGGCCATGGTGATCTCGTGCAACACGCTCACCACGGTCGTGCCAGCCATCAACAAACAGTGCACCACCTCCAGCCAGTCAGCCTGGTGCGGGGGATCGAGATTCGCCAGGGGTTCGTCCATCAGCAGCACCGGCGCCTGCACCGCCAGTGCGCGGGCCAGCAGCACGCGCTGACGTTCGCCACCCGACAGTTGACCCAAGGTGCGATGGCGCCAGTCCCAAGCCTGAGTGGCCCTCAAGGCCTGCTCTACGGCCGTGTGATCCGCAGCGCTGGGCGCGGCCAGCCAGGCCTGGTGTGGCAGACGGCCCAAAAGCGCTACATCCAGCACCGTCAAATCGTCACCTGAGGTTTCGTTTTGCCCCAGCCAGGCCAGTTGGCGTGCCCGCTCGCGCCCAGGCAGGCTGTGAAGGGGCCGGCCGAAAAGATCGACCGTGCCCGTGTGGGGCAGCACGTGCGCCAGCGCCTTGAGCAAGGTCGATTTGCCTGCGCCGTTGGGGCCCACAATGCTGGTCCAGCGCCCTTGCGGCAGCGCCAGGTTGATGCCGTGCAATATCTCGATGTTTCCGAGGCTAGCCGACAGATCTATTGCCTGAAGTGCTTTAGAGTACGTCGCATTATTCATAGCCCACCGCCAGAGGTGAGGCGGGTGTTGCGATGCATCAGCCACAGCAGATAGCCGCCACCCAGCACCGCCGTGAGCACGCCCACGGGCAATTCCTGCGGGGCAATCAGCCAGCGCGCCATCGCATCGGCCGCCATCAGCAAGGTGCCGCCCACCAGGCTGGCCAAGAACATCAGCCCGCCATGGGTGGTTTTGATGATCGAGCGCACCAAATGCGGCGCCGCCAGCCCGACAAACGCGATCAAGCCGGTTTGCGCCACGGCCGTACCTGTAGCCAACGCCAACACGGCCACCAGCGCCACGCGCATCGGCCCCAGCGGCAGGCCCAGACTGTGGGCAGTGGCGTCACCCAGACTCAGGCCATCCAGCACCCGCCCCAGCAGGCCGGCAGCCACCACGCACAGCCCCCACACCCCCGCCATCAACAGGCAGGCCGTCCAGCCCACAAAGGCCGTGGAGCCAAGCATGAAGGCCTGCATGGCCTGCAGCGAGTCGGGCGACATCAGCGTCACCAGATGCGTCATGGCACCCAGCACCACGCCCACCACCACCCCGGCCAGCAGCAGGCGCAGCGTGTGCTGCACCCCGCGCGACAGGGCCAGCGTGAGCAACACCGCCAGCACCGCACCGGTAAACGCCGCACCGGTCAGCCCCAGACGCACCAGCATGTTGCTGGAAAACACGCTCACCACCACGCCTTCGTTCATCATGCTGCCGCCCAGCATGCCCGCTCCGCCACCCAAAGCGGCCAGCACCAGCGCCACGCCCAGTGTGGCGCCCGAGGCACTGCCCAGCAGGTAAGGGTCGGCCAGCGGGTTGCGAAACAGGCCCTGCGCCACGGCACCTGCCAGCCCGAGCAAGGCGCCTGCGGCCCAGGCGCCTAGCGTGCGCGGCAAACGAATCTCCCACACGATCTGCTGCGCCATGGCGTGCTGCGCCGGATCTTGCGCGGGGTTAAGCAAGGGCTGCAGCAGGTTCTCAAACCCGGTGCTTCCCACGCACACCCCCAGTACGACCAAGGCGAGGCTGATGCACAGCAGGGCCCAGAGCAAGGGCGCGCGGCGCAGTCTCAAGGGCGGCTCCCGGCGGCGACCGTTGATTTTTTGGTGGGCGTGGGGGCTGCCTTGTCACTCAAGCACTGCGCCATAAGCCGCGCACCTTCGGCCATGCGCGGGCCGGGGCGCACCAGCACATCTGACTGCGCCGTGGGAAACACGCATAGGCGTTGTTCACGCATCGCCCGCAAGCTGGCCCAGCCGGGGCGCTGCGCCATGCCGTCCATACTGCGCTCGCCCACCATGATAAGGTCCGGGTTGGCGCGCACGATGTATTCGGGGTTGAGCTTGGGAAACGGCCCCAGCGCTGCCGGGATGATGTTTTGCACCCCCAGGCGGGTGAGTGTTTCACCAATGAAAGACGATTCGCTGGCCCCGTAGGGCCCCTGATTGACTTCAAAGTACACCCGCGTGGACTTGGCAGATGCGGGCAGTGACTGGGCAGCTGCCGATACCCCGGCGTCAATCGCCCGCCAGATATTTTGCGCGTCATTCACACCCAGCACCTGCCCGAGTTTGAGGATGACCCGCTGCACATCGGCGTGGGTCTTGGGCTCCAGCGCCACGACTTTGAGGCCAAGCGAACGCAGCCGCTCCCCCGCGCGCGAGGATGTGGCCATCAGCACCACGTCGGGTTTGAGCGCCACAATCGCCTCGATATTGGGGTCCAGCCCGCCCCCCACTTTGGGAACCGTGGCCAGACTGGCAGGGAAATTGGAATACCGGTCCACGCCCACCAACCGGGCGCACTGGCCCAGTTCGCATACGGTCTCGGTCAACGACGGCAAGAGGCTGACGATGCGCTGCGGAGGCTGGTCAAAGTTGACCATCACGCCCCGGTCGTCACTGACCTGCACGGCCTGGACCGCTCCGGCGTCACCAAGGCAGGCCAGCACCACCAGGCAAACCAGCCGCCTGCGCCAGGCACTCATGGCGCATCCTTCAAAGTCAAGGGCAAGCCTGCCGCCATCAGGGTCACGCGCTGGCACACCCGCGCCACATCCTGATTCAGGCGGCCCAGCGCGTCCACAAAAGCCCGCACTTCGGCGCCCATGGGAATCACCCCCAGCCCGATCTCGTTGCCCACCAGCACCACAGGGCCGGGTGCCTTGACCAATCTATCCAAAAGCATAGCTATTGGTGCAAAGGATACGTTGGCTGGGGGCCTATTTGGCTCGACAATGCCATTTGAAGCGTGCTCCATCGGCATCAGCCAGTGCGTGAGCCACAGGGTGAGACAGTCCACCACCACCAGGGTGTCCGGGCGGCTGTGCTGCTGGATCGCCTCACCCAGATGGCGCGGCTCTTCCACCGTCAGCAGGCCTGGCACCCGCTCGGCGCGGTCGGTTTGGTGGCGTGCGATGCGTGCGCGCATTTCCTCATCCCAGGGCTGGGCAGTGGCGATCAGCACCGCGTGGTGCGAGCCCGAGGCTGAGAGCCAGTCGCGCGCGAGCAGTTCGGCGCGGCGCGACTTGCCGCTTTTTTGCCCGCCCAAAATCAGCTCACTGCGGGCGATTCTCAGCCGTTCATCCATGGGTGTGCGCCCAGTTCATCACGATGCGGTGTAACTGCGCCACGCCGTCGGTCAGCGCCGCCGGACCGGGTTGCAGGATGTCGACCGACTTGATCTCAAAGAGTTGCCCGTTTTTGACCGCCTCCACGCCGTCCCAACCCGCCCGTGCCGCCACTTTTTCAGGGCGAAACTTCTTGCCGCACCAGGAGCCAATGATGATGTCGGGGTTGCGCCGCACGATCTCGGCGCCCTCAGTAATGATGCGGTTCTTGCCCAGCGACTGCACCGCCAGCTCAGGAAAACAGTCGTCCCCGCCGGCCACGCCCATGAGCTCAGACACCCACTGAATGGCGCTGATGTGCGGCTCGTCCCACTCTTCAAAATAGATGCGAGGCCGCCGGGGCAAGGCCGCCGCCTGCTGAATGTCACTCAGCTGCCGCTGCAGGCTTGTGATGCGGGCCAGACCCTGCTCGGCCTGCCCCACCATGGCCGCAACCTGGAACATCATCGAGAAAATCTCGGCCACGCTGCGTTGGTTGAAGATGGTGACCTGCACCCCGTGGCGAATCAAGGCACTGGCAATGTCGGCCTGCATGTCGGAAAACCCGAATACGCAATCCGGCTGCAATGCCAGAATTTTGTCGATTTTGGCGCTGGTAAAGGCGCTCACCCGGGGCTTTTCAGCCCGCGCCCGGGCCGGCCGCACGGTGTAGCCCGATATGCCCACGATGCGATGTTCCTGCCCCAACAGGTAGAGCCACTCGGTGGTTTCCTCGGTCATGCAGACGATGCGCTGCGGGCCTTGAGGAAAAGCGAAATCTCCACTCATGCAGCACCTCCCGCGGATAAGTGCAGACACGGTGCTGGATAAGTGGAGTCCTTCATTTACATCGCCCAGGAGAGGGACACAAATGCATTGCGCCCCGGGGTTGAGTAGGTATTGGCCAGGGTGTAACTGGCGTCAGTCAAGTTGTTGATACGGCCCAGCAGGGTGAGGTCTTTGCGCACCTTCCAGGTGGCACCCACATTCAGCAAACCATAACCGGCCAGTGTGTCGCGCCCGTTGAAGGCCAAATTATTGTCCTGCCGGTTGCTGGAGAACTTGAGCTCGCCAAACACACTGACAGCTCCCATGGCGCGGCGGGCCTGCAGATTCAGCACGTTTTTGGCCACGCGCACCAAGCGCAGGTCATTGGGCTGGCTGCGCGGGTCAGCGTAGTCATAAGATGCGCTGTAGTAGGTGTTGCCCAACTGTGTGTCGGCGCTCAGGGTCACGCCGCGCAGCACCGCCATGGCGCTCTGCACATTGGTTGCCGGCAGAATAAAGCCCTGAATTTCGTTGTGGTAGACCACAGCACCCAGATTCAGACCTCCCGCGCCGTACCGCAGGCCCAGCTCAGTCGCCCGGTTGCGCTGGGGCGTCAGGCCCGGATTGCCAAAATCGGGAAAGTACAGCTGGTTGAAGCTGGGGGCCTGAAAACTGGTGCCCAGGCTGGCCACGGCCCGCAAGCCGCCGCCCAGTTTGTAGCCGCCCGACAGCGCCCAGTTGTTGAAGCTGCCAAACTGCGAGTTCTTGTCGTTGCGGGCCACCAGCAGCGCACTCCAGGCGTCGCGATTCAAGGCGTAGGAAGCCATCACGCTACGGATGTCACGCTCCTTGACCTGGTAATTGGTGGCACTGTCCACCGCCTCGGACCGGTTCTCCAGCAACACCGACAAAACATCTTGGCCGATGGTGATGTCGTTTTGCCAGGTGGCCTGCGTGCGTTGCGTGTTGAACTGGCTGCTGCCCCCAAAGGCACCATCGGTCACCCGGCGGTACTCGCTCACGGAATCCTCGTCGCTGGTGCCCAGAATCACGGTCGATTTCCAATGGGCCAGCCACTGCGCATTCCATTTGAGATAGGCGTTGCTCAGCACAGGGCTGGCGATGGCATCGGCAGTCAGCGAAGTCAGCGCCAGCGGATTCGGAAATGGCCGAGCGTCAAATTGGTATTCGGATTCGCTGCGCAGCAGGCCCAGAGTGAGCTGATGGTCTTTGGACAGCCTGGCCGTCAATTTGGCGTCCACGCTGTTGCTGCTGAAACTGTCCTTGTCGGGGTTGAAACTGCCCGCAGCCGGGTTGTTCAGTACGCTGATGCCGGTGGCTTGTTCGCGCGACAGTCCCAAGCTGAAGCCCAAAATCCCCGCACGCCCCCGGAGTGAGGCGCTGGCCTGACGCTGCCCGTCCGAGCCTGCGCCCGCAGACACGCTCATTTGCACACCCTCGGCCGGTTCGCGGGTAAAAATCTGAATCACCCCACCCACCGCATCCGGGCCATACATTGCAGACGCCGCGCCGCGCAAGATCTCGACGCGCTCAATCCGGTCCAAAGGGATGTTTTCGATTGGAGCGCCGCCCGAGGTGGCAGAGCCAACGCGCACGCCATCCACCAGCACAATGGTCTGCGACGAGGAGGCTCCCCGCAAAAACACACCTGATGAAGAAAAATAGCCGCCGTTGCTGACCAGCTGAACACCGGGCTGTTGCGCCAACACATCCCGCAGAGAACTTTGCCCAGCCCGGTCCAGGGTGGCCCGGTCAATCAAGGTGACGTCGGCCAGCACATCCACCAGCGGTGTAGCCACCCGGTTGGCCGTAACCACCACGGGTGAAAGTTGAGCTGTGAGGTTCTGGGCCTGAGCCAAAAAAGCGCCAGACATCGCCAAAGCGAAAACAGACAGGCGTGCGCAAGCGCTACCGCGCTTGGAGGAAACACAAGTTTTCATGAAATAAAAAGAACCATCTAAAAGCCCTCACCGTCTTCCCCGACAGTGCATGAGCGTCACGGTTGCACGCAAGCGTGCAGCCACCGTGTTGGCCGGTATCCGGGCTGGTGGAACAACCTCCATCGCCTTCCCAAGCGCATGTTCAGAACGCTCAGTGGCTGTGATGGAAGCGGAATCGGATGATTCGTCCACTTACCGTTGCGGGGGCAGCGCAGGTTAGGCTGGCACGTGATGGACCAACCCTCCTGCTTCCCGTTGAACTGCGGTATGCGAACCACACCGCGAGCACCAACATGCTAGAGTTTACATCTGAAGCCGTGCTCGGCCCCTACAATATGACCCCTATGTCGAACCCATCCCAAATCGACCAGATTGCCGACCGAGTGGAACGCTTGCTGGTGCGCCACGAAGAAATGCGGCGCACCAACGCGCTGCTCCACGCGCAAGTTGAATCGCTGACGAGCGAGCGCGACTCTCTCAAATCCCGGCTCGGCGCTGCTCGCGCCCGCGTGGATGCGCTGCTTGAACGCTTGCCCGAATCAGCCTTCACTTCCCCGAGTAAAGACACCCCATGAAGCAACTTGAAGTCCTTATTCTGGGCCAAAGCTATTTGCTGGGTTGCCCTGATGGTGGCGATGCCCGCCTGCTCGAAGCGGTCGAGCGCGTCGACACGGCCATGTGCAAAATTCGTGACAGCGGCAAAGTCCGCGCCCGTGAACGCATTGCTGTGCTGGCAGCACTCAACCTGGCCTTTGACCTGGGAGACCAGGCACCAGCCTCGCCCGCGACAGCAGCTGCACCCGGGCGGGCGGGCACCGATGTTGTCCAGCCCTTGCAAAATAACCCTACCCTCCAAGCCCTGCTGCAGAGGCTGGACCACGCCCTGGGTGAAGATGGCCGACTGATCTAGATCCGGGGTGTTGGCGCAACAAGCCGAGCTCAGGGAAGTTTTTAAGGGCCGAATTTTTCACTTGGGCTCCGGCTGTGCCCCGAACTTGCCCCTACAATGATTTTTGTCTGCGGTGCTCGCCGGGCTTTATATTTCCTTGTACCAATG
>CALRWE010000106.1:0-15722 GCA_943371745.1 Rhodoferax sp. OV413
CGGTCAGCTTGGCCCACATGGCGCGCAGCAGCCACAAGCCCAGCAAAATCAGCGCCATCACCAACACGCTGGCCAAAAAAATCAGACCGGCCAGCACCATGACCACCCGAACAACAACACCCACCATCGTTCTCAGAAACTCGTTCAAAACATCACTCCTTCATGTCTATGCGCCATTGTGGACCGACACGACAAAAGCAAGGGGCAGTCAGGCCGGCATAGCCACACCACCCACCCGGCGTGACACGGCATAGGGTGGCAAGCCTTGCAGCATGCGCCGCCCAAAAGCCAGGCGCAGCAGGCGACGGTCGTAGCAAATCACGATGGCGTGGTCGTCTTCGGTGCGAATGGCGCGGCCGGTCCACTGCAGCAGCTTGATGCCCGTGGCGGGCACCACCAGTTCCGAGAACGGGTCGCGCCCCACGCTCTTGAGCCACTCGGACCGGGCCTCTTCCACCGGGTCCGACGGCGGACTGAACGGCAGCTTGGCAATGAACACGGTCTCGCAGAGCTTGCCGGGCAGGTCCAGACCCTCACCAAAGGACTGCAAGCCAAACAGAATCGACGGAAACCCCGCCTCCACCCGCGCCTGGTGCGTGGCCAGCAGGCGGCCGCGTGCCATTTGCCCCTGCACCAGCACAGCGGCTTGCAGGGCCGGGCCCAACGCCTCCACGGCGGCTTTCATTTGCACGCGGGAGGTAAACAGCGCCAATGCGCCGCGCTCCACCCGGCCCAGGTCGGCCATGAGCTCGGTGACCATCTCTCGTGTGTAAGCGTCTGCATTCTTGGGGTCGGCGGTGGTTTCCACCACAATCAGCTGGCCCTGGGTGGTGTAGTTGAAGGGGCTCTCCACGGCGAGCGTCGATACATAGGGTTTGTTGACCAGCCCGGCTTCGTTCAGAAAGTAGTCAAAACTGCCACAGCTGGTGAGGGTGGCCGAGGTCACCACGGCACCGCGCACCTGGCTCCAGAGGTGCTGGCGCAGCAGGTCGCCAGGCACGATGGGGCAGGCGTGGGCCGACAGCTGCACCAAGCCGGAGCTGGTGTCGGACTGCAGCCACTTGGCCAGCGGCTGCGCGCCGTGCTCCAGCAGCAAGTTGGCCGTGCTCACCACGCTGTTGATTTTGGGCGCCAGCTGGCCCAGCTTGGCATACAGCACCGAATTGGCAGCGGCCTGCGACGGGTCTTCCTTGCTGCGCAGCTTCAATTCCGCGCCAAGCGCCTCCAGCGCTTTGGACAGGCCGCCGGCATGGCCTTGAATGAGGGTGATGGGGTCGTGCAGCGGCTCGGGCAGAACGCCACCCGCAAAGCGGTGCACGCCGTCATAGCCGGTGCTGGTGACCTTGAGCAGGTCCATGGCAATGCGGCCTACGTCAAACATCGCCGTTTTGAGCTGCGAGGCCAGCGTGGTGACATCTTGCGCCACGGTCAGACCGATTTTTTCGCTCACCTCATGCAGGATTTTGGGCAGCTTGTCGACCCAGCGCAGGCCCGACAAGTCCATGCTGCTGGAAAACTGGTCCAGCGCCACGGCAGGCAGGTGATGGCCTTCGTCAAACACCACCAGGCAGTTGTCCAGCTCGGGCAGCGCCTTGCGTCCCAATGAGGCCAGCACCAGGTCGTGGTTGGCCACGATCACATGGGCCTCGGCCAATTTGGTGCGGGCGTTGTAGTAGCTGCACTCCCGAAAACGCGGGCAGTGCCGGGCGGTACAGGTGTGGCGCTCGGCGGCTACGGCTGACCAGTCGCGTGCATCGGGCTGCTCGGCCAGGCTGTCACGGTCGCCATCCCACCTGTTACCGGCGAGTGCGGTCGCCAGGCTCTCGTAGAGGTTCATGCGGCGCACTTCCGGGTCTTCGCCTTGCAACTGCTTGGCGTAGGCGTTAGGCGGTGGCGGGCGGTCTTCGTCCAGCCCAAATAGGTCGTCCGTGGCGGTATCGACGCTGACTGCGCCCGAGCCGGCAAACTGACCAAGCTTGAACTGGCACACGTAGCGCCCCCGGCCCTTGGCCAAGGCAAAAACAAAGGGCGTCTCCAGCACAGCGGCCAGGGCCGGCAGGTCTTTGGTCATCAGCTGCTCTTGCAGGGCCACGGTGGCGGTAGAGATCACCACCCGGGTCTTGCGCGCCAGCGCCATGGCCACCGTGGTGGACAAGTAGGCCGCCGACTTGCCCACGCCGGTGCCGGCCTGGATGACGGTGATGGCTTTGTCAGGGTCGGGGTGCTCGCCCAAGGTGATATCGGAGAGGCTGCTGGCAATGCGCTCGGCCATGTCGCGCTGGCCGGGGCGCGAGCGAAAACCCGCCGTGGCGTCCACCACCTGGTCAAAGGCGGCGAGGGAAAGCATGGCGAGTTCAGCAGAATTCAAGGGGGAATCTCATGGTTTTGAGGGGGATTACCGGGTCTGTACAGACTCCATTACACCGCTACGCCCTGTTGGCCCCTGACGAGCGCTTTTGATCTCCTTGGGCAGGCCACAGAAAGCGCTATTGTATTTACACCCATACAGGCAATAAAGACGCTGACCAGAGGCCACTTTTGCTATGTATTAGTATCTGAAGTCACCCCGAAGCCGTCACGAGGCCGTTACATCCGGATGCTATGCTGCCGGCTGCAAAAAATTGAAAGCACAGCAGATGGAAAACGGAACTCGCCTGGCGGCCGTGGATTTAGGGTCCAACAGTTTTCGCCTTGAAATTGGGCGAATGGAACACGGGCAGTTTGCCCGCTCCGAATACCTGAAGGAAACCGTACGCCAAGGCAGTGGGCTGGATGACCAGCGCAACCTGACGCGCGATGCGATGGAGCGCGGTTGGGATTGCCTGGCTCGCTTTGGCGAGCGACTCGCCAATTTTGAGAGTTTTGAGGTCCGCGCCGTGGCCACGCAAACCTTGCGGGAAGCGCGCAACCGCGACGAATTTCTGGCCAAGGGCAATGAGGTGCTGGGCTTCCCGATTGAGGTGATCTCCGGGCGGGAAGAAGCCCGCCTGATTTACCAGGGGGTGGCTCAGGCCCTTCCCCAGGACAACGAGCGCCGCCTGGTGGTGGACATTGGTGGGCGCTCCACTGAACTTATTTTGGGTCAAGGCTACGAGCCCAAGACGATGGAGTCTTATCGGGTTGGCAGCATTGCCTGGTCCACCCGCTATTTCCCGGACAACCAGCTCAACAAACACGCCTTTCAAATGGCCGAGATTGCAGCCAAGGCCGTGCTGGACGAAGCGCTCAATGCTTACAGGCGAGATGCCTGGGACGTCGCCTATGGCTCGGCCGGCACGGTGGGTGCCGTGGCCGACGTGCTGGTGGCGGCAGGTTGGCCTGCGGGCTGCGTCAACCGGGAGGGCCTGGACTGGCTGCAGGGCAAACTCATCAGCGCCCAAAACACCGACCGCATCCGCCTGGCGGGCATGCGCGATGACCGCCGGGCCATCATTGGCGGCGGCCTGAGCGTGCTGCGCGCCGTGTTTGACCTGCTGGACATCGACCAGATGCAACTGGCCACTGGTGGCCTGCGCCACGGGCTGCTGTTTGACCTGATGGGCGGCCGTGGCACGGGCACCCCCACCGACGTGCGCGCGCGCTCAGTGCAGCGCCTGGCCACCAAATTTGGCACCGACACAGCGCATGGCCTGCGTGTGGGCCATGTCGCCACGCATTTGTTTGGGCAGCTTCAGTCGCAACTGGTCAGCGTGACCCGCGCTGCCGAACCAGGCAACGAGCGCCTGAGCAGGAAGCTGGGCTGGGCTGCCCAATTGCATGAAATCGGCAGCCACATCTCCCACAGCGAATACCACAAACACGGCGCCTACATCCTGGACAATGCTGACGCCATGGGCTTCTCCCTGACTGAATTGCACAAGCTCAGCCTGCTGGTGCTGGGGCACCGGGGCAAACTGCGCAAGCTCGAAGCTGAATTTGACGACCCCGGGTTTGTTCAGCAACTCCTGGCCCTGCGCGTGGCTGTGGCCTTGTGTCACGCCCGGCGCGACCCTGATTTGAGCGGCCTGTCCTTGATGCGCGAAGCCGAGCACGCCAACCGTTTTGTCATGACCTACCCGCCCGAATGGGCCCAGGCCTTTCCCCAATCAGCGCACCTGCTGCGTGAAGAAGTCGTGGCATGGCAGAAAACGCCCTGCGCACTCACGCTTTCCGAACACTGAAACCCGGGATGCCGCAATTTGTGGCGTCCATGTTTGGGGTCAATGACATGCGCAGAAATGGCGCTAACCTGAGTTGCCCCAATACAAAAAAATTCGCCAAACCATGCCGACCTTGTCCCTTCCGCGACGGGCACAGCCCCCTCACCTGTCACCTGACCAAACGCTGGCGCAAGCGGCCGCGTGTGTCCTGCAGGAAATGTGGGGGCAATTCACCACCAACCTCACGCTACTTGGCACCTCAGATGACCCTGAGGTCGTGCACCAGGCCAGGATCGGTTGGCGACGCTTCAAAAGTGCCTTGCGTTTGTTCAAATCCGCCCTCAAAGCCAATCCTTGCCCCACTTGGCTGCCGCTGGAAGGCCTGCGCAACTTGCTGAGCGAGTTGCGGGAGCTTGACGTCGCCAGCACAGACACTTTGCCAACACTGGAGAGCGCCTTCATCGACGGCAATCCCTGCCGCGCCAAAGACTGGCAGGTGATGACACAGGCCCTGGGTCAAGCCGCAGCCAGCAAGCGACGGGCAGTACGCCGTGCGCTGAAGAATCCCCGCCTGCGCACCGCCTTGCTGGACATCACCGAGTGGTTGGACACTATCTGCACGGAGGGTACGTCGGTTGCCCAGGCCGGCAAACCCAACATCGGCCTGCGCCCCTGGGCCCGGCGACGCATCACTCGACTGCATGACCGACTCAAGCTTCACCTGACAGCCCCTGCCAGCACCGAGAACCAACACCAAACCCGGATTGCGGCCAAACGCCTGCGCTACGGCATTGAAACCCTGCGCCCCTTGCTACCCAAGCAGCGCGCCAAGCGCTGGGCTGAGCAAGCAGTGCGCTTGCAGACCAGCCTTGGAGTCGCACGGGATCTGATTCAGGCCGGTGAGCGGGTCGGCCAACTGCAGGTTGATGCAGGCCTTGTGGAGTTTTTACGGGGCGTGGCCGTTGGCCAGAGCAGCTTGACCGGGAGGGCGGTTAAAGCAGCTCCGGCGACTGCACCGTGACCACCACGGTTTGCAGCAGCCCGTCGCGCTCCCGGGTGCGCAGCCACCAGACCGAGCCCTTTTTGACAGAGCACTCCGGCGCCGTCAAGCCCAGCAGCTGGGCAATAGTCTGCCCCAGCACCGGCTGGTGCCCCACCACAAGAACGCAGCCTTTGGCGGCTGGCCACTGGGCCGCCTCCAGCAATTGAGCTACGGTTCCGTCCGGCGCCAGTTCAGGCCTGAGCTTGATTTTGCGTGCCAGCGCCAAGGCGGTTTGCTGCGTCCGGCGTGCCGGGCTCACCAACACCCGGGCCCCCTCGGGCAACTGGCGATCGAGCCAATTGGCCATGCGGGTGGCTTGCTTCTCACCGCGCGTCGTCAGGGTGCGGCCCATGTCGTCACAGCCCTCGGTCCATTCCTGCGCTTCGGCATGGCGCCACAAGACCAGGTCCATGTTCACTCCTCCCGCTCATTGAATCGACCCGCGTAACGTCCCATCAGCGCAGCCTGCGCACCATGCGCCTGACTCCGCGCTGGGGGCTTGACGCGCGCATAGGTGCCATCGGGCAACAGGTCCCAAGCGTCCACACCGTCGTGCAGGTAGGCCACCAGGTCTTCGTCCACAATGCGTTGGCGCTGCACCGGGTCAGTCACCGGCCAGGCCAGCTCCACCCGGCGCATCATGTTGCGGTTCATCCAGTCGGCGCTGGAGAGAAACAGTTCCTCAACGCCATCCTGGCGGAAATAGAACACCCGGGAATGCTCCAGATAGCGACCAATCACCGAGCGCACCCGAATGTTGTCGGTGAGCCCCCCTACTTGGGCGGGCAGCATGCAGGCGCCGCGCACCAGCAGGTCAATCTTGACGCCTTGCTGCCCGGCCCGGATCAGGGCGGAGATCAGGGCCTCGTCGGTCAGGGCGTTCATTTTGGCGACGATACGACCCTGCCCGCCTGACGCCGCCGTGGCGCCCAGCGCCTTGATTTTTTCGATCAACTTGTTATGCAGATAAAACGGGGCCAGCAGAACGCGGTTGAGCTTGGGCAACCGACTATGGCTGGCCAGATGAACAAAGACATTTTCAACATCGGTGGTCAACAAGCGATCGGCCGTCAGGTGGCTCCAGTCGGTGTACAGGCGCGCAGTGCGCGGGTTGTAGTTTCCGGTAGACAGATGAGCGTAGCGCTTGAGCTGGCGTCCTTCCCGGCGGGTGATCAGCATCATCTTGGCATGGGTCTTCAACCCGACCACGCCATACAGCACTTGTGCGCCGATGGACTCCAGCATCTCGGCCCAGTTGATGTTGGCCTCTTCATCAAAGCGTGCCTTCAACTCCACCACCACGGTCACTTCCTTGCCGCGGCGCACGGCCTCGCGCAGCAAGCCCATCAGCTCGGGGTCGCTTCCGGTGCGGTAGATGGTTTGCTTGATGGCAAGCACATCCGGGTCATTGACCGCCTCTCGCAAGAAGGCCAGCACGCCGCCGAAACTCTCAAAGGGCTGATGAATCAGGATGTCACCTTGCTTGAGTTGCTCAAACAAGGGCACGCCGGGGGTCATTTGCGTTGGGTAACAAGATTTGAAATACGGAAAACACAAGGCCGGGGCATCCACCAAATCCACGAGCTGGGTCAACCGGACCAAATTCACGGGACCCGGAACGCGGTAGAGCGCCAATTCAGGCAGATCGAACTGTTTGAGCAAAAAAGAAGACAAATATTCGGAACACCCGGCCGAAACCTCCAGCCTGACCGCCTGACCAAAATGGCGGTGCTCCAGACCCTGGCGCAGGGCGGTGCGCAAGTTCTTGACGTCATCCTCGTCCACCGCCAGATCGGAGTGGCGGGTCACCCGAAACTGCGAAAACTGACCCATGTCGCGCCCCGGAAACAGCTCCGCCAGATGCGCCCGAATGACGCTCGACAGCGAAACAAAAACATGGGCCCCGCCAGCCACCTGCTCAGGCAGACGGATCATGCGCGGCAAGACACGCGGCACCTTGACAATCGCAATCTCGTTTTCCCGTCCAAATGCATCACGCCCACCGAGGCGCACGATGAAGTTGAGGGACTTGTTGGCTACTTGAGGGAACGGGTGAGACGGGTCCAACCCCACGGGTATCAGCAAAGGCCGGACCTCCCGCGCAAAGTACTGTTTGACCCAGCGCCGCTGCGCCGGGTTGCGATCCCCGTGAGAGATGATTTTGATACTGCGTTTTTCCAGCGCCGGGATCAGGTCATCGTTGTACAAGGCGTATTGGCGGGCGACCAGTCGGTGCGCCGCCTGCGCCAGCCGGGTGAAAGAAGCCACCGTGAACAGGCCTTTGGTGTCTTTGCTCTGGTTGGCCGCCAAGTGCGGCTCAGCCCTGACCTCAAAAAACTCGTCCAGATTGGATGACACGATGCACAGGTAACGCAGACGCTCCAGCAGCGGAACGTCGTGGCGGCAGGCCCAGTCAAACACACGCTCGTTGAAGGCCAAAATGGCGTGATCGCGGTCCAGAAGCACGGCACTGGCAGCAGTGTGGTCGGATGTCGAATGGGAGATGGACTGAGACATTGGATCGACAGCTCGGTAGAACTAAAAAACTCCCAATTGTTGATCAGTTCCGTTACAGCTACGTGACAGGTGTCAGTGATTCCCCAAAAAATGCTTGCGGTAGCGGGCTGGCAAATCGGCAATGCGCATCATCATGGGCAAATCGGCGGTGTTGAAATCCGGATCCCAAGCGGGCGCGCCAAGCACCTTGGCCCCCAGGCGCAAATACCCTTTAATCAGCGCGGGGGGTTCCACAGTCAAACTGCCGTCGAGTCTATCCACCGGCAACGCCAAGCGGGGATGCACATGGTGCTCGATGGCTGCCAGGTGGGTCACCTGAAGTTGTCGCCAGATGCTGGCAGCCACATCGCCGCTCACGATGCCGTTGTGCAGCATCGGGATGCTGGCGCAACCGATCATGGTGTCGAGCTTGTTGCGCACCATGAATTCAGCCAGGGCGCCCCACAAGGCCATGATGACGCCGCCATGCCGGTAGTCGGGATGCACACAGCTGCGGCCCAATTCCACCATACGTTCGCGCAAGCTGCGCAGGCGAGTGAGATCAAATTCCAGGTCGCTGTAGGTGCTACCCACGCGCCGTGCCTGGGCAGGGGTCAGCAAACGGTAGGTGCCCACCACCTCGCGGGTGAGCGCGTCGCGGACCAGGAGGTGCTCACAGTAATTGTCAAACAGGTCCACGTCGTGGCCAGGGATCGTGGTGACCAGACGTGCGCCCATCTCCTGGGCAAAGACCTTGAACCTCAGGCGCTGCGCCTGGCGGACCTCATCGTTGTGCCGGGCCCACGACACCTCCAAGCTGCCACGCTCCGGTGGCTCAACAGGAGAATGACTGACCGGCGCTGGTGCAGATTTGTGGCGCTGAAACAGCCCCTTGGGCAAAGAAACGGGTGACCAGGAAAGGTCGGATTGGGCAGTTCTTTCATTTTGATTCTCCTTCGGTTTTAGTAACCCGATGGTGGAGAATCTTTGTGGCGCCGGTGTGTCAATGACAAGGCATTTTCGTGACAACCAACCAGCACTCGAGCAACGAACCGTCAAAGCCAGGGATCAAGGGCGAGATTAGGGCTCGGGCTTGTCGCTGTGCGACACCTCAAAACCATCGGCCACGTAGGCTGGACCCTTCATGAGCCACACGATGACACAACCAATCGTCACGGTCAGGACCAGGGTCCAGATGAATATCACCAAGCCGATCATCAAAAAATCAAGAAGCTGGATGCGCCGGGCCAGTTCAGCAGCATTGTCACCGGACATCAAGAAGCGCGCCGCCAGCGACACCAGCCCCGGCAAGACTGTGCCAGCCAAACCAGCCGACGGCATCAGCCGCAGAATGCGCCACTCCAGACCGTAAGGTGTCTGCTGAAAGCCGGGAAGTTTTCTGAGCCAGTTCATGGATTCATTCTATGGGGATGCCCCTGTCGCAGGTGCCCCCTCAGGAAAGCCACTTTTGCAAAAACTGGGCCTGCCCCATGGCCGGATCCAACTGGTAGCTGGCGAACCCCACCCGGTGATAAAGCCGGATGGCACCCGCATTGCCTTGAAGCACCTCCAGCGTGAGCTTGCAGGCGTTGCGCGCGCGCGCGATATCTTCCACCAGCGCCAGCATCATCTCTGCGATACGCTGCCCCCGGTAGTCTGGTAGCACTGCGACATCATGGATATTGACCAGGGGCAGGCATGCAAAGGTTGAAAAACCCTCAAAGCAGTTCACCAGCCCGACCGCTCTCCCATCGGCGTGATGGGCATCCGCCACAAACGCCAGGACGCTGAAGGCTTGCGGGCGCGCAGCCAAGGAGGGCACAAGATGGGTCTTGGCAAAGTCGCTCAGGGGCTCTCCACCGCCCATGGGGTCGCTGGCATAGGCATCCAACACACTGACCAAGGCTGCGGCGTGGTTGGTGTTGGCGTAATCTGCACGATAGACGCGAAACCGGGGCGGGGTTGACATCGGTCCAGCCTCAGCCCGTGATCGTCGCCGCAATACGCCGGGCACAAGCGCTGGCCTGCGCCGCTTCTCGCGCCTCGACCATGACCCTCAACAAGGGTTCGGTGCCGCTGGCGCGAATCAACAAGCGTCCGTGGGCGCCCAATTCGGCCTCGACCGCCTGCGTCTCACTGGCCAGGTTCGCGCTGGATTTCCAGTCCTGCCCGGGCTGCAAGCGAATATTGATCAGTGTTTGCGGAAACAAAGTCACACCCGCCAGCAATTGCGCCATGGTCTTGCCACTGCGAACACAGGCCTGCAAAACCTGGAGGGCAGAGATCAAGCCGTCGCCTGTGGTGTGTTTATCCAGGGCCAGCAAATGCCCCGAGCCCTCACCACCAACCAGCCATTTGTGTCTCTCAAGCTCTTCCAGGACATAGCGATCGCCCACTTTGGCCCGCACAAATTGCACACCACGGTCGGTCAAGGCCACCTCAATCGCCATGTTGGTCATGAGTGTCCCCACGACGCCAGGCACCTTTTCCTCTCGGCCCAGACGGTCGTCCACCATCAGGTACAGCAGCTCGTCCCCGTTGTAAAGACGGCCTGCAGCGTCAACCAGCTGCAGGCGATCAGCATCACCATCCAGAGCCACACCAAAGTCAGCCCTGTGGGCCTTGACGGCATCGACCAGCGCCTGCGGGTGCGTTGCACCGACCTCATGGTTGATGTTGAGCCCATCCGGCGAGCAACCAATGGCTACAACCTCAGCACCGAGTTCATGAAATACTTTCGGTGCAATGTTGTAAGCGGCACCGTGCGCGCCGTCCACCACGATCCGCATGCCCTTGAGGGTGAGGTCGTTGGGAAAGGTACTCTTGCAGAACTCGATATAGCGGCCCGAGGCATCATCCAACCGGCGGGTCTTGCCAAGATGGGCTGAGTCTGCCCACACTGGCAAATCCTCCAAGGCAGCCTCGACCGCGATCTCCCAGGCATCGGAAAGCTTGGCGCCCTGGGCATTGAAGAACTTGATTCCGTTGTCAGAAAATGCGTTGTGGCTGGCGCTGATGACAACCCCCAAAGAGGCCCGCTGAGCCCGAGTGAGGTAGGCCACGCCGGGCGTGGGCAGAGGGCCCAGCAGCACGACATCGACACCTGCGGAGTTGAAGCCGCTTTCCAGGGCACTCTCCAACATGTAGCCAGATATCCGGGTGTCCTTTCCGATCAGCACGATCGGTCGCTCCTCGGTTAGCTTGAGAACCCGACCCACCGCGTGCGCCAACCGCAACACGAAGTCAGGGGTTATGGGATATTGCCCCACTGCGCCGCGAATACCATCCGTCCCAAAATACTTTCTGCTCATTTCCCTGTCCTTGTAATTTGATTTTCACCTGTCGCCCGGCGAGCTTATCGCACGCAACACCTGTAAGGCCTGCACCGTTTCCCGAACATCATGCACCCGAACAATGGCGGCGCCACGCTCGGCTGCCAACAAGGCAGCAGCAACGCTGGGGACCATACGCGGGTGGTACGCCGAGTTTGTGATCCGATCTTTGGCCAAGTTGCTGATCGCAGCCAGGGACGACTTGCGAGACCACCCGGCCAAGAGTGGATAGCCAAGATCCAGAAGTTCATGCTGGCGCGACAGCAACTCAAAATTCTGCGCTATCGTCTTGCCAAAACCAATACCGGGATCGACCACAATTTGGCTCTTGTCAATGCCCCGGCGGATCAACTCAAGGCATTGGCGCTCCAGAAACAGAAGAACCTGAGGCACGACATCCCCGTCCATGGGAGCCAGCTGCATCGTCAATGGATTGCCATGCATGTGCATCAGACACATGCCGCACCCCGGGTATTGCAGCACGACATCCCTGGCATTCGGGACGCTGCGTGCGCCAGGCTCAGCCCAGCGCAATGCCCAGATGTCGTTGATGATGTCCACCCCCAAATCGAGTACAGCCTGCATCACGGCGGGTTTGTAGGTATCCACAGACACAGGCACGCCCAGTTTGACTGCTTCACGCACCACCGGCAATACTCGCGCCAGTTCCTCTTCCACGGGGACAGGCATGGCGCCAGGGCGAGTCGATTCACCACCAATGTCCAAAATATCTGCCCCTTCCTGGAGCAATTGGTCGCAGTGCGCCAGCGCCGCTTTGGTGGATGACAAGTGACAACCCGTCTCCGAAAATGAATCGGGCGTGGCGTTGACAATCCCCATCACCTTGGGCGTCGACAAATCAATTTTGAATCGGGTGGTGGTCCATTTCATGGCGAATCGGATCGCTCCTGCAAATTTTGGAATTAAAAAACGGGGCACAGGCCCCGTTCTTTAACTGGTGTGGCGTTCAGGCTGCTGAAGGCGACACATCAGGCTTGACAGCAGCAATGCCACCACCACTACCGTCCCCACCGACGGACGGAGGCACCCTCGGAGTCCAGTCTTTTGGCGGACGCGGTTCCTTGCCCGCAATGATGTCGTCAAGCTGTTCACTGTCAATGGTCTCCCATTCCAGCAGGGCTTTGGCCATCGCGTGCATCTTGTCCTGATTGTCCTCGATGAGCTTGCGCGCCAAAGCGTACTGCTGATCAATGATCCGGCGGACCTCCGAATCGACCTTCTGCATGGTCTGCTCGCTCATGGTGGTGGTCTTGGTCACAGAGCGACCCAGGAAGACTTCACCTTCATTCTCGGCATACACCATGGGGCCGAGCGCGTCAGTCATGCCGTAGCGGGTCACCATGTCACGTGCCAGTTGGGTAGCTCGTTCAAAATCGTTACTGGCGCCCGTCGTCATCTGGTGCATGAACACCTCTTCGGCAATCCGGCCGCCGAACAGCATGCTGATCTGGCTGAGCATGTACTCGCTGTCGTAGCTGTATCTATCCTGAGCAGGGAGACTCATCGTCACACCCAGGGCGCGGCCACGGGGAATGATGGTGACCTTGTGAACTGGATCGCACTTGGGCAACATCTTGCCAATCAAGGCATGACCCGACTCGTGGTAAGCCGTATTTTTGCGCTCAGTCTCCGGCATCACCATGCTCTTGCGCTCGGGGCCCATCAAAATCTTGTCCTTGGCTTTTTCGAAATCCTGCATTTCCACGGTGCGCGCATTGCGTCGGGCAGCCATCAGGGCAGCTTCGTTGCACAAATTAGCCAAGTCTGCACCAGACATGCCAGGCGTACCGCGAGCAATGACAGAAGCGTTGACGTCCTGTCCCAAGGGCACTTTGCGCATGTGGACGTTCAGGATCTGCTCGCGTCCGCGAATGTCGGGCAAAGTGACATAAACCTGGCGGTCAAAGCGCCCTGGGCGAAGCAAAGCAGCATCCAGGATGTCAGGTCGATTGGTCGCAGCGACCACAATCACGCCAACATTCGTCTCAAAGCCGTCCATTTCCACCAACATCTGGTTCAGTGTTTGTTCACGCTCGTCATTGCCGCCACCCAGGCCCGCGCCACGTTGGCGGCCGACTGCGTCGATCTCATCGATGAAGATGATGCACGGTGCGTTTTTCTTGGCGTTGTCAAACATGTCCCGAACCCGAGCTGCGCCGACACCGACAAACATTTCGACAAAATCAGAGCCGGAGATCGAGAAGAAAGGCACCTTAGCCTCGCCTGCAATGCCCTTGGCTAATAACGTCTTACCTGTTCCTGGCGGGCCGACCAAGAGGAGACCCCGAGGAATGCGTCCACCCAGTTTTTGAAATTTGGCAGGGTCTTTCAAGAAGTCGACCACCTCCTTGACTTCTTCCTTGGCTTCATCGCAGCCGGCCACGTCCGCGAAGGTGACCTGGTTGGTGTTTTCGTCAAGCATGCGGGCCTTGCTTTTGCCGAAACTGAATGCCCCGCCTTTGCCGCCGCCCTGCATCTGGCGCATGAAGTAAACCCAAACGCCGATCAGCAGGAGCATGGGACCCCAGCTCACCAGCAGCGTCATCAGTAAAGAACCTTCTTCACGGGGTTTGACGTCAAATTTCACGCCGTTGGCAATCAGGTCACCCACAAGCCCGCGGTCCAGGTAGGTGGCTGTGGTTCTGACCTTGCGGTCGTCGCTGGTGGTCGCAATGATTTCAGTGCCGCCTTGGCCCTCCTGAATCAAGGCGCTTTTGATTCGGTTACCACGGACTTCCTCAAGGAAATCGGAATAACCCATATAGCCAGCGCCGGCCGGCCCCCGCGTGTCGAACTGCTTGAAAACAGTAAAGAGGACGAGAGCAATAACAAGCCATACGGCTATTTTCGAGAACCACTGATTATTCAAGCGAGGCTCCAATAGAGACACAAAGTAGATGACAGATCACAAGTGGGTGTCATTTTAGGCGTTTCAAGTCAGGCTGGGCGAAGGCTTTGCACATTCAGCCCCAAGTGAAACATGGAAATCAGGGATGCCTCAAGCCCATGCCAACCAGAAATGTTTCCGAGGACTTGTCCCGGGACGCTTTGGGCTTGATCGGCTTGACGACCGAGAAGGTTTCTTTGAATCGTTTCACCAGTGGATCGTAACCGCCACCGTGAAAAACTTTGGCGACCAAGGCACCCTGTGGTTTCATATAGTTTTGTGCAAATTCAATCGCCAGCTCAACCAGATTTTCAATTCGAGCCGCATCGGCGGAGGCAATGCCCGAGAGATTGGGCGCCATGTCTGACAACACCACATCAGCCTTGCGGTCCTTCATTTCATCCGCGAGACGCTCCAGCATCTCGGCCTCCCGAAAATCGCCCTGCAAGAAAACCACGCCTTCCACTGGCACCATGGGCAAAATGTCCAAAGCAATGATGCTGCCATTGAGCTCACCCGCTGCCGCGCCGCCGCTTGTGGCGGTCTTGGGTGACATCTTGCGGCGCACATACTGGCTCCAGGCGCCCGGGGTGGACCCCAAGTCAACCACCAAATGGCCCGGCTTGATCAAACCAAGGGTTTCATCAATTTCCTTCAGTTTGTAGGCAGCTCGGGCCCGATAGCCCTCCAACTTCGCCAATTTGACATACGTGTCGTTGACATGATCGTTGATCCAGGCCCTGTTGACCTTGGTGCTTTTTGTACTGGATTTCATTTATACCTTCGTAACCGATAATACCGGCATGTCTCAAATTCAACTGACCCCTGCTCAACGCAAAGAACATCGCTCCGAAGCCCACCACCTGGACCCCGTGGTCATGGTGGGCGGGGACGGACTCACTGACGCCGTCAAGAAAGAAGCCGATGCCGCCTTGAACGCGCACGGATTGATCAAGATCCGCGTCTTTTCGGATGACCGCGCCGCGCGTGAAGCCATGTTCCAAACCCTGGCTGACGAACTCAATGCAGCACCTATTCAACACATCGGCAAACTGCTGGTTTTGTGGCGCCCCATGCCAGAGCGCGAGAAAGTGGTTGACGAAAACCGCATGCCTGGCCCACGGGACTTCAAAGTCCTTAAATACAGCAAGCAAGCTGGTCAGCGCCCTGAAGTCAAAACCTTGCGTGTGCTCGGCAATCAGCGCCTCACGGCCGGTGGCCAGGTCAAACGCGCGAAACCAAAGCAAATCAGCATCAAAAAACGCAGCCAGACCTGATCACGGTTCGCGCCGATTTAATTTCCAGAAGATCACCATAGCGCACAGCCATTGCAGCAGGTACATCCCGCTACCCACGCTGTGCCAGATTTTCAGGTTCTCGCGCATCACGATGCGCGGGGCTACAGCAAATTCCACGAGCAGGGCCAGCAACAGCCCACCCACTATTAAAATAATAGCTATTGAGTCAATAGATTTAATGGCTGGAACGTGATTAGACCTCGTGGTCATCAACAAGAACAAGCCGCATACCGTTGACACCCAGGTCTGGGCAGAAAATAACTTGGCTGCCATCGCGCCTGCAACAGCTGGTGTGGGCAAGTGGGCAAACAACAGCGGCACCACCAGGAATCCCAGGGTGCTCAAGCTGGCCCACCACAAGGCCGCCACCCAAATTGACAGCCTTGACATCCGCTCAGATGTAGCTGACGGCTACCACTTCATAACGTTTGATTCCGCCGGGCGCCTGAACTTCAGCCGTATCACCTTGCTCCTTGCCAATCAAGGCACGGGCAATCGGACTGCCGA
>CALRWE010000107.1:0-15674 GCA_943371745.1 Rhodoferax sp. OV413
GCTAAAAATGCCGTGTTGAATGGCAGCTGACCGGAAGGGACTTCCAGAAGCCTGATGACCCCTGTGAGCGTTTTTCGGTGCCAAAAACTCGGGCGCTGACGCTGGGTTAGAACCTCGATAGCATTAAACCCATTTTTGGCAACACTGGCGTCCCTGAACCTGGCCAAAAGCTCGATCACCGCGTCTGTGGCGATTCTGAGTGTGGTGGACGACGCCCTATCCACAACGGCTGGCAACGACATTCAGTGCCATACATCTCCGCTGAAATAAATTTATTTAATAGCAAATAAACCAATAGAAACGCTGACTAGAGACCGATTTCATTGGATTTTCAGTGGGGAAATGTCTGCATCTGCTACACGCCTTGGGGCCCGAAGGGTTTGCTTTGTCTTATCTTCTAATGGTTCTATTAATAAATAGTAGTAGTAGATAGAGCGACCCAATTTCTGTGGACAAGGCCATATTTGTCTTTCGAATCAAGCACTTGGACCATGCCAACCCCTGTGTGGGTTAGTGCTTCCCGACTGTACCCACAAACTGGATAACTTCAGGGTTTTTGAACTTCCTGTGGATAAGTCTTCGTTTTCACCGCAACTGTCCACAGGTTTATCATTTTGCTCATGCTCCAAGCCCCGGCTGGCACTCAGGTCAGCCGGGCTGCTGGCCTCAGGACTTGGTGCCACCATGATGGCGGCCGCCCATGGAGCCCTTGCCATGGGCATCAAAGACCTTTTGCTGTTCGGGTGTCAGGGCGGCATACAGGGCTTTAGTGGCTTCGCCATGTTTGTCCATGGTGGTGCTCATTTCATTCATGCGCTGGCTGCGCAGGGCTTTCATCTTGTCGATGCGCTCAGGGGTGGGTAGCTTGGCGATCTCGGCCCACTCTGTCGACTTGGCCATCATGCCGGCTGGGGGTTTCATGGCAGCGACATAGGTGGCCCAAGCGGTTTCCTGGGTTGCCGTGATCTTGAGTTGGTTTTTAAGGTTGGCGTTGCGCTTGTCCATGCGTGCCTGCATCTTGGCCGGGTCCATGCGGCTCATGCCGTGGTGGCCCGTGCCGTCTTGCATGGACATACCGCCACCCATGCAAGCAGGGCCTTCACCCGGACCTGCGGCATAGGCAGAAAAACCGGCAACAGCTATGGCCAGGGTCAAGGCAAGAGGTTTAAAGACTGATTTCATGGGTATTTCCTTTTCAGTAGTTCTGGTGCTCGGGAAGTGGCACCAGCTTGAAATGAAGTGTGTTCCCAGTGTGTATCGGGCCCGTGAGGCAGGATTGAGATTTTGTAAAGTTGCGTGAAAAAGTTCGGGCGGTGTTTGATGGGATGATTGGCGACTGAGAAATCGTGTGAATCATCAATAAAGGTTGCAAGTGTTCAAAAACGTGATCGTGTATCGAATTGGGGCCGGTTGGTCTGCCACTCTGGCGCAAATGGAAGAGGGGCTGGACCCCGCGCGTTTCGTGGAATGTGGTGCCAGCCAGGAAAAAGCCATCGGCTGGATCGAGCCCCGTGGCGCAGCCAATGGCCCCCTGGTGGAGTCAGTGGGCGGGCAGCTGATCTTGAAACTCAAAGTTGAAACCAAAGCCGTGCCTGGCACAGTGGTGACCCGCAAAGCCAACGAGCGCGCCCAACAGATTGAGGCCACCACCGGCCGCAAACCCGGCAAAAAAGAATTGCGGGAGATCAAGGACGACATCAAGCTCCAGCTGATGCCCATGGCTTTCACCAAAGAATCGGCCGTGACGGTGTGGATTGACCCGGATGCCTTGCTGCTGTGCATTGATGCCGGTAGCCAGGGCCGGGCCGACGAGGTGGTGACCATGCTGGTGAAATGCCTGCCCGGCCTGGCTGTGGCGCTCATTGACACCAAGGTGTCGCCCACTGCCGCCATGTCCGAGTGGCTGATCACGCAGGAACCGCCCGCCGGGTTCACCGTGGACCGCGAGTGCGAACTCAAGGCGGCTGACGAGTCCAAGGCGGTGGTGCGTTATTCACGTCATCCGCTGGATACCGAAGAGGTCAAGCAATATGTCGAAAGCGGCAAGTTGCCCACCCGACTGGCGCTGACCTGGGACAGCCGGGTGTCGTTCGTGCTGACCGAAGGCCTGCAGATCAAGAAGCTGGCGTTTCTGGACGTGGTGTTTGAAGGCGCCTCCAAAGGCAAGGACGATGGTTTTGATACCGACACCGCCATTGCGACGGGTGAACTGCGCAAGTTGTTGCCTGACTTGTTCGAAGCGCTGGGTGGTGAGGGGATGAGCATCGATGCATCAGCGGTTGCGCCTGTGGTTGTGGCTTGAGGGGAAGCAAAAGGGCCATTGTCAAGGGCGCAGGGTGCTGTCCAACCCAGTTTGTTACCCTGCCAGTGTTCACATCACCAAGAAACGCCATGCTGAATTTTGATTTCCACAACCCCACCCACATTATTTTTGGCAAGGACCGCATCGCTGATCTGGCCAAGCTGGTTCCTGCCGCGGCCAAAGTGCTGATTTTGGTCGGTGGCGAGAGCGCCGAAAAAACCGGCACGCTAGGCGAAGTGCGGCAAGCCCTGGGCGCGCGCACCCACAGCACCTTCAGCGGCATTGAGCCCAACCCCAGCTTTGAGACCACGATGAAAGCAGTGGAACAAGTGCGGGCTGAAAGCTTCGACTTCTTGCTGGCCGTAGGCGGTGGCTCCGTGATCGACGCGGCCAAGTTCATTGCCGCGGCCGTGCCTTTTGAGGGCGAACCCTGGGACATTTTGCTCAAAGGCGGGCGCAACATCGACAAGGCCTTGCCGTTTGGCACTGTGCTCACCTTGCCGGCCACGGGCTCGGAGATGAACAACGGCTCGGTCATCACCCGGCGCGACATTGGGGCCAAGCTGGCGTTTCGCAGCCGGCATTTGTTCCCCGTGTTCTCGGTGCTGGACCCGACCAAAACCTACACCTTGCCGGTGAAGCAATTGGCCAACGGCGTGGTGGATGCGTTTGTCCATACAGTGGAGCAGTACCTGACCTACCCGGTGAATGCCCCGGTGCAAGACCGTTTTGCTGAAGGGCTGCTGCAAACCCTGATAGAAATCGGCCCGCGCCTGCTGGCGTCGCCCGAGCCTGTCTATGATGACCGCGCCAACCTGATGTGGACCGCCACGTTGGCGCTGAACGGCCTGATTGGTGCCGGGGTGCCGCAAGATTGGGCGACCCACATGATTGGACATGAACTCACGGCACAGCACAACATTGACCACGCCCGCACGCTGGCCATCGTGTTGCCCGCGTTGTTGAACGAGCGCCGGGTTCAAAAGCGCGACAAACTGCTGCAATACGGTGCGCGGGTCTGGGGCATCACAAGCGGCACAATTGATGAGCGCATCACCGCGGCCATTGACCACACCCGTAACTTCTTTGAGCGCATGGGCATCCCCACGCACCTCAGTGCCTATGGCTTGGGCGCTGAGGCCATCGACGTGGTGGTTGCCCAGCTCGAAGCCCACGGCATGACCAAGCTGAGCGAACATGGCGATCTGACGGTTGACGTCAGCCGCCGCATCCTGGAAGCTGCGCTGTAGGCATTTTTGGCATCGAATCGGCCTGTGGTCAGGGTGATGCAATGCTTTGAATGATTTTTTCAATAGCAAACGTCAGGACTTGCTCTTCATCGGGCAGGTGTTGACGCCCAACACGGTGTAGAGCGGGCACCAGCCTATCAGGCCGGTGGCCAAGAGCATCACGCCAAGCCAACCCCACACTCCGATGTTGCCGGTGGCCATGAGGCCCAGCAGGGCCAAACCAGCCACAACGCGCACTCCGCGGTCAATGCCGCCTTCATTTGTTTTCATGTTGAGCTCCTTGATGAACGATGAAGCTTGCATTAGGCGCTTTACAGACCCGTTTGTCGGTGACAAAAGTCACGCAGTGCTGGCCCGTCCATGATCTGGATGTGTTCCCGGCCCAGGGCAATCCAGCCTTCACGCTCAAAGCGGTGCAGCAAGCGGGTGACAATCTCGCTTATGGTGCCCTGTTCAAAATAAAAAAGGGCTCCAGGCGAGGAAAAATAAGGCTTTTCTGCTATTTATTGATGACAACCGCATGCTGAAGGACCTCATGCTGGCGCTACCTCGTAGCCCTCTTCGGCAATGGCCTTGGCCAGCAATTCCCGCGCTTGCCCGGACTGCACCACCACCTGGTTGGCAGCCCTGTTGATGCTGACCTCGGCTTGTGGGTCCACCTGCTTCAACGCGCGGGTCACGGCTTTTTCGCAATGGCCACAGGTCATGCCGGTGACGGTAAAGGTTTGGTTCATGGAAAGCTCCTGTCGGTGAAATGATCAAACGTCACTGGGCCGGCAAGCATAGCGTGAAGCTCGTTCAACCAGATAGGTTTAGGATGAATCCATGACAGAGACCCCCAACTCCCACCTCAACGCCAGCCTCGAGACGACGCCCGCGGCACTTTCCATTGACATTGGTATCGGCGGCATGACTTGTGCCTCTTGCGTGGGCCGGGTCGAGCGCGCATTGAAAAAAATCCCCGGTGTGCAGGAGGTGGCCGTCAATTTGGCTACCGAGTCGGCTCGCATCCAGGTTGTGCAGGCCGAGAACATCGAGGCCCGCTTACGCCGCGCCGTGCGCGATGCCGGCTACGAGCCGCGCGCCAGTGACGCTGGCGTGTTGGCCGAAAACGCTTCACCCTGGGCAGGTTTTTTACCTGTGGCTATAGGTCTGGCCTTGTCCGCACCGCTGGTGCTGCCCATGGCCGGTGACTTGTTTGGCCTGCACTGGATGCTGCCGGCGTGGATGCAGTTTGCGCTGGCCACACCGGTGCAATTCATTTTGGGCGCCCACTTTTACCGGGGTGGCTGGCATGCGCTGAAGGCGGGCACCGGCAACATGGACCTGCTGGTATCCATCGGCACGACCGCCGGCTGGGCCTTATCGGTATGGCTGTGGCTTACGGCCCAGCCGGGTGACATGGTGCATCTGTACTTTGAAGGCTCGGCGCTGGTGATCACGCTGGTGATGCTGGGAAAATGGCTGGAAACCCGCGCCAAACGCCAGACCACGTCGGCGATTCGGGCCTTGCACGCACTGCGCCCGGACACGGCCCACCTCATGGGGCCGGACGGCGAAGTAGACGTACCCGTGACGGAAGTGCTGGTGGGTGACCGGCTGGTGGTCAAGCCCGGCGAGCGTTTTCCGGTGGACGGCTTGCTGCTGGAAGGTCACACCCAGGTCGATGAATCGATGCTCACGGGCGAACCCTTGCCTGTGGAGAAACATGCAGATTCACAGCCGCAGGCCGTGCTCACGGGGGGCTCCATCAATGGAGACGGGCGCGTGGTGATGCAGGTGGGTGCCGTGGGGGGCGAGACCGTGCTCTCCAGCATCATTCGCTTGGTGGAAGACGCACAGGCGGCCAAGGCGCCTATTCAACGCCTGGTGGACAAGGTGAGTGCGGTGTTTGTGCCCGTGGTGCTGGTGATTGCGCTGGTCACGGTGCTGGGCTGGTGGCTCACGGGCCATTCGTTTGAGGAGGCGCTGATCAATGCCGTGGCGGTGCTGGTCATTGCCTGCCCCTGTGCCTTGGGTTTGGCCACACCGGTAGCCATCATGGCGGGGACCGGGGTGGCAGCGCAGCATGGCATTTTGATCAAGGACGCGCAAGCGCTGGAGTTGGCGCACAAGGTCGACATCGTCGCTTTTGACAAAACCGGCACCCTGACCCTGGGCCGACCCAAGCTGAGCAGGCTTCTGGTCGCGCCCGGCATTACCGAGGAAGCCGCTGTTCGGTCTGCCGCCAGCCTGCAAAGCGGCAGCGAACACCCCTTGGCGCGCGCGGTCACCCGGTATGCGCAAGACAAAGGCCTGAGTTTTGGTGCGCCCGACAACGTGCAGGCAGTGCCCGGCCGGGGCACTGAAGGGGAGGTGGCAGGGCGCAGTTTCCTTATTGGCAGCTTGCGCTGGATGGAAGAGTTGGAGGTGGATACCCAAAGCCTGGCCTCACAGGCGGCCGAACTGCAGGCCCAGGGAGCCACTGTCTCGGCCATGGCAGAGCGCACGTCTGAGGGCTTGCGCTTGTGCGCACTGATGGCCTTCAGCGACGAACCCAAGCCCGGCGCCAAAGAGGCGATTGCGGCTTTGCGGGCAAGAGGCATCAAGACCGTGATGATTTCAGGCGACAACCGGGGTGCCGCAGAGGCCATGGCGCGCCGCCTGGGGTTATCACCGGAATCAGGTGAAGTCATGGCAGAGGTGCTGCCGGGCGATAAGGCCGCCAGAGTAGTGGCACTGCAACAAGGAGGACACACCGTGGCGATGGTGGGTGACGGCGTCAACGATGCGCCAGCTTTGGCAGCAGCGCAGGTTGGCATGGCCATGGCCAACCTGGATGGTGGCGGCACAGACGTGGCCATGCACGCCGCTGGCATCACCCTGATGCGGGGCGACCCTCTCCTGATTGAGGCGGCCCTGGACATCTCGGACCGCGCGGTGGCCAAAATCAGGCAAAACCTGTTTTGGGCTTTTGCCTATAACGTGGCCGGCATTCCGTTGGCGGCGTTCGGATTTTTGAATCCAGTGGTGGCCGGTGCCGCCATGGCCATGAGTTCAGTGAGCGTCATGAGCAATGCCCTGTTGCTCAAGCGCTGGAAGCCGGGCAGGTCGTCTGACTCAAAGCACTAGAATCCGCGCATGACGCCGCTCAAATTCCTGGTTTTAGCCTCTGTCGTGGCTTTGGCAGGCTGCGAAACCATGACGGTGTCGGAATGCCGGGTGGCCGACTGGCAGCGCATCGGTTTTGACGATGGCGCGCGGGGTGAGCACCACAGCCGCCTCACGGCGCACACCGAGAGTTGCGCCAAAGCCGGTATTCGCCCGCAGCCTCAGGCCTATCGCCAGGGCTGGGATGATGGAATTGCGCGATTTTGTACAGCCGCCAACGGCTGGCGGGAGGGCCTGCAGGGCAACACTGCCAAGGCTGGGGTTTGCAGGGGCCAGTGGGGTGATGAGCCTTATCAGCGCTATCTGCAGGCGGGCTTGCAGGTTTACCGTACGCAAGGCGAACTCCAGCGCAACGATGGCCACTTGAAACGCCTTCAAAAACAACTTGAAGAAACCACCAACGACGACCGCAAGCGGCGCCTGCGCGAAGAAATGCGCGCCCTGGACCGCGAGCAATACCATTTACGCAACCAACTCAGACGCCAGCAAATGCAGGCGCCCTGATTTCTAAACTTACCGAATTTTCACCATCATGAACTTGACAACACAAGGGTTGCAACGGTTTGAACAAGCCCAGGACCTGGTTTATGAATCCGTCTGCAACGAGTTGTCGTTGGGCGAAAAAACCAGCCACTGGATGTGGTTTGTCTTTCCGCAGCTCAAGGGCCTCGGGCACAGCCCAATCGCCAAACATTACAGTCTGGAGTCGGCCGCTGAGGCCCTGGAGTTCTGGCAACATCCAGTGCTTGGGGCCCGACTCAAGCAATGCACCCAACTGGTGCTGGCACAGCCCAACACCTCGGCCCATGATGTTTTTGGTTCGCCAGACGACATGAAATTCAAGTCCTGTATGACGCTGTTTGCCAAAGTGGCACCTAACGAGCCGTGTTTCAAAGAAGCGCTAGCCCGTTTTTTTAACGGCAAACAGGACGAAAGTACCTTGAAGCTGCTGAATTAACGGGCGTCAGGCAACTCGATCTTGACTTCGAGAACTTCCAGGTTGTCCTGACGTTCCAGGTTCACCTTGATGTCATTGGGGTTGATCTTGATGTATTTGCTGATGACCGCAATCAACTCGCGCTGGAGCGCGGGGAGATAGTCAGGTTCAGCAGCGTTTCGGCCATTGCGCTCGTGAGCCAGAATGATTTGAAGCCGCTCTTTGGCCACATTGGCGGATTTTTTTTTCTCGCCTGCAAAAAATGAGAAAAATGACATGACTTTACTTTCCACCAAAAAGTCGTTTCAGCAGGCTCGGCTTGACTGCCTCGGTGAAGCGCATGGGCTTGTCGTCCCCGAGAAACCGGTCAATCACATCCTTGTAGGCTTCTGACACATCGCTGCCCTCCATGTGCACGGCAGGGAGGCCCTGGTTGGAAGCCTGAAGCACAGTTTCACTTTCGGGAATCACCCCGATCAGCTTGATGCGCAAAATGTCCTGAATATCGTCCAGTGACAACATCTGGCCCTGGTTCACGCGCGCCGGGTTGTAACGGGTAATGAGCAAATGCTCCTTGATGGGCTCCAGGCCCGCAATGGCACGGCGGGTCTTGCTCGAGAGCATGCCCAGGATTCGATCTGAATCGCGCACCGAAGAGACTTCGGGGTTGGTGACCACCAAAGCTTCATCGGCGAAGTGCATCGCCATCAGCGCGCCGGTCTCAATACCAGCGGGTGAATCGCACACAATGTACTCAAAGTCCATGGCGGCCAGGTCGTTCAACACTTTTTCGACACCCTCAACGGTCAGGGCGTCCTTGTCACGGGTCTGCGACGCAGCCAGCACAAAGAGGTTGTCGCACTGCTTGTCCTTGATCAGGGCCTGGTTGAGATTGGCTTCGCCATGAATGACGTTGATCAAGTCGTAGACCACACGCCGCTCACACCCCATGATCAGGTCCAGGTTGCGCAAGCCAACGTCAAAGTCAATGACCGCCGTCTTGTGACCACGCAACGCCAGACCGGCCGAAAAGCTGGCGCTGGTGGTTGTCTTGCCCACACCACCCTTGCCTGAGGTAACTACAACGATTTTTGCCATGGGAACATGTCTTTCAGAATATAAATTAGGCGTTCAGGGCTTCGAACAACAATCGGTCATGCCCGTCGTTACTCAGCCGGACTTGGGCTGGCTTGCCTTGCACCTCAGGCGACAAGGGGGATTCGCTGGTGCGGTAAATGCCGGCAATGGAGATCAGCTCGGGCTCCAGGCACAGTGAAAAAATGCGGGCCTGGGTATTGCCCGTGGCACCGGCCATGGCTTTGCCACGCAGAGGCGCATACACATGAATGTTGCCATCGGCTACCACTTCTGCGCCTTGGTTGACCATCGCCAACAGAATCAGATCGCAACCCTTGGCATACACCTTTTGCCCTGACCGCAACGGCTTGTCGATCACCATCGTGGTGTTGGCGGACACGGCAGCACTGATTTCCTGCACGATATCAGGAACATTTTTAGGGGCTGCAGGGCTCAGAGAAGATCGGGTTCTGTGTGTTTCGGCAGTTGTTTCAACCAGCCCAAGCTCACGGCAAGTCGCCATCCAGTCGGCTCCTGCGCCTCTGACGGCAATTGGCACCAGACGGCACATCCGCAACGTGGTCAGCAATGGCGCGAGGCTTTGGATCGGTGCGTCCGGCGGGAAAAGCGAAAAATCGAGCACCAGTCCGTCGTGGTCAAAGAACTCCGGGTTTTCACCCTGGGGGCCATATCGCAGCGCGATGTCGGCAGCCAGTTGACCCAGGTCGCCTGTCTTGAGAATCAAGGCGACCAGAGACAGATCAGCGCTTTTTATTTCAAACATTGCAGGTGAATGACCAGACGGTTTGCCTGCAGCGGAAATAGACATGAGGCAAGTAAGGGAGGGTGGTAACTATTGAAAAACCAAAAAATTCAAACCGCTCAGCACTTGAGCCAACGCCAGATTTTACTTGATTGCACTGCCAAAAAAAATGATTTGAGCGGGCTTCTTTTGACAACTCCTGATTGAACCCGCCAGACAAAAAGATGCTAATTATTTAAAGGTGGGTTTGCTTTGTCTTATCTTCTAATTATTCTATTTTTAAATAGTAGTAGTAGATAGTGTGCGCTGTTCTCTGTGGATAAAGGATTTTTACCTTTATAAATCAAGTACTTGGACTGCTCCAATTCCTGTGTTGGTTGGTGCTTTTGTGCTGTACCCATAAGTGGGATAACTTCAGGACTTTTGGCTTACCTGTGGATAAGTAGCCGATTGCATGCTATCTATCCACAGCTTTATCATTTGACAGGCGCTGATGATCCTCGTTGAGAAAAAGGCCGTGATTTGTTCTTTTCAAGGGTCTTTGTGAACAGGGCGGCCGGGATAGCGGTAGGGGCTGCGCATCGATCAGGTTGATCTGCATCAAGGCAAGAGGTGACAGCCGGTGCCATGCTTGCGGTACAGACAGGAGACGGTCATGCCCCACGAAAGTAGTCGAGTTATTCGGGACGAACACGCAGCTTTGGCGGCGATGCTGCGATCGCTTCGCATGATGGTGGACCGAGGTCCCGCAGATGAGCCGGAAAACTTCTTCGACGTCGTGCGGGCGATGTTGTTTTACATCGATGAGTTTCCGGAGCGGCTGCATCACCCCAAGGAATCCGAGCTTCTGTTTCCCCCTGTAGGCCGCCTTGCCCCGGAAACCCGGGACGTGATCGAACGACTGGAAAAGGACCACTTGACAGGGGAGTCCACCGTGCGGGAGTTGCAGCACCTGCTGCTGGCCTGGGAGTTGGTGGGCGACTCCAGGCGGCCGGCATTCGATGAAGCGGCCAAACGCTATATTAATTTCTACCTGGACCACATGCGTCTGGAGGAAACGGTCATCCTCCCTGCGGCACAACGCGTGCTTGGCGATACCGAGTGGAAGGCGCTTGACGCTGCTTTTGCTGCCAATTGCGATCCATTGACCGGAAAGTACCCCCGTGACCCGGCCTACGACCGCCTTTTCACCCGCATCGTGATGCGGGCACCTGCACCCATCGGGTTGGGTGAAGCCTAGAGCGGCCTCTCTGTCTGGCTGGGCTTTTCAGCCATGTTGCCGACACCTGATTTGGTCGGGTTGCCTGAGGCGGTGCCTGCCGGCTTCAGGCTTTCTTGCACAATGCAAGACACCATGCCCACTTCTCATCCCCCTGTACCCCCCTCTTTGCGGCACATCGTCTGGCTTGCCCTGGCGTTATCCACCGGGGCGGCGCTCTCCTTGGGCATCACCCGGTTTTCATATGGTTTGTTGTTGCCTCCCATGCGGGCGGACCTGAATTGGTCCTACACGCTGGCCGGCGCCATGAACACGGTGAATGCCTTGGGGTATTTGCTGGGTGCCTTGATGACGCCAGGCTTGTTGCATCGCCATGGGGCTTCCCGAGTGCTGTTGGTTGGCGCTGCGCTGGCCAGTCTCTTCATGGGCTTGAGCGGTTTTTTTACCGACACTGCTTTTCTTTTGGCACAGCGGCTGCTGGCGGGTGTGGCCAGTGCGCTGGTGTTCATCGCGGGTGGCCTGTTGGCAGCGCGGCTGGGCGCACTGCAGCCTGGGCGGGGAGGATTTTTGATCGGGCTGTACTACGGAGGTACGGGTTTTGGCATTGTGCTGTCTGCCTTGTTGGTGCCTGTTGTTCTGGCGGCCGCCGGTGAGGTGCCGCATGGTTGGGCCTGGGCTTGGTGGGCCTTGGCCCTGGCCTGTGTTGCGGTGACAGCGCTGCTGCTTTGGCCCGCCCGGGTTTTATTGCAGCTGGCGCCCGTGACGGCGACGGGAGACAGCACAGTAGTGACGTTCAGCTGGCGTCCGCTGGGCTTTGCCCTGGCGGGCTATGCCATGTTTGGTGTGGGCTACATCGGTTACATGACCTTTGTGATCGCGCTATTGAAAGAGCAAGGTGCCAGCGGTGCAGAAATCACGGTTTTTTATGCGCTTTTGGGGTTGGCTGTGCTGGCCTCATCCCGCATTTGGGCACGTATGCTGGACCGGTACAAGGGCGGTCAGGTCCTGGCGCTGTTGTGCGCCTTGCTGGGGCTGGCGACGGTGTTGCCGGCACTGACCACGGCCTGGCCGGTGATCATTGCCTCGGGCGTGCTGTTCGGCGCAGTGTTTTTGTCGTTGGTGGCGTCAACGACTGCTCTGGTGCGACACAACCTGCCGCAGGCAGCCTGGGCCAAGGGCATCAGTGCCTTTACCATTGTGTTTGCAGCGGGCCAGATTGTGGGGCCAACCATGGTGGGCTGGATTGCGGATGGCCCCGGCGGGCTGGCTCGGGGTCTGGTGTTTTCTGCCATCGCCCTGTGGTTGGGCGCAGCCTTGGCCTGGCGCCAGCGCGCCTTGTAGGGTCAGGGTTTGGGCTGTGGGCTCAGATCGGGTCCGCCCTTGGCACGGGCATCGGCGATGTCGGCTTCAGCCAGGCGCCCCTGGACCCGGTAGGCTCGGGCCAACCGGGCCCAGCCTTCCAGATCATCCGGGTTAGATTTGAGGCGTTGTGCCAGCCGCTCCACCATCTCGTTGATTTTTTCGGGTGTCATGGCACCCACGGCCGCCGGGTCGACGGGAGGCATCTGGCCCATCTTGGCCCGAGCGTCGTCAATGTTGGCCTGTATCTGCAGAGCATCGGGCGAGCCGGGTTGCAGCAAGGTCAGTAATTTTTCCCATTGGGCTGCGGCGCCTGCAAAGTCATTGTTTTGGTATGCCGCCACGCCGGAGACCATCAGGCCAGTGGGGTGCTGGGGCGCCAGGACCAGGGCTTGTTTGACCAGTGCCAGTGGCTTGCCCTCAAACCGGTTGTCGGCCCGCAGGGCCAGAAGCTCGGCGTAATCCACCAACAGGTCCGGGTCCTTGTTGACGAAGTCACCTGCTTTGACGAAGGCTTGTTCGGCTTCATCCAGCCGTCCCATCACTTTGTAAGAGCGCGCCAGCATGGCCCAGCCCTGGGGGTTGTCGGGATTGGCTTTCAGGCGCGCAGCCAGGGTGTCCACCATCTGGATGACTTGCGCAGCACTGGGTGCTGTTGGCGGCGGGTTCATGGCGGCGGGATTGCCCAGCCAGACATACATGGCGGCAGCGCCCGCGGGCATCACCATGGCAATGACCCAGGCGGTGCGTTTGGCGGTCCAGAAGCTGGACGGCTGCTGCATCAGTGGGGCTGCAGATTCGTCGGTATCGTCCAACAGGCGCAATTGCAGTTCGTCCCGGGCCGCCTCATGCTCGGCAGGGCCGATCCGTCCGTTGGTGAGGTCGCGCTCCAGGGCTTCAAGCTGATCACGGTAAATGGCCGTGTTAAGGCGCTGGCTGGACACCCCGTCCGGGGGCGCCGGGCGCAGCAGAGGAAAGAGCACGCAGGCGACTGCCAGCAGCGTGATGACCGCTGCGATGGCGATGAAAATACTCATTTGGGGAGTTCCGTATCTTGGAGAAGTGCCAGGGCTTTGGCACGTTGAGCCGCATCGAGCCCCTTGGGTTGCTTGCTGTTCTGGCTTTGGCGCACCATGCGCAACAACACCACCACAGCGCCAATGAGCAATACAAACGGGCCAAACCAGAGGAGCCAGGTCACCCGGTTGACGGGGGGGCGGTAAAGCACGAAGTCACCATACCGGCTGACCATGAAATCCGTGATCTCCACGTCGGTCTTGCCGTCTTTGATCAGGGTGCGAATCTCCCGACGCAGGTCCAGCGCCAGGTCGGCGCGCGAGCCGGCCAGCGATTCGTTCTGGCACACCAGGCAGCGCAGTTCCGCCGAGATGCCGATCAGGCGTTTTTCAACTACCGGGTCTTCGGCCAGTGGCAGGGCTTCGTTGGCGTGGGCGGGTAGAGCGCATTGCAGTACCAGCAGGAGGCTGAGCCAAAACTTCATTTTTGCAGCTCCCGAATGAGCGGCACGATGGTGTCTCGCAGGGCCTCATCGGTCACGGGACCGATATGTTTGTGGCGGATCATGCCGGCTTTGTCGATCAGGAAAGTCTCCGGCACGCCGTAGACACCAAAGTCGATGCCGATGCGCCCATCACGGTCCGTCACCGTCACGTCATAGGGGTCGCCAAAGCGGGCCAGCCACTTCAGTCCGTCGGCGGGTACATCTTTGTAGTCCAGGCCAATGAGGGGCACGATTTTGGCCTTGGCAAACTCCATCAACACCGGGTGCTCCTGCCGACAGGCCACACACCAGGACGCCCAGACGTTGAGTAGCCAGACCTGGCCCAGCATGTCTTTGGCGGCAAACTGTTTGTCGGGTGCCATCAGTTGTGGCGCGACAAAGGCGGGCGCGGGTTTGTTGATCAAGGGCGAGGGCACCACGCTGGGGTCACGGGTCAGACCCAGGGCCAAAAACACCACCAGTACAGCAAAAACAACCAGTGGAATCAAGGCCTTTCTCATGCCGCCAAGCCTTTGAGCTGGGCCGTGGCAGCTGCCCGCTTCTTGCGGTAGCGGCGGTCCAGTGTCGCCATGGTGCCGCCCAGCGCCATCAACAGCGCCCCACCCCAGATCCAGTTGATGAATGGCTTGTGGTACACCCGGATCGCCCAGGCCGGGTTGGGCCCGTCTTCGAGGCGTTCACCCAGGGACACATACACGTCCCGGCTCACGCCACTGTCAATAGCCGCCTCGGTCATGGGCATGGTGGACGAGAAGTAGGTTCGCTTCTCGGGGTGCAGCATTTTGAGGACTTTGCCGTCCTTGATCAGCTCTACATCACCCCGGTCTGCCCGGTAATTGGGGCCCGCGATGTCCTTGATGCCGGTCAGGCGGAAGGTGTAGCCGCCCACGGCCACGGTGTCGCCCATGGCCATGCGCACGTCTTTTTCAGTCTCATAGCCCGTGACCATGGTGACGCCCACCACGCTGACGGCAATGCCAACGTGGGCCACATGCATGCCCCAGAACGACACCGGCGTGGATTTCCAGTTGACCGTGTCCTTGAATTGGCGGTAAATCTGCAGCGCTGAGCCGAGCACGATCCACAGCGCCAGAGTCAGTCCCATCGCAGCCACGGCAGACCAGGGGCCGGCCAGCAAGGGCAGGGCGCAGCCGAGCAACACGGCGGCCACTGCCACAGGGCTTAAACGTCTGGCCAACTCACGTGCGCTGTCTTTTTTCCAGCGGGCATAGGAGCCAATCACCATAAATACCAGCACCGGCACGGTGAGCGGCACAAACACGGCATTGAAGTAAGGCGGCCCCACCGACAACTTGCCCATGTTCAGGGCGTCTACGAGCAAGGGGTACAAGGTGCCCAGCAGGACAGTGGCCGCCGAGGTGGCCAGCAGTACGTTGTTGACCAATAAAAAGGTCTCACGCGACACCAATGAAAACTCACCACCCGAGCGCACCTTGCTGGCGCGCATGGCAAACAGGATCAGTGAGCCCCCCACCACCACTACGAGGAACATCAGAATGAACACACCCCGCTTGGGGTCGGTGGCAAAGGCGTGCACTGACGTGAGCACGCCCGAGCGCACCAGAAAGGTCCCCAGCAGGCTCAATGAAAAGGCGGTGATGGCCAGCACGATGGTCCAGTTGCGGAACAAGCCGCGCTTTTCGGTAACTGCCAGCGAGTGAATAAGCGCCGTGCCCACCAGCCACGGCAGGAAAGAGGCGTTTTCAACCGGGTCCCAAAACCACCAGCCGCCCCAGCCCAGTTCGTAGTAAGCCCACCAGGAACCCAGGGCGATGCCCAGGGTTAAAAACACCCAGGCAGCGGTCGCCCAAGGGCGTGACCAGCGCGCCCAGGCGGCATCCAGCCGGCCGTTGAGCAGAGCGGCAATGGCAAAGGCAAAGGGCACCGCCAAGCCCACATAACCCATGTAAAGCATGGGCGGGTGAAACACCAGGCCGGGGTCCTGCAGCAGGGGGTTCAGGTCCTTGCCATCCGCGGGAATGTCACTGAGCCGCAAAAACGGGTTGGAGGTGATCAGCATGAACAGCAAAAAGCCCACCGCAATCAACGCCAGGATGCCCAGTACCCGCGCCAC
>CALRWE010000108.1:0-15648 GCA_943371745.1 Rhodoferax sp. OV413
CAACAAGGCCGTCTGTAGATGTGCAGTCTGTTCCTCGTTTTATCGCACTCTCACTTTGTGCCCACGCAAGGAAAATACCGTCAGCAGTAAAGAATTCCGAAACCGAAACTTGACTTTATGGAAAGTCCCTGTAGCTGGCTAGAGGCCTATTTCATATCCAAAAGGGTCAGCAGGTCCATTTCATGCGAATTTTCACCGTCAACGCCGCCCACGTGGCCGAAAATCTGGAGCCAGACCCGCTGGCCAGCGCCCTCCTGAGCGAGAAAGACTATCTGTGGATTGCGTGCACCCGCCCTGAGCTGGAGGCCATGCAGGTCAGGATTCAGGCCGCGTTGCAGCGCTTGAGTGGTATCGAGCTCGTTGACCTGCATATTTCCGACCTGCTGAACCAACAACTGCCATCGCGCTATGACTACACCTCGCAGTACGACCTGCTGGTGTTTCACCGTCTGGCCGCGGGCCACAGCGAGCACGAGCCCATCCAGGTCGGCGTGCCGCAACACCGACTGCCCAAGC
Source organism: Rhodoferax sp. OV413 (assembly GCA_943371745.1). Lineage (GTDB taxonomy): Bacteria > Pseudomonadota > Gammaproteobacteria > Burkholderiales > Burkholderiaceae_C > Rhodoferax. The sequence goes on from CALRWE010000108.1 coordinate 517, forward strand.
GCGGCGGGCCGCCCATCCTGCGGCGCATTGACACCAGCCCGGTGGGCTTTGCGGTGTTTGACCGGGTTCTGCTGAGCGTTCACCCAACCGACTGCGCCGTAAGGGAAGCTTACGCCGCGCGCTTGCTGGCCGCCAGCCAGACCGACACACGGGCGCCGGGCGGCCCGGACAGCCGCTCTGCCGGTGCACGCGGCATCCCGGTCAGCCCGGCCGACATGATGCTGCGCCTGGTCAACCAGATGGTGGACGGCTACCTCGACCTGCGCCGCCAGCTCACGCAGCAGCTCGATCACTGGCAACTGGAGCTGCTGAGCCCCAAAACCCGCTTCAATAACTGGGCCACGATGCTCGAAGCCCGACTGGCCCTGCACCACCTGGATGAAATATGCGATGACCAGCGCTCGGCCCTGCAGGACTGGATTGAAGCCCTCAAAAACTGGCCCGAAGCCGAGACGCCGCAGGGTCAGCGGGAACAAGACCTGCTCCAGGTGCGCAGCCGCGACGTGCTGGAGCACATTGAACGTGTGGTTCACCATGTCCGCCGGCTGGAGCAAAGCGCTGAAACCGCAGTGCAGATGCACTTCAATGCGCAGAGCCACCGCACCAACCAGATCATGCGCACGCTCACGGTGCTGACGGCGATCTTTTTGCCCCTGAACTTGATTGCCGGCATCTTTGGCATGAACTTCGAGTTCATTCCACTGCTTCACAAATCAGGGGGCTTCTGGATCACCCTGAGCTTTATGGCGCTGACGGCTGTGAGTCTGGTGGTCTTTTTCTGGCGCAAACGTTACCTGGAGCGCACCGGCCGCTGAACGAAGGCCTGCTTGGGCGTCAGACCCAAGGCTGGGCCAACTGCTCGGTGGCAAATACCCGCTGCACGGCCGGGCGCGCCAGCACCCTCTGCAAATACGGCCCCAAGTGGGGGCGACTGCGGGCCGGGGGCGAGGCGAATCCACGCGTCCAGCGCCCCAGCATCAGGGCATACGAATCCACAGCACTGTAGGCGTCGCCCAATAACCACGGTCCGTCGTGGCGGGCCAGTTCGGCGTCCAGCTGGTCCAGCAAGGCGCCCACCTTGTGTTCGGCATGCGCCTTGACCTGCGCCACACCGGATGTGTTGCCCTCATCCACCCAGCGCTCGGGATAAAAATACAGAATCAGGGTCGCTTGCAGGCTGTTGGTCAGCCAGGCCATCCATTTGTAAAAGTGGGCCCGGTCGGCGGTGCCCAGGGCCGGTGCCAGCCCGGCGTGAGGATGCGTATCGCACAAATGCAGGCAAATGGCCGCTGTTTCGTACAGCACCAGATCGCCATCCACCAGCACCGGGATCAGGCCGTTGGGGTTGAGCTGGAGATATGCCGGGGTCTTGTGGGCGTTGACCAGGCGGTCCACATGCACCAGTTGAAACGGTGCGCCAATTTCTTCCAGCACGATGTGGGGCGCCATGGCGGCGGTACTGGGGTAGTGGTGCAGTTGAAGCATGCGGATTTGTCGTTGAAGGCAGGTTGAAAAATTGGCAGCCTTATTTCAAGCCGAACACCGAGGCGCCATTGGTCCAGGCGATATTGCGCGCCACCTCCGAAGGCAAGTCCCCCAGCCAGGTTCGGTAGCCCTGCATGAGCTCGTCGTAATAGAGCCATCGCTGATTGACCCAGGTGTCCGACCCCACCATGAAACGGGTGGGGTATTTCAGCACCAGGGCACGCCATTCGGGGCAGAGTCGCCCGCCGTCGCAGGTCAGGCCAGGCCGGTACGACAACTCGCCCATCAGCAAAGGGTATCTGCCCAGCAGCGCGTCGACCCGCTCGACTGAGGTGCCGCCGATGCCGGTGTGCGCCCAGATCAAACGCATTTTTTGTCCTCTGGACGGGGTGTTGGCCATCAACAGGTCGATGGCTGCATCGTCCACGTGGGCCAGCACCGCCAGGCCCTTCTCGTCAGCAAGCGTCATCAACTTCTTGGCGACCACGCCATTGGCGTTGGCGCTGTCGTACAGGTGAAACTCGCCCAAGCCGCGGTAGGGCCCGCTGCCCGTGCCCCGGGCCAGCTCGGCCTGCACCATCTCAAAAATCGACTCATCCCGAAACCAGTTGTCGTAGTCCGCGCGGTTGCGGTACAACCGCACAAACGGAATGACCGTGACACCGGCCGCGCGGGAGGCGTCCCGCGCGTCTGCCAATGCCCGCGTGCCGTCGTTGGGGCGCGAGTTGGCGACCACCGCCTGCACGTTGTTGCGTTTCATGCGGGCCAGCACATCGCTGACAGGGTGCGGCCCGACCTGGCCGTTCCAGGCCTCATCGTTGTAATGCAGATGGGCATCGAACAGCGGCCCGCTGTAGGGCTGGCTGGCGGCCGGCAGAGCCTGCATCCAACCCAAAAATGCTATGAATAGGATGGCTATCCAGGCAATAGATACGCTGGCCAGAGGCCTAAAAGGCTTAGAAATGGGGGTAAAAGGCATAAAACACCTCTGAAGGTGGAAAACCATGGATTCGGGTGGGCTCAGGCCTGTATTTCCATCGACACCCTGAGCTTGCGAGCCAAAAAGTCAAGCCGGTCCTGGCCCCAGAAAATCTCGCCCTCCACGCAGTAACTGGGCGCTCCAAAGACGCCAGCGTCCAGCGCAGCGCGGGTGTTGGCCTCATACCGGGCCTGTACGGAGGCGTCTTGCGACTGGTCCAGCCGCTGCGCCGGCAGGCTGCACTCGGCCAGCAACTCGGCCAGCACCTCAGGGCTGGCAATGTCACGCTCCTGCGCCCACACAGCCGCAAACACGGCACCACTCAGGCGCATGGCGGCTGCCATGCCGTCGTGCTGGCCCACCGCCACGATCAAACGCGCCGACGGGTCAGCCGCCACCGGGAAAAAGCGGGGCTGCACAATCAACGGCAACTGCAGGTGATCCCGGAAACGGGCCAGCTCCTGCAGCCGATAGGCCTGACGCTGGGGCGCACGCTTGGGCAAAGGCAGACCACCCGAGGCCGCAAAGACCTGGCCAAAGTCCGCCGGCAGCACGCGCACCTCGGCCTGCGCCGCGCGGGCGATCTCCGTCAAGCGGGCATGACCCAGATACGTCCAGGGGCTTTGCGGGGCAAAGTAATAGTCGATGGTGGTCAAGTTCGTCTCCTTCTCGGTTATTTGTGGCTTGTTTTCAGCGTGAGGTCTGCGGGGTGCGGGGTGCGGCTAACATGCGCTGACCCAAGCGCCGGTTTTAACCTAATTTTCCACAACCCGCAGGACACACTGTGAACCCTACCCTTCTTGTCACTGGCGGCTCGCGCGGCATCGGTGCCGCCACCGCCCTGCTCGCAGCGCAACGCGGCTACGCCGTGGCCGTCAACTACACCGCCAATTCACTCGCCGCCGACGAAGTCGTGCGCCAGATTCGCGCCCAGGGCGGCAATGCCATGGCCGTGCAGGCCGATGTGGGCGATGAGGCCCAGGTGATGGCCATGTTCCAGAAAATTGACGCCAAACTCGGGCGCCTCACGGCCCTGGTCAACAACGCTGGGGTGGTGGACGTGGCAGCCCGCGTGGACGAGATGAGCGTGGCGCGACTCAAGCGCATGTTTGACATCAACGTGGTGGGCAGTTTCGTGTGCGCGCGCGAGGCCGTGAAGCGCATGAGCACACGCCATGGGGGCAGCGGTGGCGTGATCGTCAATGTATCGAGCGCAGCGGCACGTCTGGGGGGCTCGGGTCAGTATGTGGATTACGCGGCCAGCAAGGGCGCCATCGACACCCTCACCATCGGCCTCGCCAAAGAGGTGGCGCTGGAGGGGATTCGGGTCAACGCGGTGCGCCCCGGCATCATTGAGACCGACATTCACGCCTCTGGCGGCCAGCCCGACCGGGCCCGGCAAATGGCACCCCTGGTGCCGATGCAACGCGCGGGGAATGCCGATGAGGTGGCCCGGGCAATTGTGTGGTTGCTGTCCGATGAATCGAGCTACACCACAGGCACCCTGCTGGATGTGGCTGGTGGACGCTGAGCGGCCGCCTCAGGACAAAGAACATCACCATGGATTTCAAACCCCTCATCACCTTGCTGGCCATCGTGAACCCTTTGGCCATCGTGCCGTTTTTCATTCACTACACGCACGACTTCACCAGTGCGCAGCGCCGGCGCACCATCCTGATCTCGTCGTTCAGCGCCTTTGTGGTGATTGCCGTCAGCGCCTTGATGGGCTTGCACATCCTGGAGTTCTTCGGTATTTCTCTGGCCAGCTTTCAGGTGGGTGGGGGCATGCTGCTACTGACCTCGGCCCTGGCCATGCTCAACGCGCAGCCGGCCGAAGCCAAGTCCAACGAAGAAGAGCTGCATGTGGCGGCAGCGCGCGCCAGCATTGCCGTGGTGCCCCTGACAATTCCCCTGCTGACCGGCCCCGCCACCATGTCCACCGTGGTGATTTTGGCTGACAAGGCCGCGACGTTCTGGCAGCTCGCCACGCTGGTGGGGTTTGGCGTGGTCGTGGCGCTGACCACCGCCCTGTGCTTTTCATTGGCCCAACCCATTGCCCGGGGGCTGGGCAAGACCGGCATCAACGTCATGACCCGCCTGATGGGGCTGATCCTGGCGGCCCTGTCGGTCGAGGTGATGTCGGACGGGCTGGTGAAACTGTTCCCCGTGCTGGGGCGCTAAAGCCAATCAGGCCGGGGCGTCGAGCCGGGCGGTGCGCACCAGCTTTTTGTTGACGAACTCCTGAATGCCCATGTTGCCCAACTCGCGGCCATAGCCCGAGTTTTTGATGCCGCCAAAGGGCAACTCGGCGTCCGTCCAATCGATGTTGTTGACGAACATCATGCCGGTGTCAATCTGGCTGGCGACGCGCTGGCCGCGTGCCACGTCCCGGGTCCAGACCGAACCACCCAGACCGAAGTCGGAATCGTTGGCCAGGGCAATGGCCTCGGCCTCGGTCTTGACGCAGTAGAAAGACGCCACCGGGCCAAAAAACTCGTCCCGAAAAGCCGGATTATCTGGCGTGATGCCCGTGAGGATGGTGGGCTGCATGAACGAGCCGGATCGATCGATGCGCTCCCCCCCAATCAGCAACTCGGCCCCATGGGCTACGGCGTCATCCACCTGCTGGAGCAACTGCAACAAGGCGGCCTCTGTGGACAACGGGCCTTGGGTAGTGCCCTCATCCATCGGGTCGCCCGGCTTCAAAGCCAGCAGCGCCTGCTTGAAACGGGCCAGAAATTCGTCGGCCACGCTGTCCAGCACAATGAATCGCTTGGCCGCGCAGCAGGTTTGGCCGTTGTTGAACATGCGCCCCCAGACGGCCCAGGGAATGGTCTTGTCCAGGTCGGCGTCGTCCAGAACGATGAAAGCATCGGTACCGCCCAGCTCCATGGACGATTTTTTCAGGTTCTGCCCGGCTCGCGCCGCCACCGCGCGGGCGGCGTTCACACCACCAGTGAGTGCCACCCCCTTGACGCGCGGGTCGTCAATCACTCGGTTGGATTGGTCGTGCGAAATAAGGAGATTGGTGTAGGCCCCTTTGGGTGCGCCGGCCTCCAGCAGCAACTGCTCGAACGCGATTGCGCACTGGGGCACGCACCCGGCGTGCTTGACCACCAACACGTTGCCCGCCATGAGTTGCGGCCCGGCCACGCGGGCGAGCTGATAGTACGGAAAGTTCCAGGGCTCCACACAAAACAGCACGCCCAGAGGACTGCTTTCCATGTGCGCCTCGCCCACCTTGGGGTTCAACTTGGTCGGCGCCAGAAAGGTCGTCGCGTGCTCGGCGTAATAGGCCAGAATGTCGCCGCTGTACTTCACCTCGCCACGGGCCTCGCCAATGCGCTTGCCCATCTCCAGGGTAGCCAACTTGGCAAGCTCGTCCAAGTGGGCATGCATCAGTCCGGCGGCCTTGTTGAGGATGCCGGCACGCTGCGCAAAACTGGTGTTTTTCCAGGTCTCAAAACAAGCCTGGGCCTCGGCCAGAGACTGGTCAAGCTGGACGTCGGTCATGGTGTCGAACGACTGGAGAAGCTGGCCATTGGAGGGATTGATACTTTGATAAGCCATGGTGTGATTTACTTTCTGTCAAGCGCGTTAAGCGAAAGACTGCCATGGTGACGGACTGCAAGCCATGCGTCTGTTGGCTAGGGCACCGACACCGCTCCAACCGATCACCTATCCTTGGGCGAGATCGCCCGATGCGCATGGCATGGGTGCCACGTGAAAGAAACTGATGAACGATTCCGCCAACTGGTACGCCACCCTCGTGAAGCCCTTCTTCTCGCCGCCGGCATGGATCTTCGCACCCGTGTGGTCGGTGCTTTACGTGATCATTGCCATCAGCTTTGGCTACGTTCTGTACCTGGCGTTCAGGAAGCGAATTGGCTGGGACGTCTTTTTGCCTTTCGGCCTGAATCTGGTGTTCAACGCCGCGTTCACCCCGTTGCAGTTTGGCCTGAAGAACAACGCGCTGGCGGCTGTGGATATTGTGCTGGTGCTGGCCACGCTGGTGTGGGCCCTGCGCGTCATTTGGCGACCCGCCCGCTGGGTCGCCTTGGCCAACCTGCCTTACCTGGTTTGGGTGATGTTTGCCACCGTGCTGCAGCTGTCCATCACCTGGCTGAATTGGTGATGCGGACTGCGATCCGAACCCCCTAAAACAGGATGCGGCTGCGCAAGGTGCCCGGCACGCTGGCCAGCTTGGCCAGCGCCACATCCGAGTGGGCCGTATCAATGTCAATCACCACATAGCCGATCGAGTCACGCGTTTGCAGGTACTGCGCCGAGATGTTGATGTGGTTCTCGGAGAACACCTGGTTGATGCTGGAGAGCACGCCCGGCACGTTGCGGTGAATGTGCAGCAGCCGATGCTTGCCGGGGTGGGCAGGCAATGCGACTTCAGGGAAGTTGACTGACGAGGTCGAGGTGCCGTTGTCGCTGTACTTGATCATCTTCTCAGCCACCTCAATGCCAATATTTTCTTGCGCCTCCAGGGTGGAACCGCCAATGTGTGGCGTGAGGATGACGTTGTCCAGACCGCGCAACGGGGACTCAAAACTGTCGTTGTTGCTCTGGGGCTCCAGCGGGAACACGTCAATGGCGGCGCCCAGCAGCTTCTTTTGCCGCAAAGCCAGCGCCAGCGCCTCGATGTCGACCACGGTGCCGCGCGAGGCGTTGATCAGCACGCTCTCGGGCTTCATCAACGCCAACTCCAGAGCGCCCATCATGCCCTGCGTGGCGGTTGTCTCGGGCACATGCAGGGTGACCACATCGGCCTGGGTCAACAAGTCCTCCAGGCGGGGCACCTGGCGGGCGTTACCCAAAGACAGCTTGGTTACCACATCAAAAAACACCACCTGCATGCCCAGGGATTCGGCCAGCACCGAGAGCTGCGAACCAATGGCGCCATAACCCACAATGCCCAGCGTCTTGCCCCGAATCTCGAACGAATGGCTGGCCGACTTGAGCCAGCCGCCCCGGTGCGCCATGGCGCTTTTTTCAGGCACACCGCGCATCAGCAAAATCGCTTCGGCCAGCACCAGCTCGGCCACGGAGCGGGTGTTGGAGTACGGCGCATTGAAGACCGCAATGCCCCGCTCCCGCGCGGCGTCCAGGTTCACCTGATTGGTGCCAATGCAAAAGCAACCGATGGCCGCGAGTTTGCTGGCGTGGGCCAGCACCTCGGCGGTGAGCTGGGTGCGGGACCGGATACCGACAAAATGCACATCGGCCATTTTTTGCTCCAACTCATCGCCCTCCAGCGAGCCGGACAAACACTCGATCTGCGAGTAGCCGGCAGCCTGAAGCAGCTTCACGGCGGACGGATGAATACCTTCGAGCAGCAAGAACTTGATTTTGGCCTTGTCGGTGGAAGTTTTGGGCAGAAGGCTTTGGGTTTCAGGAACAGGGTGCTGCATGGCAAGCCTTTAAAAAATGTAGGAAGAGGTCAGGTGCCCGGCACGGCCCCCTTGAAAGTGTCCCGGCGGTCTAAACCGCCACCACTTCCAGCTCGGGCTCAATGGTGCGCACCAGGTTCTGGATCGCACCCAGCGTGCCGGAGATGGAGCTGGGGCAACTGCCGCAAGCACCCTGGTAATGGATGCTGAGGTAGTTACCCGCCAGCCCCACCACGTGCAGGTCACCGCCATCGGCTTTCAGCGAAGGCCGGATGCGCGCGTCCAGCAAGTCGCAAATAGCCTCCAGACGCGCCTGATCCTCCTCGCCAAGGTCGGCAATCGAAGCCCGGGCTGCGAACACAGCCGCCGCCGACTGCGCTGCCGCAGCCGGTGCAGCGCGCAATGGCGGGGCAATGAGGCGCACCAACTCGGGCCAGTCGGCGCCACCGTCTTGCGTGACGGTGAGCCAGCGGTCCACGTAAAACACATTGCTCACATGGGGGATGGCGAACAACGCAGACGCCAGCGGGTCATCCTTGGCCTGCTCTGCATTTTCATAAGAATGCGAGACACCCCAGGTCAGCGGCTCGTGCAAGGTGAACTTGACAGCATTGGGATTGGGGGTGTCATCTATTTCTGCAATTTTGGGCATGCTGACCTCCTGGTAAGTTTCACGATTCCGTACTGGCCGTACCTTGCGAATGGAAGGCTGCCAGCAAGGTGTGCCACGGCAGAATGGCGCATTTGACGCGCGTGGGTAGGTCGCGCACGCCGGCAAAAACCGCCAGCCGCCCGATCTGGTTGGGCTGGCTCAAATCGAGCTTGCCCGTGGCCATGGCCAAAAATTCCTGGGTCAAGGCATCAGCTTGCTCACGCGTTTTGCCTTTGACTGCCGCCGTCATCATGGAGGCCGACGCCTTGCAAATGGCACAGGACTCACCGTGGAACGCGATCTGGTCGATAGTGTCGCCCCCCAGTTGAAGGTCGACGCTGATATGGTCACCACACAGTGGGTTGTGGCCTTCGGCATGGTGGCTGGGGTGTTCCAGCGTGCCGTAGTTGCGGGGCTTTTTGTTGTGATCCAGGATGACTTCCTGGTAAAGCGCTTTGGTGTCGGCCATTATGCAAACACCTTTTGCACGTCGCGGATGCCTTGAATCAGCGCATCGACCTCCGCCATGCTGTTGTAAAAAGCAAACGAGGCCCGAGTGGTGGCGGGCACCTTGAAGCGAGTCATCACCGGCTGGGCGCAATGGTGGCCGGTGCGCACCGCAATGCCCTCTTGATTGAGCAACGTGCCCACATCGTGCGGGTGCACGCCCTGCAAGGTGAAAGACAACACGGCAGCCTTGTGCTGCGCCGTGCCAATGAGGCGCAGGCCCGGCATGTCATTCATCTGGCGCGTGGCGTGGTGTAGCAAGGCCTGCTCATGGGCGGCAATAGCGTCCATGCCAACGGAGGTCAGGTAATCCAGCGCTGCACCCAGACCAATGGCGGCGGCAATCGGTGGCGTGCCGGCCTCAAACTTGTAGGGAATGGCGTTGTAGATCGTTTTCTCGAACGAGACCGACAAAATCATGTCTCCGCCGCCCTTGAAAGGCTGCATTTTTTCAAGTAGCTCGGCCTTGCCATAGAGCACACCAATGCCAGTGGGCCCACACAGCTTGTGGCCAGAGAAGGCGTAAAAGTCGCAGTCCAGGTCCTGCACGTCCACGGGCATGTGGGGCACGGCCTGCGCGCCGTCTACCAATACGGGCACGCCATGGCTGTGCGCCAGCGCAATCATCTGTTTGACCGGGTTGACGCTGCCCAGGGCGTTGGAGACATGGCTCACGCCGACCAGTCGGGTGCGCGCGTTGAACAAGGCCTCAAACTCATTCAGGCACAACTCGCCTGCGTCGTTGATGGGCAGCACGCGAATTGTGGCTCCTGTTTCTTCAGCCAGCATTTGCCAAGGCACGATGTTGGAATGGTGCTCCAGCGTGGTCAAAATGATCTCGTCACCCGCCTTGATGAATTTGCGACCATACCCGTGCATGACCAGGTTGATGGCCTCCGTGGTGCCACTGGTGAAGATGACTTCGCGCTCGTCCGGGGCATGGATGAAGCGCTGAACCTTGCGCCGTGCCTCCTCGTATTCGGCGGTGGCAATTTCCGACAGGGTGTGCACCGCCCGGTGAATGTTGGCGTGTTGCGAAGTCTGGTAGCGCACCAGCCGGTCGATGACTTGCTGCGGCATCTGGCTCGACGCCGCGTTGTCGAGGTAGACCAGCGGATGACCCTGCACCTCAAGCTGCAGGATCGGAAAGTCGGCGCGGATGCGGTCCACATCAAAGGCAGCCGGGGCCACCTCGGTCAGGCGGGCGTTCATGGCTGACTCCCGGTCTGGGCCAGCATGACCTGCTGCAACTGGTGCTTGAGGGAGGGCACGGGAATGCGGTCCAGAATCTCGGCGCCAAAGGCGTAGGTCAGCAACTGGCGGGCCACGCTGTCCGACAGGCCGCGGCTTTGCAGGTAAAACACTTCTTCCGCGTCCAGTTGCCCAATCGTGGCACCGTGGGTGCATTTGACGTCGTCGGCAAAGATCTCCAGCTGCGGCTGGGTATCGACCTGCGCTCGGCCGCTGAGCAGCAGGTTGCGGCTGGACTGTTGGGAGTCAGTGCGCTGCGCGCCGGGGCGCACCATCACCCGGCCATTGAACACGGCCCGCGCGCTGCCATCCACAATGCATTTGTGCAACTGGCGGCTGGTGGCGTGCGGCTGGGCGTGATCCACAAAACTGTGGGTGTCGGCCAGTTGTTTGTCGCCAATCAGCGCAAGCCCGTCCACCGAGCATTCGGCTCCCTCGACCAGCGTCACGCTCAGGTTGTAGCGCGAAAGCTGCGCCCCCATCGCCACGCTCACCGACTGGTAATGGGCGTTGCGCCCCACCGTCACCGCACCGTTGGCGATGTGAAACGCCTGCGACCCATCGCGCTGCACGCGAACGTGGGTGACATGCGCCTGGTCGGCCAGCACCAGCTCGGTGACCGGGTTGACAAAGTAGGCCCGCTTGGCGGCGTCTTGCAGCGCGACATAGTCTTCAATCAGCGTCATGCTGCACCCGGCTTCGGCCAGCACCAGGCAACGCGGGTGGCTCACCGCGTCCGCCTGGGTGGCCACAAACAACAAGTGCACCGGCGCGGACAAGATCACGTGGTGTGGCACCACCAGCACGGCAGCGTCTTGCAGATAGGCCGTATTGAGCGCGGCAAACACGTTGTCGCCCAGCGCCATCTGGCGGCCCAAGTGGGCCTCCAGGGCGGCGGCATGGGTCGTCAAGGCGGTCTGTAAATCGGTCACCAGCACACCCACGTCAGGCACGGCGCTGGACAAGTCCGGCGCGTAAAAACCGTCCACAAAGACCACGCGGATAGCAGCCTCGCCCAGGTCAAACGGGGCGATATCGGCAGGTTGTAACCGGTTGCCCGGACTCACCGGCTGAAAGGTGTGGCGGTGCAAGGGCGCCAGGTCAGTGAAGCGCCAGGCTTCATCGCGCAGCGTGGGCATGGCCAGCGCGCCCAGAGCGGCGTGCGCCTGATCGCGCAGTGCATGAAGGGGTGCCCAGGGGCTGGGCGCCGGCAGCGGCCACTCAGCCAGCAGTTTGTTCAGATGATCTACCGCAAGTGGACGCAGGGCTGTGACGCTGCTCATGCGCTGACCTCTTCAGCCCTCGCCCCACCGGCTGCGGCGTGCTCGGCGCTGACCCAGTCGTAGCCGCGTTCTTCAAGCTCCAGAGCGAGTTCCTTGCCACCGGTCTTGATGATGCGCCCGGCCTCCATCACATGCACATAGTCGGGCACGATGTAGTTCAGCAGCCGCTGGTAGTGCGTGACCAGCACCACGGCGTTGTCGGGGTTGATGAGCTGGTTCACGCCTTGCGACACAATGCGCAGCGCGTCGATGTCCAGGCCGGAGTCGGTCTCGTCCAGCAAAGCCAGGCGCGGCTCCAGCAGGGCCATTTGCAGGATCTCATTGCGTTTTTTCTCGCCGCCCGAGAAGCCTTCGTTGACGCTTCGACCCAGAAAATCGGGGCTCATCTCCAGCAGCTTCATTTTCTCGCGCACCAGATCGTCAAATTCCAGCGGGTCCAGTTCTTCGCGGCCGCGCTGGGCCTGCAGCGTGTTGTAGCTCAGGCGCAAAAACTGGCTGTTGGCCACACCGGGAATTTCAATGGGGTACTGAAAGCCCAGAAACACACCGGCCAGGGCGCGGGCCTCGGGGGCCAGCGCCAGCAGGTCCTGGCCTTCAAACTCCACCGTGCCCGCCGTCACCGTGTAGGCGGTGTGGCCCGCTAGCACTTTGGCAAAGGTACTCTTGCCCGAGCCGTTGGGGCCCATGATGGCATGCACTTCGCCCCGGCGCACAGTGAAGTCCAGGCCTTTGAGAATGTCGATGCCGTTGACGCTGGCGCACAGGCCGCGCACGTCCAGCAATACCGGGCTGTTGGGGTTGATCATCCGACCGCTCCTTCGAGTTTGAAGCCCAGGAGTTGGGTGGCTTCCACCGCGAACTCCAGGGGTAATTGTTGAAAAACGTCCTTGCAGAATCCATTGATGATCATGGACACGGCGGCTTCGGCACTGATGCCGCGCTGGGCAAAATAGAACAGCTGGTCTTCGCCAATCTTGGACGTGGACGCCTCGTGCTCCACCTGCGCGGTGGGGTTGCGCACCTGAATGTAGGGGAAGGTGTGCGCGCCTGACTTGTCGCCAATCAGCATCGAGTCGCACTGCGAATAGTTGCGTGCCCCGGTCGCCGTGGGCGCCACCCGCACCAGCCCGCGGTAGCTGTTGTTGGACTGCCCCGCCGAGATGCCTTTGCTCACAATGGTGCTGCGCGTGTTCTTGCCCAGGTGAATCATCTTGGTGCCGGTGTCAGCCTGCTGATGGTGGTTGGTGACCGCCACCGAATAGAACTCACCCACGGAGTTGTCGCCGCGCAAAATCACGGAGGGGTACTTCCAGGTGATGGCCGAGCCAGTCTCCACCTGCGTCCAGGAGATGCGCGAGTTCACCCCCTTGGCCAGGCCGCGTTTGGTGACAAAGTTGTAAATGCCACCCACGCCGTTTTCATCACCTGCGTACCAGTTTTGCACGGTGGAGTATTTGATGTCTGCGTTGTCCAGGGCCACCAGCTCCACCACCGCCGCATGCAACTGGTTGCTGCTAAAGGCCGGCGCCGTGCAGCCCTCCAGGTAAGACACCGATGCGCCCTCCTCGGCCACGATCAGCGTGCGCTCGAACTGGCCCGACTCCTCGGTGTTGATGCGAAAGTAGGTCGACAAATCCATCGGGCATTTCACGCCCTTGGGGATGAAGCAAAACGAGCCATCGGTGAACACTGCCGAGTTGAGCGCGGCAAAGTAGTTGTCCCCCGTGGGAATCACCGTGCCGAGGTACTTTTGCACCAGTTCGGGGTATTCGAGCACAGCCTCGGACATGGAGCAGAAGATGACGCCGACCTCGGCCAGCTTGGCCTTGTAGGTGGTAGTCACCGACACGCTGTCAAAGATCACGTCCACCGCCACGCCGGCCAGCGCCATGCGCTCGTGCAGGGGCACGCCAAGTTTCTCGAAGGTGCGCAGCAACTCGGGATCCACCTCGTCCATGCTGCTGAGCTTGGGTTTTTGTTTGGGGGCCGCGTAGTAGCTGATGGCCTGAAAATCGATCTTCGGATAGTGCACGTTGGGCCACGCAGGCTCGGTCATCAGGAGCCAGGCCTGATAGGCCTTGAGCCGGAAGTCGAGCAACCAGGCGGGCTCATTTTTCTTGGCTGAAATCATCCGAATGGTGTCTTCGCTGAGCCCTTTGGGCGCGACATCGGATTCAATGTTGGTCACAAACCCATGCTTGTAGGGCTGGTTGACGAGTGTTTGCAGTAGTGCACTCATGGTGTTTCTCCTGGCTGGTTGTTCTGGCTTGAAGAAAATGGGGTGGCGAAGCACGCCGCTTGCTCACGTTGGGGCGGAGGCGCCCTTTTTCTTGACGTTAAAACTCTCCCCGCAGCCGCACATGCTGTCGACGTTGGGGTTGTCAAACTTGAAGGTCTGCTTGAGGCCTTCGGTCACAAAATCGATGTTCGAGCCGTCGAGATACACCAGGCTGTGGTCATCGACCACGATGCGGGCGCCATGCGACTCAAAGCTGTGGTCATTCGGGCCAATTTCGTCAATCAGCTCGAAGGTGTGGGCCAAACCGGTGCAACCCACCTTTTTGACGCCGATGCGCAGGGCAATGCCCTTGCCGCGCTTTTGGAGCTGGCGCTGGATCTGCAGCGCTGCTTTTTCAGTCAATGTCATGGTCATTTTTTAAACTCCCAAGTTGTTGCCGGGCCCAACGAAAAAATGAGGGCAAAAGGTCACGTCAACCGGGCTCCAATGACTGATACCCGATTGATTTACTCAAGTATAAAACTGCAGGTCCGCGCTGTCAGATGCGCTCAGGATTGACCTTGAAAAGTCAAGGTTGGCGCTAGCCACTCGTCAGCTGCGCAGCAGCGTGCGCAGTTGGGCTGAAGAGTCAGGGCTCGTTGGCCACCACCTGCAGCACCTGGGCGCCATAGGCTTCGAGCTTCTTGGCCCCGATGCCGCTGATGCCCTGCAGGTCGTGCAGCGACTGCGGAGCGCGCTCGGCAATCGCAGCCAGGGTAGCGTCATGAAAGATCACATATGCCGGCAAGTTGTGCTCTTTGGCCACCTCGGCGCGCCAGGCTTTGAGGGCCACAAAGCGCTGCTGGCCTTCGCCGTCCAGGGACGCAGGCACACGGGGGACGGCGGTCGTGCTGGCGCGCTTGGGTTTGCGGCTGGCAGGCATGGAAACCGATTCGCGCAACTGCACCGCCACTTCGCCCTTGAGCACCGCGCGCGAGGCGTCGGTGAGCTGCAGGGTGTTATAGCTTTCGGCGTCCACCGCCACGGCACCAATGGCAATGAGTTGGCGCAGCACGCCGCGCAGCTGCACCTCGCTCAAGTCGGCCCCAATGCCAAAAGTACTCAGGGTTTCATGGCCGCGCTGCGTCACCTTGTCGGTCAGCTTGCCGCGCAGAATGTCCATGATGTGCCCTGCGCCATAGCTGATGCCCCCCATTTGTTGCACCCGGTAGACCGTGCTGAGCAACTTGCGGGCCGCATCCGTGCCGTCCCATACGGCTGGGGGATGCAGGCAGTTGTCGCAATTGCCGCAGGGCTGACTGGCTTCACCAAAATAGTGCAACAAGCGCACCCGACGG
>CALRWE010000109.1:0-15630 GCA_943371745.1 Rhodoferax sp. OV413
CAACTTCACTGAGCGAGTTTGAGATCTTTGACCATGTCGGTCATCCAAACGAGGTCCGCCTCAATTTGGTGCCTGAAGTCTTCGGGGCTGTTGCTGTTAAACACTGACATCCCCAATTGAGCCATCTGCCGCACCAAGGAAGGTGAATCCGACGAGGCCACCAGATCGCGGTACAAGCGCTGAACAATCGCCACAGGCGTGCCCACCGCGACTGCGTAGCCACCCCAGATACGCATCGGAGAAACAGAAACTCCGGCCTCGGCGATTGTGGGCACCTCGGGAAACTGAGCCAGCCTGCTCGGATCCAACGTGGCCAGCACACGCACCATGCCCTTGGGTGCAAACTGGGACGCAAAAATGGTTGCCACCAGTGTGAAATCAACCTCGCCCCCGATCACGGCCTTGAGCATGTCCGGTCCACCACGGTACGGCACGTTCAGTGCACTGAAACCGGATGCCTTTTCCATTTGGGCAAGTTTGAGGTGCTCCAACGAGCCCTGGCCCGAAGAGGCATATTTGAGCTGCCCCGGATTCGCTCGGCCGTATTCGATCAAATCAGCCAGCGTGCGGTGTGGCGACTTCGGGCCAACGATCAATACCAGGGACGTCTCGCCCACCAGCGTAATGGGCACCAAATCGCGGGTCAGGTTGAAACGGCCGTGAACCGCCTGCACAGCCAACATGCCACTGGTGATGTGAATCAACGTGTGCCCATCAGCCGGCGCCTGCGCCAAAGCCTGCAGCGCAACCTGAAACAGTCCGCCAGGCTTGTTATCGATGACCACGGGTTGCCCAAGCTGTTTTTCCAGCCCAATAGCACCGGCACGCGCACCCACATCTACCGCACCGCTCGCCGGCCAGGGCACGATGATCCGCACAGGCCGGCTGGGAAAGGACGACTGCGCAGCGGCAGGCGTCATCGCCAGTAAACCAGTCACACTGGCGCCTGCTGCAATTAAAAATTGTCGTCGGTGGTCCGGTTTTGTCTGCATCGCTGTGTTCCGTGGTTCAGAAAAAATTCTTGGAGGCGCGGACCAATTATGTTCGGGTTTCCGTCCAGAACCCCGCCGGGGCAGGACATGCGCGAGCGCCGGTTAGGCAGCATATACGCCGGCCAATGGCCCATCACCCATCCTGATAGTTTTCATTTACTTGCTTTAAGAGTATTCTCCCAACACTCGCTTTAAGAGTAATACGAACCATCAGAATCGCACGTCACCATGAAACACCTTCTCCTGTCATCACTCCAGTTGGGGCAGCTGTTGAAGTCAGCGCGCAAACGCATGCAGCTTAATCAGCACGAGTTGGGTGCGCGTGTCGGGCTGAGCCAGGCGCGCATCTCACAGATGGAACGGGAGCCCCACACCATTGCGGTTGACCAGTTGCTGACACTGCTGAGCGTGCTCCAGCTGGAGCTATGGGTTCAGGACCGCCTCACCGCCAACCTGACGGACACGCCCAAAACCAGCGCGTCTGGCGAACCCAGCCCTGAAGTGGCTTGGTGACATGGGCCGCGCATCACACCAACGCGCCCTGGAGGTCTGGGCCAACGGCGAACATGTCGCCACCTGGCGCTTGCCCACCCGCGGACCCATGGAACTTGTCTACTCCGAACAGTGGCTTGACTCCCCGCACGCCCGGCCTGTGTCGCTATCGCTCCCCCTGGGCGTCCAAGGCTCGGTTCTGTCCGGGGAACGGGTCGAGAATTTTTTTCGCAACCTGCTGCCCGACAGTGAAGCCATTCGCCAGCGCATGGCCAGCAAGTTCAAAGTGGCCAAACCAGAACCCTTTGACCTGCTGGAGGCGGTGGGGCGTGACTGCGTAGGCGCTTTGCAACTCTTGCCACCTGGGGTTGAGCCTGTGGGCTTTAACCAGGTGCTGGCGCAGCCTCTAAGTGAACGAGAGGTCGCCGAGCACCTGCGGCGCACCGTGACCTCTTCCCCCTTGGGCGCACCGCAGGAGGAGGATGATTTTCGTATTTCCATCGCGGGGGCTCAGGAGAAGTCGGCGCTGCTCTGGTTTGAGGGCCAATGGTGTATGCCCCGCGGTGCAACCCCTACTACCCACATCATGAAGCTGCCCCTGGGAACGGTAGGCCAGGCCGTCAAGGTGGACATGTCGACCTCTGTGGAGAACGAATGGTTGTGCGCCAGGATACTGAGCGCCTACGGACTGGAGGTCGCCACATCGTCGATAGGGTCGTTCGAGGACCAAAAAGTGCTGATCGTCGAGCGCTTTGACCGGCGTTGGGCGCCTGATGGGTCGTGGATACTGCGGCTTCCACAAGAAGACTTCTGCCAGGTCAAGGGTTTGCCACCCAGCCTGAAATACGAAGTAGACGGGGGACCCGGGTTTGGCGCGATTGCCGCGCAGCTGCAACAGAGCACCGAGGCGGAAAAAGACCGCAGCGACTTCATGACCAGCCAGGTGCTCTTCTGGATGTTGGCCGCCATCGATGGCCATGCCAAAAACTTCAGCATCCGGTTGCTGCCGCAAGGCCGCTACCGGCTGACACCGTTTTACGACGTCGCATCTGCCCTGCCAGTGCTCGGCCGGGGGCGCAACCAGTGGTCCAGGCAAAAACTCACGATGGCCATGGCTGTGGAGGGCGCCAACCGGCACTACCACTGGTGGCAAATTCAGCGCCGTCACTTCAACCACATGGCGCAAAAGTACGGTTACAGCCAAGGGGCTGAGGCGCAGATTCAGCACCTTATTGGAGCGACGCCCCGGGTTATTGAGGCGGTTAGCCAGCAGCTGCCAGCCGACTTTCCGCCATTGGTGGCGGACGCCATCTTCAGCGGGTTGACTGCTGCTGCGTTGACGTTGTCGCAGATGCCAGCAAGCTGAGCGGCGGGTTGGGTTGATAGGTTGGATCGCACGCCTTGCTCGATGATTTCATAGCGGGTTAGGCAATGGATATGCTGGCTAGAGGGTGATTTGCTTATGAATCCGGCATCACTTGGGTTCATGAACCAGCAATACTCTCCGCAGTGACCGTCTCGTACAACAACCCGAGGTGCTTGGTGTTGATGCGGAACTGGCTTCTGGCCTTGACTTTTGACTGGGCCGTGTGGGCGTCAGTCACTTTGGAGCCGGGGTCAAAAACAATGGCGCCTATGCATAGTGCATGAAGGAATTTGCCGAAATCAGTGTGCTCACCCATCAGCACTGGCGTGTCATAGCGATAGGCAATGGGCGTTTTTTGTGATTTGTAACGCACATAGGCTGCAAACGCATGCTTGCAATTCCAATGGGTCAACAATTCTGCAAAGCCCCAAGATGCAGCCTCATAACCTGCGCTGTCCACCAACCGTACGGCACCCCGGACATCAAGCAGTTTGCGTGTTGCAGGGTCATAGCCGGTCAATTGCATAGTCAAGCCAGTGGCAGCACAAGGCATTCCAACCTTGTGACCACCAGTGAAATACATGCCACCATCTTTGACTGGATGACCATAGCGCTCCACAAAGACCTTGGCCCCTTGCTCGCCATAAAAACCACCCTTGGGCTCGGGAGTCATAAGTGTCACGCGATTCGTACTATGCGATTTTATTTCCCAGCCCAGATAGTCAGGTTCTGCTTTGCTATTCGGAGGGATTCCAAGCAGCGCCTCCAGTGTGAAACCACCGCCGTTGGATGCTTTGTAAGGCAATACAGCACCGCTCGCATTCATTTTGCAAGAACTGTGGAAACCTGCAGAATGAATCAAGCGAAGCGCCTCCAGCACTTTGATCTTGTTTTGGTTGGAGCCGACCGGCATCGTGAGCTCAAGAAATAATCCATCTGGTGGCGCATCCGAAAAGCTAGCAATTAGTTCCCGGGCTAAATCCGTATCGGCAGAAGCCAAGTAAGCCAATGTGCGCCGATCTTTTGTTGTCCCAAATACGATTACCCGGCCATCCATGCCGCGCCTCAGTCCTTTGGGTATTTGCTGCAAATGTGCTGATGGCGCGGTCTTGCAGCCTTTCAAAAAACCGGAAAGCCTGACCTCCGGGTAGGCCGGGTAAAGAATTAGTTGCGCTCCCATCGCTCTTTCCGCGCTGTCAACATCAATCCAATAGAAATTAAGCGGTGCTTTGAAATTTGGTTTGTCGAGTTCCGGGTAAGCGGCAATCTCACCATGCGGGAAAAATGAAAGAACCTCAAAACTGCCACCTAAATATATTTGCTGTTTTGAATTGTCATTTTCTGCGAGGTGTTTACAAAAAACGCGCTCAGCGCCCAATTCTTTAAAGCGCGCGAGCAGTTGTGCTGCTTTTGAAAATGTCATTACCCTCACCCTTATAAAACTCCGAATAGTCTGAATCGTAATTGACAATCCAGTCAAAGGCCATTTGATATAAGTCAGGGTGATGTTCTTCTCTTGCTGCTTTCGTCGCACACTCCCAAATAACGAGCACTCGCCAACCAAGATCAAACAACTGATCAACCCGTTTGCGATCCCGAATGGCATTTGCCTGCAATTTTTCCTTCCAGAAAGTCATATTGCTTGCAGGCAGCCGAAATGCCTTGCAAGCATGTGCGTGCCAAAAACAACCGTGAACAAACACAACTGTTCGATGTCTGGACAAAACCAAGTCTGGACGACCTGGTAACGCAGACCCATCAAGTCGAAACCTCAAGCCCACTCGATGCAAACCACGTCGAACAGCGATTTCCGGCTTGGTATTTTTTCCTTGAATCCCAGCCATCATGCGGCTACGTGTCGCCGCATCCACTACATCAGTCACGCTGCAGAATGCTCGGGCTTGATGCCCATTGCCTTATGGAAATATTGCAAGCCAACTTGATACACCTTGTCGCCATGGTTCGCGAACATCAGGTCAACAGCTTTGTTGAGTTCGACGCACTCTTCTGGCGTAAAGGTTGGCTGCCCGCTTGCTGTGTTGAAGATCGTCTCTGCGGGTTCGTCGGGGTGATAAAGAAGCCCGGCCTGATACATTTTGTTGAACCAGCGGTTCATTGCGAAAAATGATTTGTTGGGCAGGGCTGGGATGCGGGATTCGATTTGCATAAAGTTCTCCATAAAAATCAGGCTGCACGGCGAGTCGGGATTTGCTTGTTTTGTACCGCTTCGACGATCAAAGGCCGCAATGCAAGGGCAACAGCTTTCATCACCGGAACAACTACAGAATTACCAAATTGTTTGTATGCTCGTGTATCCGACACCGGTATCCTGAATGAATCCGGAAACCCCATCAGCCGGGCACATTCACGCGGCGTCAGGCGGCGCGGGTTCTTTTTGGTGCCTTGGCTGAACAGGATTTCCGAGCCGTCTTTGTAGTACCGCGCTGAAAGAGTCCGGGTCACGCTATCTGGCGTGACCAGACCGAAGCCAAAACCATTGCCCGCCGCCGCGTGCTTCTTTTTGTAGTTTTGCAGGTACAGCCAGAGGTTGTCAGTCAGGGTGTATTTGTCCAGCGCCTGGCGTTTGGCAGGGTCGTAATAGCTGGAGCCGTCTGACTCGGGAACCGGCTCGCCAGCCTTTTTGTGAATGATTTCACCCAATGTATGGGCTCCCTTTGCTGGCAGTTCAACCATGCTCCAGTCGAATTCGACAGGCTCCCGAAACCCGACGATGATGATCCGCTCACGGTGCTGCGGCACAAAGTGGGCGCCGTCAATCACCTTGTGGAAAACCTGGTAACCCAACTCCTCGCGCAAAGTACGCAGAATCACATCAAAGGTGCGGCCTTTGTCGTGGGACTGCAGGTTTTTGACGTTCTCAAGCATGAAGGCTTTGGGCCGTTTGGCGTCAATGATGCGTGCCACGTCAAAAAACAGCGTGCCTTGAGTTTCATCAGCGAAGCCGTGCGCCCGGCCTAGCGCATTTTTTTTGGATACGCCGGCAATCGAGAACGGCTGACAAGGGAAGCCGCCCAGAAGTACGTCATGGTCAGGAATGTCTTCAGCTGGAATCTTGGTGATGTCGCCATTAATGGGGTGCTGCCCGCCAAAGTTGGCCATGTAGGTGCGCTGGGCATAACTGTCCCACTCACTGGTGAACACGCACTCACCGCCAATAGCCTCAAACGCCAGCCTGATGCCACCGACGCCAGCGAACAGATCTATGAATTTGAAGTCGGCGTTGGTATTGGTCACGGGCTGGAAAGGCAACAACCGTTGCAGCGCCATACCGACATATTGGGGTGGGTGGGATTCCTTTGCTTCCCATCGCCTGACCTGTCTTTCACTGACACCAAGGTGTTTGGCAATGGCTGCCTGCGAGTGATGTTGGCGGGCTGCTGCGAGGTAATCCAACGCGGCTGTGTCGTTCAGGGTGCTTATAGGTGTGGTCATAAAAGTCATCATACCGGACAATATGTCCGGTATGAGTCCCCCTGATAAATAAACAGTAATCAGGCTAGACCAAGATCAGGCAGCTTCATAATCTCAATATGAAGTTCATAGCACTCCAGGAAATAGATACCAAGGCCAGAGTTCAATATCGACCATAAACTACGCTTTAAGGCTCAGCCAGGCCGCACCGGGTTTTTGAATACTTGTTTGGCATGCCAATCCAGATTGGCAGCCAGCGGAAAGTACTCCGGGGCTTGTGGCTGGATTAAATTGGCCCCGTGGTACGCCAGCATGCGGTGTGACGCGGACTCGCTGCCATTGAGGTGCTGGCTGAAAACCATTTGGTAGGTCTGAGGCAGGATTTTGAACGCGCCCAGGTCAAACACCTTGTGATGCAACGCGCACATGGCGATGCCGTTGGGCACCTCGTCCGCCCCATTGGCTTGAAACCACTTGATGTGCGCCGCCTCCAGTCCGATGGACTGCTGACCCATGCGCAGATCGTGACCACACACTGCACATTTGTACTGATAAGCCAGCAGCACTTTGGCCCGGAAAGCGGGATCGCGGCGTCGCTGCGGATCTTTGGGTCGGCCCTGAGACTCGGCCTCGGCCAAGCCCACGGCGTCCAGCACGTCGCCGCGGAGGGTTTCAGGGAAATGCGAGTCCACAATGCGCTGCGCCACGACGCCAATCAATTCAGGCGCCGCCTTCAGCGCGCTGTAAATCGGACCCGTGAAGCCCCCACGCACATGGTTTTGACGCAGTTCGGTGAGGGTGGGCGTGGCGCCCGGCGGGCGACTCAGGATGTGGACCGGTCCAACCAGTTCCCACAACCCATCTGTCTGCAAGTGCCAAAAAGGGTAGTGCCGGGTGCTGGCCGAACCGTCCGGCCCGAATTCCTGCAGCAAGGCTTTGAGCAGCGGCTCGGCATCGTTCCAGTCGATGGTTTGAGCGGCAGGGCCGCTGACCCGCGACAGCGCCAGCAGCACCAGCAGGGGCTTGTGGACTGCACGCCGGTCGCCGTGTTGCCAGACGCGAATGGCGTCAAAAGCCTTGATCACTTCATCTTGGGTCATGGCCAGTACTTCGCTTTGTCCGGCATCACCCAGCGCACGCCCCCGCGGGGGTCGGGCACATCACCCGCAAACCGGGGAATCAGGTGAATGTGCAAATGCGGCACGGTCTGCCCAGCGCTGGCGCCGTCATTGATACCGATGTTGTAACCAGCGGGCGCATATTCGCGCTGCAACAAGGCCTGCGCGCTGACAACGAGGTCCATCAGCCCCGTCCGCTCGGCCTCAGCGATCCCGAAAAATGAACTCACATGCCGTCGCGGAATGACCAGCGTGTGGCCCGGCGAGACTGGATAAGCGTCACGAATGACGACGCCCACGCTGTTTGAATCGATGATGCGACTCGCTGGCAGGGTACAAAAAGGGCAAAAGTTGTTTTCAGCCATATGTATTCGGGTGCAGCCAACGAGAAGTTTTCAATTTAAATAAATAGCATCAAAGGCAATAAATACGACGTCCAGAGGCCAATTTGGCCATCAATTGATGCTGAAGCCTCAACCAACCGCTTTGCAGTGTGGCCTAACACCCCGCTTTGCCCGCGTAAGGCTCATCGTCCCCTCCCGGCAGTTGGGGAAGCAGCCGGCGCCATGCACGCCCGGCACAGCATCATGGCCAGGCGGTGCAGGGCTTGCCAGTTGTCGGTGGGCCAGTCGGGCTGCTTGAGGCCTTTGACGATGCCGTCCACCAGGTGGGCGGACTGCAGCAGTTGCGCCAGCAGCTTGTCGCTCAGGCGCGGCAGCACGCGCTCGAACAATCGCTCTTTGGCGCCCCACACGCGTTGTTCGCGCAGGGCCATGGGCATGGGGCGGCCCTGGGCCATGGCGTCTTTGACCCGTTTCAAGGCGCGAATGTCCTCGGCCAGGGTGTAGTGCACCAGCACCTCGGCCTCGCCTTCGGCCTGCAAGCCGTCGAGCATGCGCTGCACGCGCAGGGGCTGCCCGCCCAGCACGGCCTCGGACAATTTGAAGACGTCATACCGGGCCACATTGAGCACGGCGCCCTCGATCTGCTCAAAGCTCAATTCGCCGGGGGCAAACAGCAGGGCGAGCTTTTGCACCTCCTGGTGGGCGGCCAGCAGGTTGCCCTCCACGCGGTCGGCAAAAAACTGCAGGGTGCGCTGGCCTTCTTCACTGGCGGCCACGCGCTGGCCCTGGGTGGCCATACGCTGGGCAATCCATTGCGGCAGGGCGTTGCGCTCCACGGGCTCCACCTGCAGGGTGACGCCAAAGCTCTCCAGCGCGCCAAACCAGGCGCCGCCTTTGGTGAGCTTGTCCAGGCGGGGGAGCATCACCAGCGTCAGGGTGGAGTCATTGCCGCGCGATTGCTCGGCCAGGTGTTGCAAGGCCACACTGCCTTCCTTGCCGGGCTTGCCGGAGGGGATGCGCAGCTCAAGAATCTGCTTGTCGGCAAACAGGCTCAGGGAACCGGCAGCGGCCAGTACCTCGCTCCAGTCAAAGTGCGCACCGGCCACGGTGTGCGAGGTGCGCTCGGTGAAACCCTGGGCGCGGGCGCTAGCGCGAATAGTGTCGAGCGCCTCCTGAATCAGCAGCGGCTCGTCACCGTGCAGGGTGTAGAGGCTCTTCAAGCCCTTGCTCACATGGGCGTTGAGCTGACCGAAGACGAGTTGCATGGTGGCTTACAGCCGCACCGCAGCGAGCCGGCGCAGCAGTTGCTGGACCAGGTCGGTCTGCATGTCGCGGTACAGCAAGGCTTCTTCAGCCTCTTTGGCGAGCACGGCGGTCTCGTTGAAGCTGATGTCCCGCCTTTGCAGCAGCTCGGTCTGGGGCACCAACTCATCCCCTTGAGGCGTTCGGACCCTGAACACCAGCCGAATGCGCAGTTGCAACTCGCGCACTTGGCCCGTGCTGCTGATGCCCACCACCACACGCTCGCGCTGCTCCCGCACGATGTCCAGAATCACCTGGGCCGTTTTCAGGGGCGCACCGGGTGGCAGCAACTGGACGTTTTTACCCAGTGAGCGGCGCAACTCGTCGGCCAGCGCACTGCCGGTGCCGGCAATGGCGAGCGTCTGAAAGTCATAGCTTTGGGCTCCTCGCAGCTTGAAGCCGCAGCCCCCCAGCGCCAGGGCCGACAGGCCAAGCAGGGTGCCCCGGCCAAGGGATTGGAGGGCGGCGCGGCGTGTCATGGCGTGCGCTTCAAATCACCAGATTGACCAGGCGCCCGGGCACCACAATCACTTTTTTGGGCGCCGCGCCTTCACTTATCTTCTTGAACACCTCAGACTCGATGGCGGCCAACTCGATCTCGACCCTCGAGGCCGCAGCCGGCACCACGATGGCGCCGCGCAACTTGCCGTTGACCTGCAGCATGAGCTCAATCTCGTCTTGCACCAGTGCCGCCGCATCGACTTTGGGCCAGGACGCATCGAGCAAATCACCCAGGGTGCCGGCATAGCCCAGGCTGTCCCACAGGCTGTGCGCAATGTGCGGCGTGGCCGGGTAGAGGCAGCGCAGCAAGATGCTGAAACCCTCGATCTGGGCCACCTGGGCGCCCGCGCAGTCGGTGGCCTTGAAGTCTTCCAGGGCGTTGATCATCTTCATGGCGCCCGAGACCACGGTGTTGTATTGCATGCGCTGGTAGTCGTAGTCCACCTGTTTGAGCACGGTGTGGATCTCGAACCGCAGTGCTTTGGCCTCTTTGCCAAAATTTACGTCATTCAGGCTTCTAGCCGGCGTAGCGCTTGCATTGGCAGCGTCCATATTGATAGCAGTCAACTTGACACCAAAATTCCATACCCGGCGCAAAAAGCGGTAGCTGCCCTCCACGGCAGCATCGTTCCACTCCAGCGTGGCCTCGGGTGGGGCGGTGAACATGGTGTACAGGCGCGCGGTGTCGGCACCGTAGCGACCAATGAGGTCCTGGGGGTCCACACCGTTGTTTTTGCTCTTGCTCATGGTGCCCACACCTTCATAGGTGATGAGGGTACCAGCGGGCAGGTCGCCCTTGGCCTCTTTGAGTCTGGCGCCAATCACCTTGCCGGCGGCGTCATGGAGGTCTTCGACCTCTTGTGGCCAAAAGTACTCAATGCCGCCCTTGTCGCTCTTGCGGGAGTAAATGTGGTTGAGCACCATGCCCTGGGTAAGCAGCTTGGTGAATGGCTCGTCGACCTTGACCAACCCCAGGTCGCGCATGACCTTGGTCCAGAAGCGCGCATACAGCAGGTGCAGGATGGCGTGCTCAATGCCGCCGATGTACTGGTCCATGGGCATCCAGTAATCGGCTCCGGCACCGACCATGGCCTGGTCGTTTTTGGGGTCGCAGTAGCGCATGAAATACCAGGAGCTGTCGACAAAGGTGTCCATGGTGTCGGTCTCGCGCCGCGCGGCCACGCCGCAAATCGGGCACACCACGCCGGCATGAAAACCTTCGTGCTTGTGCAGCGGGTTGCCGGAGCCGTCAGGCACGCAGTCCAGCGGCAGCACCACGGGCAGGTCCTTTTCGGGCACGGGCACGGCGCCATGCTCGGGGCAATGGATGATGGGGATGGGCGTGCCCCAGTAGCGCTGGCGGCTCACGCCCCAGTCGCGCAGGCGCCAGGTGGTCTTTTTCTCGCCCAGACCTTTGGCTTGCAGGGCATGGCTCACGGCATTCACAGCGTCCTTGAAAGACAGGCCGCTGAAGCTGTCGGAGTTGATGGTGACGCCGCGCTGCTTGTCGCCATACCAGTCTTGCCACTGGTCGTAGTCATAGGTCAGACCATCGATCAGCACGACCTCAATGATGTCGAGGTCGTATTTTTTGGCAAACGCAAAATCGCGCTCGTCGTGCGCAGGCACGCCCATGACGGCGCCATCGCCATAGCTCATGAGCACGTAATTGCCCACCCACACGGGCACGGGGTGGCCGGTCAACGGGTGGCTGACAAACAGGCCGGTGGGCATGCCTTCTTTCTCGCGCACGGCGAGTTCGGCCTCGGTGGTGCCGCCCTTTTTGCATTCTTCAATGAAGGCCGCCAACTTGGGGTTGGTCTGGGCGGCGTGGGTGGCCAGCGGGTGCTCGGGTGCCACGGCGCAAAAGGTCACACCCATGATGGTGTCGGCGCGGGTGGTGAACACATACATCTTGCCGTCATCGATCAGCTCGCCAGACGCATTTTTGATGGTGTGGGGGAAGGCAAAGCGCACGCCCTCGCTCTTGCCAATCCAGTTTTCCTGCATCAGTTTGACGCGCTCGGGCCAGCCAGTCAGCCCGGTCTTGACATGCTCCAGCAGCTCTTCGGCGTAGTCGGTGATCTTGAGGTAGTAGCCGGGGATCTCGCGCTTTTCCACCACAGCGCCGGTGCGCCAGCCCTTGCCGTCAATGACTTGTTCGTTGGCCAGCACGGTCTGGTCAATCGGGTCCCAATTGACGACCTGGGTCTTGCGGTAGGCAATGCCTTTGTCCAGCATTTTCAGGAACAGCCACTGGTTCCACTTGTAGTACTCGGGGTCGCAGGTGGCGACCTCGCGGCTCCAGTCAACGGCCAGACCCATCGCCTGCATCTGGCCCTTCATGTAGGCGATGTTCTCGCGCGTCCATTGGGCCGGGGGCACGCCGTTCTTCAAGGCGGCGTTTTCAGCGGGCAGGCCAAAGGCGTCCCAGCCCATGGGCATGAGCACGTTGTAGCCGTTCATGCGCAGGTAGCGCGTGAGCATGTCATTGATGGTGTAGTTGCGCACATGGCCCATGTGCAGCTTGCCGCTGGGGTACGGCAGCATGGAGCAGGCGTAGTATTTTTTTCTGGATGCGTCTTCGGTTACGCGGTAAGCATCAAGCGCGGTCCAGTGGCTTTGAGCGGCTTGCTCGACTTCAAGGGGGTTGTATGTATCTTGCATTTGGATTCGCTCTGGTGATCAAGGGACCGCATTCGCCCGATTTTAGGGTTGGACAGGGAGGGTGGCCACAAAACCGATGCGGTTCAAGCCTGCTTTTTGTGCTGCACCCATGACCTCGACAATGCGGCCATAGGGCACAGCCGCGTCGGCTCGCAACTGCACCTCGGTCTCGGGGTCGAGCGCGGCAGTCTCCTGCAGCCGCAGGGCAAGTGCCTCGGCGCCCAGGGGGGTGTCATTCAGATAGGCTTGCCCTGTCGCATCAACGGCCAGGGTCACAAATTGAGGCGCCTGGCCAGGCTGGGCGGCGTCGGTCTTGGGCAGGTCCAGCTTGATGGAACTGGCCAGCAGGGGCGCGGTGATGATGAAAATAACGAGCAGCACCAGCATCACGTCTATCAGCGGCGTCATATTGATGTCGCTCATCGGCTTGGCGCCTTGGGTGCGTTCCAGTCGGCCGAAAGACATGGCGGGGCCCGGCTCAGGCCGCTGGCGCGGACTGGCTGCAAATGAGTTCACGCAGGTCGCGGGCGAAGCCCTCCAGCTCGGCTTCGATACGCCCGACGGTGCGACCCAGGATGTTGTAGGCCAGAACCGCAGGGATCGCGACAGCCAAACCCGCCGCCGTCATGATGAGGGCCTCACCCACGGGGCCAGAGATCTTGTCGATGGTGACCTGGCCCGCATCGGCCATGCCGATCAGGGCATGGTAAATGCCCCAAACCGTGCCCAGCAGCCCGACAAAAGGAGAGGTTGCCCCCACAGTGGCCAGCAGCACCTGGCCATACTGGAGTTTGGCCAGGGTCGCGTGCAATGCATCGCGCAGCACCCGTGTCAGTTGTTGTGACCGGTCACCGGCGGTGGCCAAGGTGCCGTTGGGTTTCAATTGTGTCGCTGAAACCAGGGGGGACACGAGACCCAGAGCATCAAAAGCTTTCAGTTTGACCAAGGCCTCGTCGACCGAGACCGACTGCCAGAAAGCTGCCACGCTGCGCATCACATCACCCGTGGCGCGGTGCAACAACCATGACTTCCAGACAATCACCACCCAGCTGCTCACCGACATCGCCAGCAAGAGCAAGGTGACCGCCCGGCTGACGCCATCACCCTGCAGGAACAGCTGGACGAGGTTCATTTCAGGTTGAGAACATCAAACATGTCAAACAAACCTGTCTTGTGACCCGCCAGGAAGCGGGCCGCCCGCAAACTGCCCTGCGCGTAGGTGGCGCGGCTGGACGATTTGTGTGAAATTTCAATGCGCTCGCCCGTGCCGGCAAACAGCACGGTGTGATCGCCCACGATGTCGCCACCCCGGATGGTGGCAAAGCCGATGGATGAGGGATCTCGCTCGCCCGTGACGCCTTCGCGCGCGTAAACGGCACAGTCTTTCAGGTCTCGCCCAAGTGCGCCAGCGATGACCTCGCCCATTTTGAGGGCTGTGCCGGACGGGGCATCGACCTTGTGGCGGTGGTGCGCTTCGATGATCTCGATGTCGTAGCCCGTCGCCAAGGCCTTGGCAGCCATCTCCAGCAACTTGAGGGTGACGTTCACCCCCACGCTCATGTTGGGTGCCATCACGATGGCGATGTCGCGGGCGGCTTCAAGAATTTCTGCCTTTTGCAGGTCCGAGAACCCGGTGGTACCAATGACCGCATTGACGCCCAGATCGCGACACACCCGCAAATGCGCCAGCGTGCCTTCAGGGCGGGTGAAATCAATCAGGGTGTGGGCGCCTTTGAGCCCGGAGGCGAGATCGGCGGTGATCGCCAAACCGCTGGTGTGACCCAAAAAAGCCATGGCATCGGTGCCCAGGGAGGGGCTGGCCACAACATCCAGGGCGCCGCTGAGTTGACAGTCGTGGGCTGCATTGACCGCCTCGATGAGCATCTGGCCCATGCGGCCGGAGGCACCAGCAATGGCAATTCGGTGAGGTAAGTTGTGAGTCATGGAGGCGTCTTGCTGGATTAACGGGCCACGGGCTCCAGCGGGGGATAGCTCGACGGCAAGGGGGGCAATGGCTTTGGCTCCGGCGCTTTGGCAGGCGCTGGCAACTGCTGGAGTTGCTGCTCGGTCAATTCCAGGACAGGCACTTTGGCGGACGACCGCCCGGAGTCCAGAGAGGTCACAAACTCGGCTTCCGTGGGCAAGGGGTCGGCATCAACGCGCTCCAGCGCTTCACCCTTGAAGAACACCGTCACCTTGCGTGACTGGGGCTCCAGGCCCTGGCGCTTGAAAGTGAACATGTAGTCCCAGCGGTCGGCATGGAAAATACTGGTCAGCAGCGGGGTGCCCAAGATATCCCGCACCTGCGCCCGGGTCATGCCCTGCTTGAGGGCGGCGGCCTGCTCTTTGGAGACAAAATTACCTTGGACGATGTCCATCTTGTAAGGCGTCACCAGACCGGCGATCTGGTTGTTGGCACTGTTCAACGTGCTGCACGCGCCTAAGCTTGCGCTCACAGCAACGAGCAAACTCAAACGGGCGCCGAGACGTTGGTAGTCAAACATGGGGTGTACTGTGGCAATATGATCGGTGGATTGTACCGACTGTACCTGCCGGAGCAGTCTGCCTGATGGCAAGAGAGAGACCTATATGACCAATATCGACGAACTGAAAAATACGGGGCTGAAGGCCACTTTGCCCAGGCTGAAGATCCTGGAAATATTTCAGAAAGGCTCGCAGCGGCACATGACGGCCGAAGACGTGTTTCGGGTCTTGCTGGAGGATCGCTCCGATGTGGGACTGGCCACGGTGTACCGGGTGCTGGCCCAGTTCGAACAAGCCGATATCTTGAGTCGCAGCCATTTTGAGAGCGGCAAGGCGGTTTATGAGCTCAACGAAGGGCAGCACCACGACCACCTGGTGTGCCTGGATTGCGGAAAAGTGGAGGAGTTTTACGACGCCGAAATTGAGAAGCGCCAGCACGCAGTGGCCAGGACCAAGGGCTTCACGATTGCCGATCACGCCTTGAGCCTGTACGCGCACTGCACCAAGGAAAAATGCCCGAGCCGGCCTGTGACGTCACGCAATCCCGCTTAATTGTCAGCGGCGTCCATGGCCTTGCGGTGGCGCTCGACGAACTCCTGGTAGGTGTCGATTCCCCGCAGTTGCAAAATGGTGTTGCGCACCGCTGCTTCCACCAGCACCGCGATGTTGCGACCGGCCACCACCTGAATCACCACCTTGCGCACCGGCACCTCCAGCACATCCTGGGTCAGGGGCTCGTAGGGAATTCGCTCGTATTCCCGCTCCAGGGTCTCGCGACGCACCAGGTGAACAATGAGCTTGAGCCGCATCCGCCGGCGAACAGCGGTTTCCCCAAAAATGGCCCGGATGTCGAGCAGCCCGATGCCCCGGACTTCCAGCAAATTCATCAACAGCTCGGGGCAGCGCCCCTCAATGGTGTCCTGGTTGATGCG
>CALRWE010000110.1:0-15513 GCA_943371745.1 Rhodoferax sp. OV413
TGGGCCTTGTCGCGGAACAGGAACGGAATATCCAAAATCTTGGCTTCTGGCACAAAATTGGGCACCGGACCAGAGGACGAGAAGGTCAGCTCCTGGGTGCCGAGTTGCACCGCCTCGATCGACTCGCGCTCACCACCCAGGGAGCCTGAGTAGAAGGACTGAATTTTGTAACGGCCACCCGTGCGCTTTTCAACTTCCTTGCCAAAGGTGTCAATGGCAATGCCCTGGTGGGAGTTCTGCGCGATGGAAATGTTGATCTTCATGGTGGTCTGTGCCGAAGCACCGGCCGCCAGACCGAGGGCCAAGGACAGGCCAATAGCCAGTTTGCTCAATTTCATGGATGTCTCCTTCGTTAGAAAAATAGGATGGGTATGAGTGCTGCGGCCCGTCAACCCGAACAAGTTATCATACAACTTCTGATTGTCACAGCGGGGCCAAGGTCACAGCATCGGTGTTTTCCCTGATGTACTCGCGAATGATGTCCTCAAAACTGGACTCGGGCAGCAAGCCCAGGCCCCGCGCGCGCGCGGCATTGATGCGCGCCGGCCAGGTCTTGACGATGTTGTGAATCGCCGGATCAGCCACCCAGTCAATCAACGCCGTGGCAGCCGGTCCAGCCACCCGCTCCAGGGCTGCGGCCATCTCGGCCGGTGTAGTGGTCAACGCGGGCAAAGTCAGCGCGGTGCGCGCGCCCCAGTCGGCGTCACTCGTCTCCACGGCGCGTATCAGGCCCTGCACCGTGCGCGCTGGGGACGAGAGCGCCACCGGCGTGTCAGCCGGCACCGGGCAGGTGGCCCGCACACCGGCCAGCGGCTCACGCAACATGCCGCTCAAAAAGCTTGATGCCGCGCCGTTGGGGCGCCCCGGGCGCACGCTGACCGTCATCAGGCGCACATTGCGGCCCTGCACAAAGCCCTTGCGGGTGTAGTCGGCCACCAGCTGCTCGCCAATGAATTTCTGGATACCGTAGCTGCTTTGCGGCGTGGGCAGGGTGTTGTCTTCGATCACGGCAGGCAGGGGCTGGTGAGGCGAATCACCAAACACCGCCAGCGAACTGGCAAACACCACCATCGGGCGGGTCTTCAAGGCGCGGCAGGCGTCCAGCAGGCCCAGTGTGGCGACAAAATTGCTGCGCATGCCCAGGTCAAAGTCTGCCTCGCACTCACCGCTGACCGCTGCAGCCAAATGAAAAACAATAGCAGTCTGAGCATTAAATACAATGGCCAGAGCCTCTTTTTTCTCTAAAAACTCATTTAAATCACCAATTTGCACGGCCACCCGAGAATCCGCAACCAAATCGGCTGGCGGTGCGGCGCGGTCCACCAACGTAATGCGGCCAATGGGCACGGCCGGTGCGCCCGCCAGTGACAACTGGCCCTGGGCCAGAAGGGTGCGGGCCAGGCGCACCCCCAGAAAGCCGGCGCCACCGGTGATGACGATGTGGCAGACCCCGTCGGGCAAGCTAGATTTTTCCAACATGGTGGTTCCTGCGCATTCAAGTTGTATGACAACTTTAGATTGTCACGCGTCCATGGACCTGAGCAACTAAGTAGTTTCCCTTGGCCTGTCAGTGCGAATGCTTGGGCACCTCTGCCCCGCGGCAACCGAGCAAAAAGTCAAAGTCGCAGCCCTCGTCGGCCTGCAGCACGCGGTCGATGTAGAGCTGCTGGTAGCCGCTCTTGGGAGCGACTGGCGTCCGGGCCGCCTGGGCTTCGCGTTCGGCGTGGCGCCGGGCGATCTCTTCGTCGCTAACTTCCAGATGGAGCTTGCCGGCAGCACTGTCGAGTTCAATCCAGTCGCCATCACGCACGATGGCCAGCGGGCCACCGGCGGCGGCCTCGGGCGCCACATGCAGCACCACGGTGCCGTAGGCGGTGCCACTCATGCGGGCGTCCGAGATGCGCACCATGTCGGTGATGCCCTGCGCCAGCAGCTTGGGTGGCAGGCCCATGTTGCCCACCTCGGCCATGCCGGGGTAGCCCTTGGGGCCACAGTTTTTCAGCACCATCACCGAGTTGGCATCTACGTCCAGGTCGGGGTCGCCAATGCGGGCCTTGTAGTGGTCAAAGTCCTCAAACACCACCGCCTGGCCACGGTGCTTCATGAGCGCGGGCGTAGCGGCCGAGGGTTTGAGCACCGCGCCACGGGGCGAGAGGTTGCCGCGCAGGATGCACATGCTGCCGTCTGCCACCAGGGGTTTGTCGAGCGGGCGGATGACTTCGGCGTTGTGAATGGGCGCATCCACCACGTTGTCCCAGATGGATTTGCCGTTGACGGTGAGTGCATCTTTGTGCGGCAGCAAACCGCCCTCACCCAAGCGGCGCAGCACGCCCGGCAGGCCACCGGCGTAATAAAAATCTTCCATCAAGAAGCGGCCTGAGGGCTGCAAGTCCACCAGCGTGGGCGTGCCTTTGCCCACATGCGTCCAGTCCTCCAGCTCCAGCGGCACGCCAATGCGCCCGGCAATGGCCTTGAGGTGAATCACCGCATTGGTGGAGCCGCCAATGGCCGCGTTGACACGAATGGCGTTTTCAAACGCCTCGCGGGTGAGCACCTTGGAGAGTTTCAGGTCTTCCCACACCATATCCACAATGCGCATGCCCGACATGTGCGCCAGCACGTAGCGGCGCGCGTCCACGGCGGGAATGGCGGCGTTGTGGGGGAGCGAGGTGCCCAGCGCCTCGGCCATGCAGGCCATGGTGGAGGCCGTGCCCATGGTGTTGCAGGTGCCCGCCGAGCGGGACATGCCGGCCTCGGCCGACATGAATTCGTTGAGCGATATTTTTCCGGCCTTGACCGCTTCATGCAGCTGCCAGACCACGGTGCCCGAGCCGATGTCGCGGCCTTCATGCTTGCCATTGAGCATCGGGCCGCCGGTCACCACGATGGTGGGAATGTCGCAACTGGCTGCGCCCATCAGCAGCGCGGGCGTGGTCTTGTCGCAGCCCACCAGCAACACCACGGCGTCCATCGGGTTGCCGCGAATCGACTCTTCCACGTCCATGCTGGCCAGGTTACGGGTGAGCATGGCGGTGGGCCGCAGGTTGGACTCGCCGTTGGAAAACACGGGGAATTCGACCGGAAAACCGCCGGCCTCGGAGATACCGCGCTTCACGTGCTCGGCGATCTTGCGAAAGTGGGCATTGCAGGGCGTGAGTTCGCTCCAGGTGTTGCAGATGCCGATGATGGGCTTGCCCTGGAACTCGTGGTCGGGGATGCCCTGGTTCTTCATCCAGCTGCGGTACATGAAGCCGTTTTTGTCAGCAGTGCCGAACCAGGCGGCGGAGCGAAGGGTGCGTTTGGGCGGGTTGGACATGGCAGTGACTTTCAAGGGGTTGACAGAGCAAAACAAGGCATCTTAGAGCGCACTGCCCGGGTTGGACACTGTGAAGCGCTTGTGGCGGAGTCGGTCGGGCAACCGGACGCAAAATCTCGACCCACGGATGAGGAACAGGAGCGCCCGGCCATGCGGCGCCAATGACTTTGAACCTGAGCCGACGTGATCGTGGTGAAGTTCTCGCTACAGATCAGCTAGGAGAAGCAAGTGGCCTTCAAGCGCTTCAAGATCACCGAAGAAGACTGGCGCAACCGCGACAAGTGGGACGCCTGCCAGCAAGCCATCTGCGATAGGGTCGATCGCACCAGCACCGGCAACGCTCCCTGGACGCTGGTGGAGGCCAATGACAAAAACTTCGCGCGGGTCAAAATTTTGCGCACGCTGTGTGAACGCCTTGAGGCGGAACTGAATGGTCCGGCCTTGCCTTGTGCGCTGTCTGGCGCAGCAAAAAAGGTCCAGCCCGAGAAAGCTGACAAACGCAAAAAATCAGGCAAGAAACCCAAAGCCAAGGCTAAAGACCGCTCAGCACCGCATCCATAGCTTCAATGATCTCGTGCGATCGGTCCCGAAGGGAAGTCACCTCAGCCTTGAGTAATCGTTTGTCGAGTGGGGCTGCCTCAAAAGGAACCAGCACCAGCGGCTGCTCATTGACGGTTATCAAAGGGCAGAGTCTGCGCGGCAGTTCGTGGACAGCGAGTGCGGTGACCGCCAGCGGCACCACCATGCGTGTGGCCAGACTGCTGAGCAAGTCGCTCTGCACATCCACCACATACGGATAAACATGGCGCATTCGGGGACTGGGGTTGTCAAACACATCAAACTGCATGGTGGCACTACCAAACGCGCAGGTCATCGCACCACAGTCCGTGCGACTCAAAGCGCTGGTTCTGCTCTGCAATCCAGGCACTGTGCGTTTGCTCAAACCGGGCTTTGCGCTGCGCCAGCGTGTCGGTTCGGGCTGCGGCTTGAAGCTCGGAAAACTGCTTCGCCGACACAATGACGGTGTCAATACGGCCGTCTTTCTCGACAAAAACAGGTTCGGTTTTGGCTTGGGCACAAATGGCACCAAAACGATTCTTGGCCTGGGTGGCGGTAACTTGCATGACGGTTCTCCCAAAGACTCTTGATGGCTATTTTAGCCAAAGTCTGGCAGAACCGCCGTCACCTCAATCTCCACCTTGGCCCGCGCCTCCATGAGGCCGGCCACCTGCACACAGCTCATGGCCGGGAAATTGCGGCCCATGACCTCGCGGTAAACCGCACCCAACTCTTTGAGGCGGGCGTTGTACTCGACCCGGTCGAGCACGTACCAGGTCATGCGCACCATGTGCTCGGGGCCGGCACCGGCCTCCTTCAACACGGCCACGATATTGCGCAGGGTTTGGGCGGTTTGGGCGATGAAGTCATCGGACTCGAACTGCTGCTGGGCGTTCCAGCCGATCTGGCCGCCCACAAAAATCTGGGTACCGCGGGCGCTGATGCCATTGGCATAGCCTTTGGCAAGGGCCCATCCGGGGGGTTGAAGTGTGTTCATTTTTGTTTCAATTTAAAACGCTGGAGTTTGCCGGTTTCGGTGCGGGGCAATTTGTCCAGAAACTCGATCTCGCGCGGGTATTTGTAAGGCGCAATGCTGGCCTTGACGTGGTCTTGCAGGGTGCGGGTCATCGCGGCATCGCCCACAAAACCGGGGCGCAGCACACAAAACGCCTTGACGATCATGCCGCGCGCCTCATCGGCTTGCCCGATCACGCCACACTCTGACACAGCCGGGTGCTTGAGCAGGGCGTCTTCCACCTCGGGGGCGCCCACGTTGTAACCGGCGGTGATGATCATGTCGTCGGTGCGGGCCTGGTAGAAAAAGTAACCATCGGCGTCTTGAACAAAGGTGTCGCCAGGGTGGTTCCAGCCGGCCTTCACATAGTCGAGCTGACGCGCATCGTCCAGGTAGTGGCAACCCGTGGGGCCGATCACTGCCAGTTTTCCAACTGTGCCTAGCGGCACCTCGGCGCCGTCGTCATCCACCACCTTGGCCATGTAACCCGGCACGACCCTGCCAATGGCACCACGACGCACCTCGGCGGGCGCGGCGGAGATGAAGATGTGAAACATCTCGGTAGCGCCCAGCCCGTCCAGCAGCTCAATGCCGGTGGCCTCGCGCCAGAGCTGACGGGTAGCATCCGGCAAAGCTTCGCCCGCACTCACGCACAGTCGCAGGCGCGCGGGCTCGGCGCGCCGGGCCGCTTCTTCTTGCATACACGCGGCCATCTGGCGGTAAAAGGTGGGGGCGGTGTAGCAAATGGTGGCACCCGCATCAAAAATCAGTTGCGCCATCACCTTGGGGGTGTAAGCCACGTCAGGGAAAACCACCGAGGCGCCGGCCCACATCGGAAAAATCAGCAAGCCGCCCAACCCAAAGGTAAACGCCAGCGGGGGCGAGCCCATCACGATGTCATCAGGCGTGGCCTGCAGCACATGGCGCGGCCAGGCCTCGCAGGCGGCCAGCACGTCACGGTGCGTGTGCACCACCGCTTTGGGCTTGCCGGTGGTGCCCGAGGTGAAGGCCATCAGGGCGATGTCATCCCCCGCCGTGGGGCAGGGCGCGAACGGACCGGTTTGGGCCGCCGCCAAGCTGGCCAGCGTCACTTGCCCGGGCGCACCACTGAGTAACACAATGCGCTGCAGTCCGGGTTGTTGGGCTTGCGCCAGTTGCAACTCTTCCACCAAATTGGCGGCGCACAAAGCAACCTTAGGTTGCGCTTTTTCGATGATCTCGCCCAGCTCCTTGGAGCGCAACATGGGCATGCTCGCCACGGCCACCAGGCCCGCCTTCACCGCTGCCAGCCAGGCCAGCACCATGTCAATCGAATTGCCGCCGCGCAGTAACACGCGGTTGCCGGGGACCAAGCCCAGATCGCCCGTGAGCACCTGCGCGATTTGGTCAACCTGCGCCAGAACCTGGGCATAGGTCAGCGTGAGGGTGGGCGAGCGCAGCAGGGGCCGATCAGCAAAACCTTTGCTCTCTGCCTTGTCCAGCAGCTCGGCCACCAGGTTGAGGTGCGGCGTCTGTTGCAGGCGCTGCAATTCGGGCGAGTCGTAGCGCATGGAAGGCCGCTGCGCCGTGGGTGGCAACCGGTCATGGACAAAGGAGTCGGTCTGGGCGGAGCGGGTCATGGCAGTGCCTTTCAGGTTTCAGGCGGAGGTGGCAAGCGACTTGAGCACCGACTTGCCGATGATGAGTTGCTGCACCTCGGTGGCGCCCTCGTAGATGCGCAGGGAGCGGATGTCGCGGTACAGGCTCTCGACCTTGGTGCCGACCTTCACGCCCATGCCGCCGTGCATTTGCAAGGCCATGTCAATCACGCGCTGGGCGTTCTCGGTGGCAGTCATCTTGGCCATGGCGGCGGCGGCCGTGTAGGCCTGTGCCTGGGCCGGGGTGTCCATGCCGACGCAGTCGCGCATCCAGGCGGCACGGTAGGTGAGCAGGGCGGCGGCGTCGATCAGGGCCGCCATCTCACCCAGCTTGGCCTGCGTCAACTGGAAATCCGCCAGGCGCTGGCCGAACATCGGGCGCGCTTGCGCGTAAGACACCGCCTCGGCCAATGCCCGGCGCGCCATGCCTAGCGCGGCCCCGGCCACACTGGCCCTGAAGATATCAAGCGTGCGCATGGCCAGCTTGAAGCCGCCATTCAACTCACCCAATTGGGCGCTGACAGGCACCCGGCATTGCTCAAAGCGCAGGGTGGCCAGAGGGTGCGGGGCCATCACCTCAATGTGTTCGGACGCATCCAGCCCTGGCGTCGTAGCGTCCACAATAAACGCGGTGATGCCGCGCGTGCCAGCCTGGGGGTCGGTCTTGGCAAACACACAGTAATAGTCGGCAATGCCGCCATTGCTGATCCAAGTC
The DNA here is from genome assembly GCA_943371745.1 of Rhodoferax sp. OV413. Lineage (GTDB taxonomy): Bacteria > Pseudomonadota > Gammaproteobacteria > Burkholderiales > Burkholderiaceae_C > Rhodoferax. Next base: position 7,242 of record CALRWE010000110.1, read on the forward strand.
TTGCAGCCGTCTAAAGTGACACAATCAGCTAATTTATGGTCATTTAGGCCTCTAGCCATCGTTTTACTTGCCTGAGTAGCTATGGTTGTCATAGCGCCTGCATCGGAGCCAGCCTCAGGCTCGCTCAGGGCAAAGGCTGCAATCTTCTCGCCCCGCGCCACGGCCGGCAGGTACGCCTGCTGCTGCTCGGGTGTGCCTGCCAGTGTGATGGCCCCGCTGCCCAGGCCCTGCATGGCAAAGGCAAAGTCGGCCAGCGGCGAATGAAACGCCAGCGTCTCGCGCAGGATCACCAGCGCACGCGAATCCATCTGCGCCAGGGCGCCGCCAAACTGCGCCGGCACGCAGTAGCGCAACCAGCCGGCCTCGCCGAGCAACTTGACCCAGGTTTTGCAGGCGCTGCGGTCATCGCGCTCGTCCACCTGTTGTTGGGGCGCCCACGCCGCCAAGCCTTGGGCGAGGTGGTGGTGCTCAGGGCTGAAGAACGGCAGGCTGAGATGCTGGGTGGGGGCAAGGGGCGTCATCTCAATTTCCCTCAAAGGTGGGTTTTTGCTTGGCGGCGAAGGCGTCATAGGCGCGCTTGAAATCGCCGGTTTGCATGCAGATGGCCTGCGCCTGCGCCTCGGCCTCAATCGCCTGCTCAATTGTCATGGCCCACTCCTGTTGCAGCATGGTCTTGGTCATGCCCTGAGCAAAGGTGGGGCCCACAGCCAGCTCGGTGGCCAGTGCCTGCGCCCGGGGCAGCAGGTCGGCCGATTCGTGCAGGCTGTTGAAAAAACCCCAGGCCAGGCCCTCGGCGCCGGTCATGGCCCGCCCGGTGAAGAGCAACTCGGACGCCCGGCCCTGCCCGATGACGCGCGGCAGCAAGGCGCACGCTCCCATGTCGGCCCCGGCCAGGCCGACGCGGGTGAACAAAAAAGCGGTCTTGGTGGCGGCAGTGCCCAGGCGCATGTCGCAGGCCAGCGACATCATGGCGCCAGCGCCAGCGCAAATGCCATCAATCGCCCCGATGACCGGCTGCGGGCAGTTGCGCATGGTCTTGACGAGGTCACCCGTCATGCGGGTGAACTCCAGCAGCTCGGGCATGCTCATGTGGGTGAGTGGCCCGATGATCTCGTGCACATCCCCGCCGGAGCAAAAGTTGCCGCCCGCGCCGGTGAGCACCACCACCTTGACATCGGTGGAGTATTTGAGCCCCTCAAACAGGTTGCGCAGCTCGGCATACGACTCAAAGGTGAGCGGGTTCTTGCGGTCAGGGCGGTTGAGCGTGATGGTGCCCACGCCGTCCGAGAAGCCCCAGACAAAGTGCCGGGCCACGTGGCCAGCGGTGGCGACAAACTGGCCGCGCATCGGGTTGGATGCGCCAATAAAGTGTTTCATGCAGTCTCCAGGGGGGTTTGGGTGTGTTCCTTGACCTTGCCCAGCAGGCGGTGCAAGGTGGTGATTTCTTTCTCGGTCAGGCCTCCAAAGGCCTCGACAATCCAGGCCTCATGCTGGATAGCCATCTCGATGAACTGCTCGCGTCCCTTGGGCGTGAGCTTGATGCGAAAGGCCCGGCGATCGCCCGGCACGGGCGTGCGCTCCACCAGGCCCTCGGCCACCAACTGGTCCGTGATACCGGTGACATTGCCGCCGGTCACCATCATGCGGCGCGACAGCTCGTTCATCTTCAGGCCATCGGGCGAGCGCTCAAGCTGCGCCATCAGGTCAAAGCGCGGCAAGGTGGTTTCAAACTGGTCACGCAGGGCGGTGCGCACCTGGGTTTCAATCAACTGGGTGCAGGTGAGCATGCGCAACCACAGGCGCAAGGCCTCGGGGTGTTGTGCAGGGGTGGTGCCATTCAAGCGGGCTTCTTTATCCATCGCAAGTCCTTATTTGATAACGGAATAGTTTAGATCTAAACTATTTTCTGTCAACCGGGGCAAATCCCATTGACAGCGCACACACGTCTGGCTAAATTGCTTTAAGCTTCAACAATTGAGCTTTAACTTAAAAATACCCGACCCGCCCGGCTAGTCCAGGCGACACCATCCTCTTGGAGTACCCCATGAATATTGTCTGCATCGGCGGCGGTCCCGCCGGCCTTTACTTTGGCCTGCTGATGAAGCTGCAAAACCCCGCCCATGACATCACCGTGGTCGAGCAAAACAAACCCTATGACACCTTTGGCTGGGGTGTGGTGTTCTCGGATGCCACCATGGACAACATGCGCCAGCAAGACCCGGTGACAGCAGCCGAGATTGAGCTGGCATTCAACCATTGGGACGACATTGAACTGGGCTTCAAGGGCGAAGTGATCCGCTCCGGCGGGCACGGCTTTGTGGGCATCGGGCGCAAGAAGCTGCTCAACATCCTGCAACACCGCTGCGAGCAACAGGGCGTGCAACTGGTGTTTGAGACCCACGCCAATGCTGACACCGATTACCCCGAGGCCGATCTGATCATTGCCAGTGATGGCATCAACTCGGGTATCCGTACGCAGTACAAAGACATCTTCAAACCCGAGATCGTGCCCCGGCCCAACCGCTATATCTGGCTGGGCACGCACAAGTTGTATGACGCCTTCACGTTTTTGTTCGAGAAAACCGAGCACGGCTGGTTCCAGGCCCACATTTACAAGTTTGACGAGAACACCACCACCTTTATCGTGGAATGCCCCGAGGACGTGTGGCTGGCCCACGGGCTGGACCAGGCCGACCCGACCCAGTCCATTGCTTTTTGTGAAAAGGTGTTTGCCAGCAACCTGCAGGGCGCGCCACTCATGACCAATGCGCGCCACCTGCGCGGCTCGGCCTGGCTCAACTTTCAGCAGGTCAAGTGCCAGCAGTGGTCGCATTTCAACGGGCGCAGCCACGTGGTGCTGATGGGTGACGCGGTGCACACCGCCCACTTTGCGATTGGCTCGGGCACCAAGCTGGCGATTGAGGATTCGATTGAACTAGCGCGTCAGTTTGGCGAGCAGGGCGACACCCCCGAGCACATTCCGGCTGTGCTGGAACGCTACCAGGCGCTGCGCAATGTGGATGTGCTGCGCCTGCAAAACGCCGCCTGGAACGCCATGGTGTGGTTTGAAGTGTGTGGCGAGCGCTACTGCGATCAGCTGGAGGCGCCGCAGTTCATGTACTCCATGCTCACACGCAGCCAGCGCATCAGCCACGAAAACCTGCGCCTGCGGGATGCCGCCTGGCTGGGTGGATACGAGCGCTGGTTTGCCCAACGCGCCGGCGTCACCGTGCGTGAAGGCCAACGCGCCCCACCACCCATGTTCACACCCTACACGGTGCGCGGCCTGACCCTGAAGAACCGGGTGGTGGTGTCTCCCATGGCGCAGTACTCGGCTACAGACGGCATAGCGGGTGACTACCATTTGGTGCACCTGGGCGCGCGTGCCATGGGGGGGGCTGCCATGGTGTTTGCGGAGATGACCTGTGTGAGTGCGGACGCCCGCATCACGCCGGGCTGCCCGGGGCTGTACACGCCGGAGCAAGCCCAGGCCTGGAAGCGCATTGTGGACTGGGTGCATGCCAATAGCGAAGCCAAGTTCGCCATACAGATCGGTCACGCCGGGGCGAAGGGCTCGACGCGGCTGGCATGGCAAGGCATTGACCAACCGCTGGAGAGCGACAACTGGCCCCTGATTTCAGCGTCACCCCAGCAGTACCTGGTGGGGGTGAGCCAGACCGCGCGCGCCATGACCCGCGCGGACATGGACGAGGTCACGGCCCAGTTTGTGGCCAGCACCGTGGCGGCCGCCGAGATCGGGGTGGATTGGCTGGAACTGCACTGCGCGCATGGCTACTTGCTCTCCAGCTTTATCTCGCCCCTGACCAACCAGCGAGATGACGAGTTTGGCGGCAGCCTGGCCAACCGGCTGCGCTACCCGCTGGAGGTGTTTGCCGCCGCGCGCGCGGCCTGGCCCACCGAGCGTCCGATGTCGGTGCGGATTTCAGCCACCGACTGGGTCGAGGGCGGCATCACGGCAGATGATGCTGTGGAGATCGCGCGGGCCTTCAAGGCAGCGGGCGCTGACGTGATTGACTGCTCCTCGGGGCAGGTGAGCAAAAAAGAAAAGCCGGTGTTCGGGCGCATGTTCCAGACGCCGTTTGCCGACCGCATCCGCCAGGAGGCGGGTATTGCCACGATGGCGGTAGGCGCCATCAGCGAGGCCGACCACGTGAACAGCATCATCGCCGCCGGCCGCGCCGACCTGTGTGCGGTGGCGCGCCCGCACCTGGCCAACCCGGCCTGGACGTTGACTGAGGCGGCAAAGATCGGCTACACGCCGATGCCTTGGCCCAAGCAATACGGCTCGGCCAAGGGGCAGATGGAAGCCAACTTTGCGCGCGAGAAGGCTCAGGCAGTGGTGACGGCACCGGGATCCTAACGCCCAGAGGCTCTTTAACGTCTTTTATAGTTTTTTTGGGCTCTAGCCGAAGCGTCAATTGATCTTGATGCTATTAAATTAATCAGCATCAAGGTCTATTGACGCCATGTGAACTGCCACCCCGGCAGGCGCCAACGCGACAGCAAATTTTCCCGGACCGGGAAGAATGCACGCACCATCCCACCTTCAAGGACTTACCCGCCCGATGCTGCCCGTTCAACCGCCCTTTTCTCCCTCGCGCCCTGTTCGGACCCTGGCTGATGTGCGTCAACTGGAGCGCACCCCACTGCAGGAGGCGATGCCGGTGCACAGCACCTATGAGCTGCTGCGCAACTCGGCCCATGCCTTTGCTGACAAAGTCGCGCTGAGCTTTCTGACCAGCGCCAACCCGGACGACGCCCCCTTGGAGTGGACCTACACCGAACTGTTCGCAGGCGTCCACCAGACCGCCAACCTGCTGCACCGCCTGGGGGTGCAACCGGGCGATGCCATTGCCGTGCTGCTGCCGGGCTGCCTGGACTATCACCTCGCGTTGTGGGGCGGGGAAGCGGCAGGCATTGTGCAGCCACTCAACCCCTTGCTGAACGACGACAAACTGGTGTCCCTCATGAACGCCAGCCAGGCCAAGGTCCTGATCGCCTGGGGGTCGGATGACGAGTCCGGCATCTGGTCCAAGGCACTGCGCATCCGCCAACTGGTACCCACGCTGCGCACGGTGCTGCGTGTCACACCCCACAACGAAGCGACCGTGCCGGATGGCCAAACCTGGCCCCAAGGCGTGCTGGACTTCAACTTGCTGCGCCGCCAGGAGCCCTCCGACCGGCTGGTCAGCGGGCGAGACATCTTGCCCACCGACCTGGCCGCCTACTTTCATACCGGCGGCACCACCGGCGCGCCCAAGCTGGCGCGCCACAGTCACGGCGCCCAGGTGTTCACGGCCTGGGCCTGCGTGCAAATGCAGGGCACCTTGCCCGGCGACGTCGTCATCAACGGTTATCCGTTGTTCCATGTGGCGGGCGTCTTGCCCGGCGCCCTCACCTCGCTGGCGGCTGGCTCCCAGGTGGTCATTCCCACCACCTCGCTGTTCAGAAACCGCGAGGTGCTGGCCAACTACTGGCGTCTGGTCCAGCGCTACCGAGCTACCGTGGTTTCAGCCGTCCCCACCGTGCTGGCCGCGCTGACCGAGGTGCCACTCAACGGGGCTGATATTTCCAGCCTGAAGTTTGGCCGCACGGGTGCAGCACCGCTATCCCCTGAGGTGAGCAAGCGTTTTGAAGCCCTCTTTGGCCTCAAAATTCACGAGAGCCTGGGCATGACGGAGATGGCAGGCATCTCCACCATCACGCCACCGGGTGTGGCGGCGCCAGCAGGCTGCGTCGGTTTTGCGCTGCCCCACGTGCAATTGCGGGTGGTGGCACTGGACGCGCAGGGCCTCGCCACCGACCAGGATATGCCGTCAGGCCAGCAGGGCATGGTGATATTCAAATCCCCCAACCTGTTCTCAGGCTTTGTGGACCCTGCCGACAACGCCAACGCCTTCACGGCAGACGGCTGGCTGGCCACGGGCGACCTGGGTTACCTGGACGAACACGGGCGGCTGAACCTGAGCGGCCGCTCCAAAGACCTGATCATTCGCAGCGGACACAACATCGACCCCAAGGTGATTGAAGACGCCCTGGCTGCCCACCCCGCCGTGCTGCACTGCGCGGCCGTGGGCGCACCCGACCCGTATGCCGGTGAACTACCCGTGGTCTTTGCCACACTCAAGCCCGGCGCCAGCGCCACCGAGGCCGAACTGCTGGCGTTTGTACGCGAGCGCGTGGACGAACCTCCCGCCCGCCCCAAGTCGGTCACCCTGCTGGCGGTGATGCCGATGACCCAGGTGGGGAAAATCTTCAAACCTGAATTGCGTAAGCTGGCGGTCGATGCCATGGCGTCGGCAGCGCCTGAACCCAAGCCTTGAGAACCTACTACAAACAACCGGAGACAACATGACCAACTTGCACTATATCCCTGGGCACCTGGCCCCGACTCACGCCCTGAAACGCCGGCACCTGTTGGCACTCGGCGCCAGCGCAGCTGTGTTGGTGGCCAGCGGCGCACGAGCCCAGGCCTACCCCGGCAAGCCCATCAAGCTGATCGTTCCATTCAATGCGGGCGGTGCTACCGATATCGTCGCGCGGCTGATCGGCGAGAAGCTCAGCACCCGGCTCGGCCAGCCCGTGCTCATCGACAACCGGGGCGGCGCCGCCGGCATTCTGGGCACCGACGCCGTGGCCAAGGCCGCGCCCGATGGCTATACCTTCGTGCTGTCCCTGAGCAACTCGCTCATGACCAACCAGTTTTTGTACGAAAAGCTGCCCTACAACGCCCAGCGAGACCTCGCGCTGGTGTCTCATATCGCCTCGGCCCCCGTGACGCTGGTGGTGCACCCCGGCGTAACGGCCAACAACGGCCCCGAGCTGCTCCAGTACATTGCCAACAACAAAAAGAAGCTGTCTTACGGCTCCTGGGGTGTCGGTTCCTACGCCCACCTCGCTGGCTCCCACATGAGCCTGACCCAGCAAGCCGATATGGTCCACATCGCCTACAAGGGCGAAGCGCCCATGCTGCAAGACCTGATCGGTGGTCAGCTGCAACTGGCCTATGCCAGTGCGGCAGGCTCCAAGCCCCACATTGAAGCGGGCCGGCTCAAAATCATTGGCGTGACAGGCCTCAAACGAATGAGCGCATTGCCCAATGTTGCCACCCTGAACGACCAAGGTCTGAAAGACGAGGTCTACAGCATTGCCGGTTGGGTTGGCATGGCCGCACCGGCCAACACGCCGAAAGACATCATCCAGCGCATCTCCAGAGAGGTGCAATCCATTTGCGAGACGCAAGAGATCGCGGACCGCATCTCGGCCATGGGATTCAGCGTGACCGCCGGCACCCCCGAGGCCTTTGCAGCCAGCTACAAACGGGACATGCCGATTTGGGAAAAGCTCGTCAAGCAGTCGGGCGCCAAACTGGAGTGAGCCAACAAAAACGCAAGCTGTTGGACGACCCAGCGGCTTGCTGTCTGAATTAGCCCCCAAAGCAGCGCTGCTCATGGGCTCGCGGCGCGTGCTCAAACATGGGGCAACTTGAAACAGATCGCTGAGGTCTTGCCATATACTGTATAAAAAATCAGTATCCAATGAGCCTCGCCATCATCTCTCAAGACCGACCCATCGCCCTTTCGCTGATCCCGACCCTGGTCAGTGTGCTGCCGTGCCGGGTGGCTGCGGGCTTTCCGTCTCCCGCAGACGACCACGCGGTGCAGCGGGTGGACTTGATGGCGCAGTTGATCAAACACCCCCAGGCCACCTTTTTACTGCGGGTACGCGGTGAATCCATGAAAGACGCAGGCATTTTTGACAACGACGTGGTACTGGTGGACCGCGCCATCACCGCACGGTCTGGCCACATCGTCATTGCCATGGTGGATGGCGAGTTTGTCTGCAAGACCCTGTGGCAGCGATCCGGCCGCATGAAACTCAAAGCAGCGAACGTGACCTTCCCGGACATCAACCCGGCCGACGGTCAAACCGTCGAGATTTGGGGTGTCGTCGTCGCCTCCATCAAGCAATTCAAGGCCTGATCGGACAGTTCATGTACGCCTTGGTGGATGGCAACAATTTTTACGTTTCATGTGAGCGGGTGTTTCGCCCCAGTTTGAATGGCAGGCCGGTGGTGGTGCTGTCCAACAACGATGGCTGCGCAATTGCGAGATCAAACGAGGCCAAAGCGCTCGGCATCAAGATGGGCGCGCCCTGGTTTCAAATCCGCCATTTCGAGGAATCAGACGGACTGGTCGCCTTGTCGGCCAACTTTGCGCTGTACGGCGACATGAGCGACCGCATGATGAGT
>CALRWE010000111.1:0-15506 GCA_943371745.1 Rhodoferax sp. OV413
GACCCTGGCTCGGTGCTTGGGTATTGTTCGCTGGCTCACGGTCATGCCTGTGCTGGCTGCGCAATACCAGGCTGCAGATGCGGCAGGGCAATCCGTGATTGCCACGGTTTACACGGCATTTAATGTGTATGCAGGGGGTGTCGGAGAAATTCTGGGGGTGTTCCTTTTGTCGGCCACCAGCGTGGCTTTGTTGGCATCTGCTCTGTGGTCACGGACTGACGTCCCACGCTGGATTTCCGTGATGGGCTGGGCAACTGCCCTGGGACTCTTTTTCTTGTCGCTTGAGTTGTTTGGATTGGACCTGTCGGCTTTCATCGCGCCGTTCAGTGTTCTTTACATGGTGTGGATGGTCTGTATGGGTGTGTACCTGATCCGCCGTGCCCGAAGCGCGTGATCTTTGCATAGGACCAGTGCCATGACTACACCTCCCACCTCTGGATTTCATTTGATTTTTGGCACAGGGCCAGCGGCTTGCTGGACCGCACGCCACCTGTGCTCTAAAGGAGTTGCCGTGAAGGCGGTCAACCGAAGCGGCAGCCGTCCGGCGCTGATGCCCGCAGATGTCAGCATCATTCGGGCCGATGTATTCGACGCACAGCAGGCTATCCAAATCACGCAAGGTGCAAGCGTGGTCTACCAGACGCTGGGTCCGGCGTACTCCCAATGGACCGAGTTGTTTCCCCGGTTGCAAGCCAACACGATTCAGGCTGCGATGCAGGCCAAAGCGCGGTATGTAGCACTGGAGAACCTTTACATGCTGGATCCCAGCCAGCCAATGACCGAGCAAAGCCCGGAGGCACCCCGCTCCATCAAAGGGAGGGTACGCCAGCAGATGCACCATGACTTGATGAGGCACCACCAAAAGGGAGATTTGCAGGTGGGCGTGATGCGCTCCAGTGATTTTTATGGCCCCGGTGTGACGGTGTCGGCGATGGGCCAGCGGGCGTTTGGAAACCTGGTGAGGGGCAAGCCTGCACAGGTGACGGCGCGTCGCGATTGTCTCCACAGTTTTGCGTTCATCGGCGACGTAGGTAAAGCGCTGGCCAATTTAGGCATGGCGGACGAAGGCCATTCAACATGGGGGCGTGTGTGGCTGGTTCCACATGCTGTTGCACAGACGCAAGAAGCGTTTGTTGCGCAGGCTTGTGGGTTGCTGGCTATGCAACTTAAGTTGACCGTTGTGCAACCGTGGATGCTTCGTTTGGTTGGCTTTTTCAATGCCGATGCCAAGGCCAGCATCGAAATGCTTTACCAGTTCCAGCAGCCGTTTGTGGTTGATTCGAGTTTTAGCGACCAGGTGCTGGGTCAGCTTCCAACGGAGACTGTGCAAGGTCTTGGTGCGACATTGGATTGGTACAAGCGCCTTGCCACGATTTGAGCGGCGTTTTGGTTGGTTGGGTACACCCTTGAGAGTACTGAACCTGGCGGCACGGCACCCGCCACGCAGGTCCGAGATCTGGTGCGACAAGCCGTGGGTCGTACGGCCAACGGCAAGAAGATCGCTGCCGACAAGTTGGCGTAGCGGTGACGGACAGTTTCTGGATCAGTTGTGCGGATTTACCGCCAGCGAAGAAATAAGCCTGCCTGAGACTTGTATGTTGAGAACCCGAGTTGGTGACCGCGCGGGCTTTTTGCTGTCTGGCTGCTTGGTGTGGGCTGGTGTTTGCTGCACCAAACGATAGCTGGGCACTTCCAGACCTGGCTTGAGGTGGCCAGCGCGGGCAAGTTCGATTGGCAAGGCGATCACCACACCCCCAAGCGGCTGCTGCGCGACTGCGCGTGCTCACCCTGCGCCATGGACCGCCTGCGCAAAGAAGGCGCTGTCCTGGCACGGCCCGCGCGCACCCACTTCGCGCGCATCTTTGAGGTTTTCCCGCTGCGGGGGGACTCTGCGCCCAGTACGCGCCATGCACCTCAAACCGCTCCCCGGAACACAAAACCCAGGTGGTGAATCGGCCTGGTGGTGGCTAATCTGGTGTCGCAGGTGGCTTGTGTGCGCTTTCAGGCTGCGATACTTTTCCTCACGTGGTTGAAATGCCTATCCGTGGCGGGTGCTTTGAACACATCAGCTCCGGCCACTAAATTTTCAGCACAAACAACACAATGCTGGGCACGAAAACGATAAGTACGATACGAAGCAAGTCAGATGCCAGAAAGGGCATGACATATTTGAAGGTTTCTTTCATTGGCACATCTTTTGCCAGGCTGTTGATGATGAATACGTTCATGCCCACCGGCGGTGTGATCAGGCCAATCTCGACCACCATCAACACGATGATGCCGAACCAGATGGCCTTGGACTCAGGGTCGAGCCCCCAGATATCGAGCCCCATCACGATGGGGAAGAAGATCGGGATGGTCAGCAGGATCATCGACAGGCTGTCCATGATGCAGCCCAGCACCAGGTAGATGAAGATGATCACAAACATGACCAGGATAGGCGACACGTTCAGGCCAATGACCCAGTTGGCCAACGCCACGTTGACCTGGGTGAGCACCAGAAACACATTCAACACATCTGCTCCCAGCAGAATCAAAAAGATCATGCCCGTCGCTGCCGCTGTGCCGTACATGCACTGCAAAAAACCTTTGCCTCTCAGGCCGCCTGAACGCCATGCTACAAAAGCAGTAGCAACGGTGCCAATCGAGGCTGCTTCGGTGGGGGTGAAAAAACCGCCATAGATACCGCCAATCACCACTGCAAAAATCAGCATCACCGGCCACGTTTCAACCAGCGCCTGCAGGCGTTGCGCCCAGGAATAGCGGTCACCGGCGGGAGCATCTTCCGGGCTGACCCGGGCCACAATGGCAATCACCACCATGTAGCCAATCGCCGCCAGAATACCGGGAATGAAGGCTGCCAGAAACAGCTTGGCAATGTTTTGTTCGGTCAGGATGGCGTAGATCACCAGCGGCACAGACGGTGGAATCAGAATACCCAGCGTTCCGCCAGCAGCCAGCACCGCCGTAGAAAATCGCCCGGAGTAACCATGTGCCTTCAGTTCGGGCAGCGCGACCTGGCCCATGGTGGCAGCCGTGGCCAATGACGAACCGCAAATGGCACCAAACCCTGCGCAGGCGGTAACGCCCGCCATGGCCATGCCGCCGCGCCAGTGGCCAATAAAGGCATTGCCCGCCTGGAACAGTGCTTTCGACAATCCACCGTGGGTTGCGAATTGCCCCATCAACAAAAACAACGGAACCACCGACAGGTCATACACCGAGAAACGCGCATAGGCGGCGGATTTGAAATAGCTCATCAACGGATCAAAACCCGCAACAAACACATAGCCGATCGAGCCGGTCATCAACATGGCAATGCCGATATGAACCCGCACCGCCAGCAGCAGCAGCAGCACCCCGAACATCAAGGTGCCCCATTGGATTGGCGTCATTTCAGGAGCTTTCTCAGATTGGTATTGGCGGTGAACAGGGCTGTAGCGGTCAGCAGAACAAAAGAAACGGTCATCGGCACATAGCTCCACCAGGTTGGCAGGTTGAGCATCATGGAGGCATCCATGGTGGACTTCAGATCTATCAGCCCGACCACCAGCCGCCAAGCGATGACCGCTGAAAACAGGGCCATGAGCACTGCGGCGATCATGTCCATCAAAGCATTCGCTTTGATGGGTGCTTTTGCGGTGAAGAAATCCACAATCACGTGGCCGCCGATCCATTGCGCATAGGGCAGTGTCATGGCAACGGCCATGCCGCTGAGCATTTGCACCAGCTCATAGTCGCCCAGCAAAGGAGAGGAAAAAAAGCTGCGACCCACAATGCTCCACAGTGACATGATCGCCATGCAAACCAGGGTCAGCCCACCCAAAATGGCAAGCAGCTTGCAGCTCATGTCGAGCGCCAGCCTGGTACCCTGGTACTTGGTGGTGTCTTCGGTGACAAGAATATCGGCCACTGTACGAACTCCGTTAATTGTTGTGTGTTGTGCCTGAGTCAAAGCGCGTGGCTGATCAAAAAGGGCGGAGATGACTCCGCCCTTTTGGTGCACCCAACGTTGAGGTTACTTGGTGTAACCCTTGATCATTTTGACGGCGTCGTCATACATGGCCTGGCCCTGGTAGCCGCGCTTGTTCATGTCGGCGATCCATTCGTCATCCAGCGTCGAGGTCGCTTTCTTCCAGCGATCCAGTTCAGCGGGCGCAAGGGTTGTCATGGTGTAACCCGCAGTTTCGGCAAATATCTTGCGGCCGGGGACGTCATTGCCCTCTTGGGTAGATCCGAGGAAAGCGGAGAATTCGCGCCCCGAGTTTTTGTCGATCACAGCCTTGAGGTCCGCAGGAAGGGACTCGTACTTGGCCTTGTTCATGGGAACCACGAACACTGTGGTGTACAGCGCAGGTGAGCTCTTGTCGGTCTCGGTCGAGAACTTGGTGAGTTCGTGCACTTTAAGGCCAGGAGCAACTTCATATGGAATCACGGCACCGTCAATCACACCCTTGGACAGGGCTTCTGGTACGGCGGGTACCGGCATGCCAACGGGCGTGGCACCCATCATGCCGAGCATTTTGGTGACGGTGGCGGTAGGTCCACGAACCTTCATGCCTTTGAGGTCTTCAATTTTGGTGACAGGTTTGCTCTTGGTGAAAATGACACCAGGGCCGTGGACGTGAACGGCAAGCAGCTTGACGTCTTTGTATTCCTCTTGCGCGTACTTTTGTGCAAAGTCCCATGCCGCACGGCTGGTGGCGCCTGCATTGGTCATCATGAAGGGCAGCTCAAAAACCTGCGAGCGGGCAAAACGACCTGCCGAGTAGCCCGCCACCGTCCATACGACGTCGGCCACACCGTCTTTGGCCTGGTCAAACAACTGGGGTGGGGTGCCGCCGAGTTGCATGGCGGGGTAAATCTGGCAGTTCAGGCGGTTGTTGGAATCCTTGGCGATGTTGTCGCACCAGGTTTTCAGCATGGTGGTGTGCTGGATGGACTGTGGCCCCAGAAAGTGATGCACTTTCAGGGTGATGGTCTGGGCCTGGGCGGCCCAGACCGAGCACAGCAAACCAGCTGCGAGGGCGGTGTGTTTGATAGGGTGTTTCATGGTTTGTCTCCGTTGTGGGAATGCTGAAGCGATTTAAATTATGTTACCGATTAGTGCTGACTCAATGCGGGGGTTTACCCTGTGGATTCGAGGAAATGACGGATGCATTCATTGAGTTGCTTCTTTCTAGGAGGTTTCCAGGGTGTTGGACTGGGCCAGAGCCAAGGCGTCGGTTAACACGCTGCAGTCCCTAATGTGACTGGACAGGATGAGTACCAGTTTGGCCGGGGGCATACGGGCAGCCTGGCTGGCGATGTAGCGCTGGTGCTGATACGTCACTTCAGTTGCTGACTTGCCCGGCCCAGGCTACTTGGCTCGGCTTGGCTCGGGCGTGGAAACCCAGTTGGGTGGATATGTCGCCTGCAACCTCGCTTAGCGTGCGAGCTTCCAGACTGGTCCAATCGGGATCGAAACCGCCAGTTGGGCCCATGATGGTGATCGCGATTGCGAGATGCCCCTCGTGGTCAAAAACCGGCGCCGAGATGGCACTGACTCCGGGTATGGGTTGATCGAGCACCCTGGCAAGGCCGCGCGCGCGGACCTCCTGAAGGTCTGCCTGCATGTCCTTCCAACTGCGCAACGCACCGATGACATGTGGAAATGCATGGGGTCGCATCGATTCTTCGACAAAGATTTCCATTTTCTTGGCTGGCATGTAGGCGCCGAAGACCTTGCCGGTGGCCGTTGTCAACGACATCACGGTGCCTGGGCGCAGGTTCATGTGAATAGGGTGGCTGGACTCTTCCAGATGGATGACTGTCGGGCCGGCGTTTCCCCAGACCGACAGTGCCACGGTGTGGTGAATGCGTTGTTCCAGTGCAATGGCGGCGGTGATGGCAAGGCGAACTGGATTGAGCTGGCGCAGCCCGGCCAGTCCCATACGAAGCGCAAGCGCACCGAGCCCATAGCGGCCGGAGACCGGGTCCTGGGAAACCAGCCCGATTTTGCCGAAACTCACCAGATAAGGGTGTGCTTTGGCCGGCGTCATCCGTGCAGTCAGCGCAAGCTGCTTCAAAGACATTGCAGCGCCACTGTCAGCCAATGCAATCAGGATTTGCCCGCCAACTTCGATGGACTGGATGCCCCGGCGTTCTTTCTCATCTTCGATGTGCAATGTCATGACCGTTCTTTCCGTCTTTTTGTCGTGCCTTCAATTGAAATTACGGTTTTTTGTGTATTACAAATGAATTCTAATATTAATAAAAATTCTTTATGGTGAAATGAGTTATGTATAAACGAAACTTGACGTAAGATGAAATTGTCACTCATACAAAGACATACAGGAACATTGCATGATTACCCCAAAATTTGCTTCGGTCGCTGACCTTGCCGTTAAAACAACAACTTTTGCACAACTGTCCGACCACTGCTGGGCGTACACCGCTGAGGGCGACCCCAATACTGGGGTCATCATTGGCGACGACTCGGTTCTGATCTGCGACGCGCTGGCAACGCCGGTGATGGCCCAAAGCCTCATCGCCGAGATCCGCAAAGTGACCGACAAACCGATCAAGTATGTGGTGCTCTCGCACTACCATGCGGTGCGCGTGCTGGGGGCGTCGGGCTATAAGGCGGCCGGCCTGCAGGAAATCATTGCCAGCCGGGGAACCTACGAGATGATCCTAGAGCGCGGTGCGCAGGACATGCAGTCCGAGTACGAACGTTTCCCGAGGTTGTTTAACAACTTCGACTCCATTCCCGGGTTGACCTGGCCGACACTGGTTTTTGAAAAGGAAATGACTTTGTGGATGGGCAAGCTTGAAGTCAAGATCATGCATGTGGGCCCCGGCCACACCAAGGGTGACACCATTGTGTGGGTGCCAGGGGAGCAAGTTCTCTTCTCGGGCGATCTGGTCGAGGCCGACGCAGCCTGCTACACCGGTGACGCCCAGTTGGAAGAATGGCCGCATACCCTGGACGCACTGGCGGCTTTGGGTGCGCAAAAGCTGGTGCCGGGGCGCGGTCCGGCCTTGCTAAGTCCCGAGCAGGTGCAATCGGGGCTGGATTACACGCGTGACTTTGTTACCACGCTACTCGATTCTGCCAAGGAGGCCGTGGCGCAGGGCATGAACTTGAATCAGGCCATGGCGCATGCCCGCAAAGCCATGGATCCCAAGTTCGGGCACGTCTTTATCTATGAGCACTGCCTGCCCTTTGATGTGACCCGCGCGGTGGACGAGGCCAGTGGCATCAAGCACCCGCGCATCTGGACGGCCGAGCGTGACAAGGAAATGTGGCACGGCTTGCAGGCTGTACAGTGATCGCATCAGCTCCTTGGGGGCAATGCAGGAACAATACCAACACCGCGAGGAACCTAGGATGCTGAGTACCTACCACTACCCCAAGTATGAATACGTTCGCCCTCCGGAGCAGGTGAGCGGCGAGACCCGGCGCTACCCGGTGGTGGTGGTCGGTGCGGGGCCAGTCGGGCTGGCTGCGGCCATCGAACTGGCGCAGACAGGTGTGCCCGTGGTGGTGGTGGACGATGACGACACCGTCTCGGTCGGTTCGCGCGGCGTCTGCTATGCCAAGCGTGCACTCGAGGTTCTGGACCGGCTTGGCGTGGGTGACGATTGTGTCGCCAAGGGTGTGAGCTGGAATGTCGGACGCACTTTTTTTCGCGAGGACGAGGTCTACAACTTCAACCTGTTGCCCCAACCCGATTTCAAGCGCCCGGGAATGATCAACCTGCAGCAGTACTACCTGGAGGAGTACGAGGTCAAGCGCGCCAGGCAATTGCCCAACCTGGACCTGCGTTTTCGGAACAAAGTCGTCTCTGTCACGCCAGATGGGCGGGGCGCGACGCTGCAGGTGGAGACGCCGGATGGTATCTACTCCATGGAGACTGACTGGTTGATCGTGGCCGATGGTGCGCGCAGCAATATCCGGCGCATGATGAATCTGGAAATCGATGGCAAGATATTCATGGACCGCTTCCTGATTGCCGATGTGGTGATGAAGGCAGATTTCCCCGCCGAGCGGTGGTTCTGGTTTGATCCACCCTTTCATCCGGGCCAATCGGTGCTGCTACACAAGCAGGCCGACAACGTGTACCGGATCGACTTTCAGCTGGGTTGGCAGGCCGACCCCGAGGAGGAGAAGAAGCCGGAGAACGTGATTCCACGAATCAAGGCGATGCTGGGCGATGAGCGCGAGTTTGAGTTGGAGTGGGTCAGTGTGTACACCTTTCAGTGCCGCAGGATGACTGAGTTCAGGCACGGGCACGTGCTGTTTGCCGGCGACGCGGCGCATCAGGTGTCGCCATTTGGTGCGCGCGGCGCAAACTCGGGACTGCAGGATGCAGACAACCTGGTCTGGAAGCTCAAGCTGGTGATGGATGGTCTTGCACCGCAGAGTCTGTTGGATACCTATTCGCAGGAGCGGGTTTTTGCGGCGGACGAGAACATCATGAATTCCACGCGATCAACCGACTTCATCACACCCAAGAGCAAGACTTCCCTGACTTTGCGCAACGCAGTGCTGTCGCTGGCGCGGCACCACGCCTTCGCCCGTGCTCTGGTCAACTCCGGGCGACTTTCGGTGGCGGCTTATTTGACCGATTCGCCATTGAATACACCCGATGCAGAGCCGTTCGCCGGCAATATGGTGCCGGGTGCTGCCATGGATGACGCGCCCATGCAGGAAGAAGGTAGAGATATCTGGTTGCTTGATTGCGTCGGCAAGCAATTCAAGGCCTTGATCTATGCCGCTGATCCTGCTGCGATGGACCCAGCGGTCGTCGAAACCTTCGCCTTGCTGCGTCAAGCTGCGATCCCGATCGAGGTGTTGCTGGTCTCACCCAGAGCAGGGGTGGCGCCTGCGGGGGTGCGTTCCCTCGCCGACACGGTGGGACGCTTTGCCGAACGCTATGACGCAAAAGCGGGGACCGTGTATCTGGTGCGTCCCGACCAACATGTTGCGGCCCGCTGGCGCGCATTCGATCCACAGCAGATCCGCGCGGCATTGGCTTGTGCAACCTGCAACTCACATTGAGGCGGCCGCCATGCCACTGAATCTGAATCCCAATTTTTCTGAACCCGGAAAGCGCTATTTCCAGCCTTTCTCGCCCGGTGATGATTTCTATGAGGCGCTGATCGACACCCACCGGGATCTGTCCGACGAGCAGAGCGCTCTGGTCAATGCCAAGCTGGTTCTACTGCTATCCAATCATATTGGGGACATTGCAGTTCTGCGCGAAGCAATGAAGCTTGCGCGCGAGGGCGTTTAGGAGAAAGAAAGCGCAAGAAACCAAACGCTTGAGCAACTCCACGAGCGGCGCAAGCAAGTCGTGCGGTTGCACAAGAAGGCCATCAAAATCATGAAGATTGTTGAGCTCGCTGGCCTGACCTACCCAACAGTACGAGCCACCATCGACCGATTCGAAGAAGGTGGCTGGGCGGCCATACGTCCAGCCCGCCGTGGTCGCCCCAAAGGCGATGGTCGTGAACTCAGCGCAGCCCAGTAAGGTTCCATCCAGCGCATCGTTGGCAACTGCCTTGCCCGCTAGGGCCCCACACTGCTGACGTGGAACAGGAAAATCGGGCCAGATCAATAATAAATGGCAGCACCCAAGTTCGATCAACATCCCCCAGTCGCTGGCGTAAATTTCAAGAATATTAGAATATATCCAATTTACCAATACCGCATTTTTAACAGATTCGATTCACTATGCCTTCGAACTCCCCGATTTGCATTACACCAGGCGTTGATCCGCACACGCCCTCCGACACGCTTGCCGGTCAGACCTACCTTCGCCTTCACCGTGCGCTCATGACTGGTGGCCTGCTGCCAGAGCAGGTGCTGACCATACGCGGCATTGCCGACAGCTGCGGGGTGAGTTTGACGCCAGCGCGGGAGGCCATCCAACGGCTGTTTGCAGAGGGCGCGTTGATCATCGAGAACGCCAGGACCATTCGTGTGCCGCGCCTGGACATAGAAACTTACCGTGAAATCCTGAAAATCCGGGTGGAACTTGAACCCATGGCAGCCCGGGAGGCCGCCGCCCGCATGAGCAACGATGAGATGGACCGACTGGACAGGGTCATGGTCGAACACCTGGAGGCCATCAAGGCTGGCGAAGCGCATCGAACCCTAACAGCAAATACCGATTTTCATATGTCGATATATCGTGCTTCTGAGCAACCCGTTCTGTTCGGCATCATCGAAAGCCTGTACCTGCGCGTCGGTCCAACCCTCAATCTGCTGTTTCCACAATACTGTGGCAGCCTGGTCGGTCATGAGGCGCACCGCTCTGCAGTGGATGCCCTGCGCCGGCGTGACGGCAATGCACTTGCACAAGCCATTCGGGACGATTTGATGCACGGCTCCAGTTATTTGCTGCGCTCACTCAAACCCTGAGATCCGGTCTAAACCGTGAATTTCTGAAAAAATTAACCTATTTTTTTCAACACGATATATCATAAGGTCACTACACCCCCAAAATATCCCAGGGTGCAGGCCCTTTAACCGTCCACTGCTCACAAAAGGCCCCAGCATGAAACTCAACCTCTCCCGCCGCGACTTCAGCTTGACCGCCTCCCAAATGATCATCGGCTCAGTGGCTGGCGGGGGCTTGATGGGCGTGGGTAGCGCGTTTGCACAACAAAAAACAGTGAACCTCGGCACCTTCGGTGGGATTGATGTGCAAAACTATATCCGGGCCAAAGGCGCCATGGCTAAGACCTTCGGGGCCGGAACAAAGGTTGATTTCGTTACTGTGCGCGCAGGCTCTGAAGTGATTGCGGCAATGGCGGGCAATAGCCTGGACATGTGCAACCTGGGCTCCAGCCCAATGGTCGTGGGTTACGCCAATGGCGTGCAGGCCTCCCTGGTTTATGTTTACAAAAACATCATCGACAGTGAGGCGCTGGTAGTTCAGAACAACGCCAAAATCAAGACCTTGGCCGACCTGAAGGGCAAGCGTGTCGGGCTACCGTTCAACACCTCGGTGCACTTTGCAGCACTGGCAGCATTCAAGACCGCCGGGCTCGGGATCAACGATGTGCAATTGATCAACATGCGGGCCGACACTATTCCCTCGGCTTGGACACGTCGAGAAATCGATGCTAGCTATATCTGGGTCCCCGTGGTTCCGAAACTGGTTGAAGACAGTGGCACGATCATCTTCAAAACCGGTGACTTGAACGCTACCGGCCTTGTGATGTTCGACGCCTTTCTGGTGCGCGACGAGTTCAAGAAGAAAAACCCGGAACTGGTGCTGGCTTTCCTGAAAGATTTTGAGCAGATTGCGGTCACTTTCAAACAAAACCCCAAGGACGTGGTCGAGACCATGACCAAGTTCCTTGGTGTCGATGAGGCCGCCGTGATGCGCTCACTCAACACGTTTTACCCGGTGACTGCGCGCGAGCAACTCACCGACAAATGGCTGGGCAAGCCGGGCGAGAAGAACTCGTCGGTCGTCAAGACGTTGCAGGTGCAGGCCGAGTTTCTGAAGGAGACCGGACAGATCAACGTGCTGCCCAGAGACATGAATGGTTTGGTCGACAGCAGTTTCGTCGCGCAAATGGTCTGACGGGGGTGACCGTGACGGTATCCCACCACCCACTGCTCGGTGTCGCGCACGCGAGCCCCGCCGTTGCCGCGCCCAATATCAGCGTGAAAGCCAGTTTCAATCAGGTGACCAAACGCTTTGGCAAGGGTCCTGCATCCGTGCTCGCGCTGGAGCCGATCTCGCTCGACATTGCAGAAAACGCTTTCGTATGCCTGGTTGGGCCATCTGGCTGCGGCAAGAGCACCTTGCTGAACATTCTCGCCGGCTTCGAGACCGCCACCACCGGCGAGGCACTGATGGACGGCGTGCCGGTGAGTGGACCCGATGCGCGCCGCGGCGTGGTGTTCCAGCAGGGTGCGTTATTCACCTGGATGAGCGTCGAGGACAACGTCGCTTTCGGCCCGTTGGCCACGGGCAAGACGCCGAAAGAAGCTGCTCGCATTGCCGAGCACTACCTTGAGATGGTGGGCCTGACCAGCTTCGCCCGGCGCTACCCGTATGAGCTGTCAGGAGGCATGCAGCAGCGGGTGGGTATCGCGCGGGCTTTGGCCAATGATCCGCAGATCTTGCTGATGGACGAACCCTTCGCGGCGCTAGACGCGCAAACGCGGGAGTTGTTGCAAGAGGAGATCAAGCACATCTGGCAAGACACCCGAAAGACAGTGCTGTGGATCACGCACAGCATTGAGGAGGCGTTATTCCTGGCGACAGACATTGTTGTCATGACCGCCAGGCCGGGCCGTATCAAGGCCCGACTGACACCGCAGTTTGCGCTGAGCCGGGATCCGGCCGTGGTGACCAGTGCGGAGTTCGTGCGCATGAAGGCCGATATTTTCGGGATGTTGCGCGAAGAGGCGCTCACAGCGCAGCGCCAAGAGGTACTGCGTTGAATACGGGCGCCTACAAATCTAGGCGTTCGCGCTGGATCAACCTCGGCTCATTCCTGGCCTTGCTCCTGATGTGGTGGCTGGTAACCACCCCCTTGGGTGACAAGCCGCTGGTCGCGCCGCTCTTTTTGCCCTCGCCGGTGTCAGTGTGGGACACCTTTTTGATGCTGGTAAAAAACGGCTACCAGGGCAAAACCCTGTGGTTTCATCTCGGTATCAGCCTGTTCCGTTTTGGTCTGGCTTTCACGCTAACCGTCCTCGTGGCCGTGCCCCTAGGGCTTTGGATGGGCATGAACGAAACCGTCAAGGCTGTGCTCGACCCACCCATCGAGATCAGCCGGCCCATGCCCAAGTTGGCGCTCCTGCCGCTGCTGATCATCTGGTTCGGCATTGGCGAAGTCGCCAAGGTGGTGATCATCGTGCTGGCGCTCTTCCCCATCCTGTCGATCAGCGCCATGCAGGCCGTGCGGGGTGTCGGCCAACGCAAAGTACAGGCGGCGATGGCGCTGGGTGCCTCTCGCACCATGATCTTTCGCTGCGTCATTTTTCCGGCCAGCCTGCCCGGTATCTTCACCAGCATCCGGGTGAGTATCGGGATTGGCGTGACGATGCTGGTCGGGGCTGAAATGATTGCTACCAGCGCCGGAATCGCTTTCATGGCCATGTCGGCCTCCGACTTTTTGCTCACCAACGTGGTGATTGTTGGCGCACTGATCATGGCCACGCTGGGTTACTCGCTTGACCTGTGCGCGCGAGCGCTCGAAAACCGTATCGTCCATTGGGGCGGGAAAGAAGGCTGAATTGAATACTTTACCGCTGCAAGGCACACCATGGCCCGAACTTCAAGACCAACTGCGCGAAGCTGGCAAGGACGATGTGGACTGGCGCAACGGCCGGGTGCCGATGTTCATTCACTACGCCGGCGATGATGTGCTGGAGGTCGCCAAGCAGGCCTACCTGATGTACTTTTCTGAGAACGGTCTGGGTTTGCGCGCGTTTCGCAGCCTCGCCAGGTTCGAATCCGAAGTGGTTGACATGGGGCTCGGTTTGCTGCACGGAGGCCCATTGGCGCGAGGGGCTATGACAACCGGCGGGACCGAGAGCATTTTTCTGGCCGTCAAGGCAGCGCGCGATCTGGCAAAAAAACGGGATTCCAGTCGCGGCAAGCCCCAAATCTTGATGGCCTGCAGCGCTCATCCAGCCTTCGACAAGGCGGCCCACTTTATGGGCCTGGAAACCGTGCGAACGCCACTGCAGGCCGACTTTCGCGCCGACCCGGCTGCGATCGAGGCGGCCATCACCTCCGACACTGTCATGATTGTGGGATCGGTGCCAGCGTATCCGCACGGCGTGGTGGACCCCATTGGCGAGATTGCCGCAGTAGCCCAGTCCCACGGGATCTGGATGCATGTGGATGCCTGCGTGGGCGGTTACTTCGCCCCCTTTGCCAAGCAACTCGGCGAGGCCATTCCCGACTGGGACTTTCTGGTGCCTGGGGTCACGTCAATTTCGGCCGACTTGCACAAATATGGCTATACCGCCAAGGGCGCGTCGACCCTGTTTTTCCGCGATGCGGAGTCTTTTGCTGGCATGGGCTGGACGTTCGACAACTGGCCGCGGGGGCAGTATTTCACCAATACACTTGTCGGTACTCGCCCGGGTGGCGCTATCGCAGCCGCGTGGGCCGTCATGAAATACTTGGGTGAATCGGGCTACCAACGCATCACGCAGCGCGTGATCGCCACTCGACACGCGTTGCAGGCGGGCACGGCGAGCCTCGGTCTCCAGACATTCGGCGACCCAAAATTATCCATAGTGGCCTACGGGTCCGAAGAGCACAACATCGCTGCTACAGGCATGCAAATGACCGCGCGTGGTTGGACCGTCGGTCACGTCACAACGCCCCCCGGTTTCCACCACATGCTGAACCTGACCCATGAACCGGCGGTAGCCCGCTACCTGAATGACTTAGCCGAGTCCATGACACAAGCATCGACGTCCAAGCAAGTTGCCAATTTAAGTGCGCAGTATTGACAAACTGAGGATCCCCTTTGAGGGCGAACAGCTCAGCTTTGCCGCTTGATAATGAGTCAATCCGCTGCCTGCCTCACGCCACGCCTGCTGCGCGCGGGGTCGCAACCTGGGCAGCGTCCAGACCCAACTCGGCCAGCACTTCTTGGGGTGCTCGCCCAGACCTGGCGGCGCTCGCAGCATCACCGACGGCGTGGCGGCCGGGCGCAGTGGGCTGGCCACAGTTGCTATTGAATGAATGCCAATAGAGGCATTATTGATACGGCCCAAATAAGTTTCAACTTTCGATAAATTTGATGGTCGAGCGTGCCTAGAGAATGAAAGCGCAAGAAACCAAACCCTTGAGCAACTCCACGAGCGGCGCAAGCAAGTCGTGCGGTTGCACAAGAAGGCCATCAAAATCATGAAGATCGTTGAGCTCACTGGCCTGACCTACCCAACAGTACGAGCCACCATCGACCGATTCGAAGAAGGTGGCTGGGCGGCCATACGTCCAGCCCGTCGTGGTCGCCCCAAGGGCGATGGCCGTGTACTCAGCGCAGCCCAGGAAGATGCCATCCAACGCATCATCATCGACAAGCGCCCCGAACAACTCAAGATGGACTTCTTCCTGTGGAGCCGTGCAGCGGTGGGCCAACTCATCGAGCAGGAATATGGCATCAAGTTACCGGCGCGCAGCGTCGGCAAATACCTTGCCCGCTGGGGCTTCACCCCCCAGCGCCCGATCAAGCGCGCCTACGAGAAAAACCCCGAAGCCGTGCAGGCTTGGCTGCAGGGTGAGTACCCCGGTATCGAACAGCGCGCCAAGCGCGATAGTGCTGAAATCCACGATAAAGCAACATCTATTCTGTAAATTTCGATTTTAGTTTTGGGGTTGTGAACGGCTGTTAGTTTCCGCGTAAATATGGTGTCGACAACCTGCCGGTCGAGTTCACTGGCTGAGCACGCTGGTTTCTTTGGACTTCCTTTGAATCGAATCGGTGTGCCCGCTCAGTAGGGCACGTAGGTGTTTTGGGGAGTCTGC
>CALRWE010000112.1:0-15497 GCA_943371745.1 Rhodoferax sp. OV413
AGGGCCTGCCTGCGAAGCTGCGCATTTCAGGCATCGTGATCTATATTGGCCTGACGCAGGTAGCGCTGCCGCTGGCCCGGTGGATTTCTCCCGCGCTGCTGTTCAACGGCGAGATCCAGAACCTCTACGCGTTCGAGTTCGGCCTCGCACTGATATCCCTTGGCAGCGTCGCCGTGCTCCGGCTACCGCCCGGAATCGTCGATAAAGTGTTCGAGCGACTGGACTTCGTGACGTTCGGTCTGCTGACCGCGGGGCTCACCTTGCTGTGCACGGTCCTCACGCAGGGGCGGATCGTCTGGTGGAGCACCGAGTGGCTGGGCTACGCCATGGCAGGCGCGGTCCTGTTCACGGGCACCGCCCTGCTGATCGAGCACTACCGCGCCAGCCCGCTGCTCAACACACGTTGGTTGGGTACGGGTGACATCCTGCGGATCGTGATCGCGGCCACGACCATGCGCGTGCTTCTGTCCGAACAGGCGTTCGGCGCCACCGGCCTGATGGCCGCCGTCGGCATGGGCGCTGACCAGCTTGTTGCCTATCACGGCGTCCTTGCCGCCTGCACGCTCGCCGGGGCGCTGGCCAGCCTGGTTCTGTTGAAGAATGGTGACCTGCAGAGGCCCATCGTCATCGCGGTCGCGATCATCGCGGTGGCCGCATTCGCCGACTCCAACGCCAGCAATCTGACGCGTCCGGCCAGCCTGTTCCTGACCCAGGGCGCGATCGCGTTTGCGGCGGCACTGTTTCTCGGCCCGACGCTGCTGACCGGGCTGGTCCATGCGATCGCCAAGGGACCGGCCCACCTGGTGACATTTTCGGCAATTTTCAGCATCTCCCAAACTATCGGTGGACTGCTCGGAACGGCCTCCTTGGGTACCTACCAGATTCTGCGGCAGCGGGTTCATTATCAGGATCTCGTGAACTCCATCGTGCTGACCGAACCCCAGGCAGCGCTGCGAGTACAGCAGCTGGGGGGCGCCTACGCGAAAGTCGTAACCGATCCGATCCAGCGGCAGGCGCTCGGCTTGCGCTTGCTGGGCCAGCAGCTCACTCGCGAGTCCAACGTCGCGGCCTTCAACGACGTTTTTTTCCTCATTGGCGTGCTCGCCACCATGGCCCTTGTCCTGATCGGCGGCTCCTGGCTCCGCAACAAGGTCAAGGGCATCGATCCGCTCGCCGAACCCATGGCGGCCATCCAGAAATTAATCGCAGGCAAGAAATGATCAACACCCCGTCTGACCCAGCCGCCAACCCACGCGCTGAAGACCCCCAGGAGAACCTGCCTTCGCCGGCGCAACCGCCACGACGTGGCTGGGCGCCGCCCACCCACGGGCGGCGGCGCACGCCGCTGTTCATCGGCATCCTGTTGGGTGGCGTTTTTCTCGCCCTCTACGCTTGGGACCTGCCGCCTTTCCGGCGCGACGTGCAGACCACCGACAACTCCTACGTGCGTGGGCAAACCACCACGATCTCGCCGCAGGTCAGTGGTTACGTCACCGAGGTCCTGGTTCAGGACTTTGATTCGGTCAAAAAAGAGCAGCCACTGGTCAAGGTCGATGACCGGGCGTCTCGCCAGCGAGTGGAGCAGGCCCGTGCAAACATCGCTGCCCAAATCGCCAACCTCGACAACTCACAGCAGAGCCAGCGATCCAGTCAGGCGACCGTTGTGGCGCAAGAGGCCGCACTGGGCAACGCCCAAGCCCAGATGCAGCGGGCACGGGCCGACATGCGCCGTGTCAGCCAACTCACTGCGGGCGGCTCGCTGTCCGAGCGCGAGCAGGACCAGACCGTAGCCGCTCTGCGACAGTCCGAGGCCGCCGTGGCCCAGGCTCAGGCGCAGCGCGCGATTTCCCAGGAGCAGGTCCGAACCGTCAAGGTGGGACGCGGGGCACTTGAGGCCTCCGTGCAGAGCGCACGTGCCGCCTTGCGGCTTGCGGAAATCGACCTGTCCAACACGGTGATCCGTGCGCCTCAGGATGGCCGTGTTGGCGAGTTGGGCGTACGCGTGGGGCAGTTCGTTTCGGCCGGCTCCCAGCTGTTCGCGCTCGTCCCCGATCAGGTGTGGGTCGTTGCCAACTTCAAGGAGGCCCAAACCGCGAAGATCGTGCAGGGACAACGGGCCACCTTCACGGTTGACGCCCTGGGCGATGCGCAACTGGAAGGCGTTGTGCGTGACCTTTCACCGGCCGCGGGCAGCGAATTCGCGGTGATCAAGCCCGAGAACGCGACCGGAAATTTCGTCAAAGTGCCCCAACGAATTGCAGTACGAATCGACGTCAAGCCCGGCCAGCGAGACGCAGCCCGGCTGCGTCCTGGCATTTCGGTGGTCGCTTCGATCGACACAAGTAGTGCCGCACCTGCGCAAACTTCGCAACCTGCCCGGAGCCCACCATGAGGCGCTTGGTACCTGCGGCTTCGCTTGGGCTGGTGATCGGGTGCGCGTCCGTCACGCCGCCGACTGAGAGCCGGGTCGACGCGCCGCCGCAGTGGCGAACCGCAGTGGCCGATACCGTCCCCGTCGAGCCACGATGGTGGACGGTGTTCGGCGACCCGGTGCTCACCACGCTGGTCGAGCAGGCGCTTGCCAACAACAACGATGTCGCTCTGGCAGCCGCACGGATCCGCGAGGCACGGGCGCAGGAACGAGTCGCTCGGTCGCAGCTGTTTCCTGTGGTGGATGCCGTGCTCGCTGGAAGCCGGTCGCGCTCGGTATCGCCGTTTGGTATGCCCACCGTGGCAACTGGCATCCAGCCGCAGGTTCAGGTGGGCTACGAGCTTGACCTCTTCAATCGGGTCGGCAGCCAGGTAGAGGCGGCGCGTGCGACCGCCCTGGGCACAGAGGCGGCCCACGGCGCGGCGCAATTGTCGGTTGCCGCTGCGACCGCGGCAGGCTACCTGGCGCTCCGGGCTATCGACGCGCGCCTGGAGATTTCCCGCACCACGCTTTCATCCCGCCAGGAAGCTGTTCGCATCGCCCGCGCGCGCGCCACCTCCGGCTATACGTCACAGCTGGAACTGCGGCAGGCAGAAGCGGAGATGGAGGCTACCGCCGCGATCATTCCCCAACTGCAACTGGCGGTGGCCCGACAGGAGAACGCGATCAACGTCCTGCTTGGCCGAGCGCCAGACCTCATTGCACGCGGCCTGGCATTGGGCCGCATCGCAGCGCCACCGGTTCCGACGGCGCTGCCGTCCGAGTTGGCGCGTCGCCGGCCAGATATCGCCCAAGCTGAGGCAAACATCGCGTCAGCCGACGCGTCGCTGGCGGCCACAAGGGCGCAGTTCCTGCCCCAGATCCGCCTGAGCGTTGCTGCCGGCAGCGTTTTTTCGACCCTGCTTCAGAACGATCCCATTGCGATCTGGTCGGTTGGCGCGAGCATCCTCGCCCCGCTCTTCAATGCGGGCCGCACGGAGGCCCAGGTCAGGGGGGCCGAGTCGTGCCGGGACCAGGCCATTTACGCCTACAGGCGCTCCGTGGTAGCTGCATTCCGGGAAGTCGAGGACGCCTTGGCCGAAATCGATCGCCTGCAAGCCCAGCACGCGCGGGTGGCAGCTCAGCGGCAGGCTTTATCCGAGGTATTGCGCCACGCGCGCAACCGCTTTGATGCCGGGTACTCGTCGTATCTGGAACAACTGGACGCACAGCGTGCGCTGCTCAGCAGCGAGCTGGCACTCGCCCAGATACAGGGCGACAGGCTCTCAGCCTACGTGTCGCTCTATCAGGCATTGGGCGGGGGCTGGGACCAGGCAGACGTGCAGCGGATAGGCGCCGCCTCTCCCTAGTTCAGGGCGGGGGGAGCTGCAAAGAAGGGTCCGGATCGTCCTTGTCGAGCCAATAGAACTCGGCGAGCGTGCCCGCGCCCCCCTCTTCCACTTAAACCGCCAACGCTTCCTTCGTCAGGTTCCAGGCATGCGACAGTTTGGCGCTACGCAGTTGGTGCGCGTTCTTGACCCGCTTCATGCGGTCCTCGATACGGGTTCTTTTTCATGACCTGGGGCCTTCAAAGTCGGCGCCGCGCGCCATTGCTTCACCAGCCGTGAACTCCTTGCGCAGCTCATCGAGCTTAGACATCGCGCCCTCGAAGGCGTCGTTACCCAGCAGCAGGTGGTGTGGCGGATGGCCCGACGCCACAGCCGTCACGATGGCCTGGACCCCACGCACCGGGTCGCCGGGCTGCTTGCCGGACGATGCACGGACCGCCGTGCGAACGGCACCGGCAGTGGCCTGGTAGTCCTCAATCGGGTGCTCACTCTCGTTGGCCGAGCGACCGGCCCAGTCGGTGCGAAAGCCACTCGGATTGACCACCATGACCTGAATGCCCAGCGGCTCAACCTCGCGCCGCAAAGCCTCGGACAGGCCCTCGACAGCAAACTTGGTGGCGTTGTACTGGCCCAGTGCCGGCATGCCGCGCAACCCCGCCAGAGACGACAGGTTGACAATGAAGCCCCGGCGGCGCTGGCGCATACCGGGCAATACTGCCTGCACCATGCTGGTCAGGCCGAACACATTGACCTCAAACATCTTGCGCACCTCGGCCGCGTCGCCCTCCTCGATGGCGGCAAAGTAGCCGATGCCGGCGTTGTTTACCAGCACATCGATGCCGCCAAATCGGGTTTGAGCGGCCTGGACGGCTGCTGCAACCTGGTCCGGCTCGGTAACGTCCAGCTTCAGTACCAAAACCTGGTCGCTCGACAGGTCGCCCGGCAGCTTGGCCAGGTCGCGCGCGGTCACGACCGTGCGGTAACCGCGCTCAATAGCCTGGTGGGCGAGTTCCAGGCCAAAGCCCGAGGAGCATCCGGTGATGAACCAGACCGGCGTTTTAGCGGTGTGGGTGGGTTTGGAGGGTGTGTTCATTGAATTTTCCTGTTGAATCGACCCTGCGCAGTGCAAAGGCAAGGCAATGGCGGCAAGATCTGGGGTTGCTGAGAGTTGCAGCTTGCGCCCCAAGGTCCGCAGGGTCTGCTCGGTAGCGCACACTTATTAGCGCTGCGCTAAAACGCCAACGTGTTTTCACACCAGTTTTTTAAAAAAGCCCAGAGCAGCAACCTCACCAAGCTATCTGCCAGCTTCACTGGATTGAACATGGTTTCAGTCGCCCAACAACCCTTTGAATTTAATCTTCCCGCGATCCACAGCACCCTATGAATGAAACCATCAACACAACCCCAACCACCCTGCGGCTGATTTTGGGCGACCAACTCAACCCGCAGCACAGCTGGTTCACCCAGGTCAACCCCAGCGTGGTGTACGTACTCATGGAGATGCGCCAGGAAACCGACTACGTCCTGCATCACGCCCAAAAAATCATCGCCATTTTTGCGGGCATGCGTGCGCTGTCAAAGCAGCTGATGGATGCCGGTCATCGCGTGCATTACCTCGCCATTGACGACCCCGCCAACACGCAAAGCCTTACCGGCAATTTGAGTGCGCTGATCGATCACTACGGCGTGCAGGTGTTTGAGTACCAGGACCCCGACGAATACCGCCTCGACCAGCAATTACGAGCCTTTTTGGCCTCTAGCCGTCATGATATAAGCACTGGAAGCTCCTGTGTTGATAGCGAACACTTCTACACCCAGCGCCATGAAGTGGCCGAATTATTCACCGGGCGCAAACAGTGGCTGATGGAAACCTTTTACCGCCTCATGCGCAAACGTTACCGCGTGCTGATCGACGAGGCAGACAAGCCCGTGGGCGGTCAGTGGAACTTTGATGCCGAGAACCGCAAGCCCTGGAAGGGTGACCCACCCGAGCCGGTCGACCTGCGTCCCCAGCATGACCATAGCGCGTTGTGGGCCACCATTCAAGCCGCAGGGGTGCAGAGCTTTGGCGAACCCGCTGCCGCCAACTTCCGCTGGCCCGTCAACCGCACTGAGGCCTTGCAGCAGCTGGACCACTTCGCCACCCACGCCCTGCCCCACTTTGGCGACTACGAGGATGCCATGAGCCGCAAGGCGCACCGGCTCTTTCATAGCTTGCTGTCGTTTGCCATGAACGTGAAGTTGTTGAACCCGCGTGAAGTGGTGCAGCGGGTTGAGGCCGAATGGCGCGCAGGCCGGGTGCCTTTGGCCGCAGCCGAGGGCTTTATCCGCCAGGTGATTGGCTGGCGCGAGTACATTCGCGGCATTTACTGGGCGCAGATGCCGGGCTACGATGAGCTCAATTTCTTTGAGCACACCACGCCGCTCCCCAAATGGTTCTGGAGCGGCGACACCCGCATGAACTGCATGGCTGCGGCCATTGGCGGCTCACTGCAAAACGCCCATGCGCACCATATTCAGCGCCTGATGGTGATTGGCAACTTCGCCCTGCTGGCCGGGCTGGATGTGCAGGCACTGCACCGCTGGTACTTGGGCATTTACATCGACGCATTCGAGTGGGTGGAACTGCCCAACACCCTGGGCATGAGCCAGTTCGCCGACGGCGGCCTGCTGGCCACCAAGCCTTATGTGTCAAGCGCGGCCTACATCGACCGCATGAGCGACTACTGCAAAGGCTGCGCCTACGACAAAAAACAGCGCCTGGGCGAAACCGCCTGCCCATTCAATGCGTTGTACTGGGACTTCTACCAGCGCAACGCCGACAAACTGGAACGCAACCCGCGCATCGGCATGGCCTATCGCCAATTGGCCAAAATGCCAGCTGAGGACGTGACTGCGCTGCAAGCCCAGGCCACTCTGACACGCCAACGCCTGGATGCGCTTTAAACCACGAACCTGCAGACCAACACCACCCACCATGAACACATTCCCTGACGGTTTTCGCGCCCTCATCATCGGCGCCTCGGGCGGCATTGGCGCCGCCTTTATGGACGCACTGACCGAGAACCCGCGCTGTGGGCAGGTGCTGGGCTTGCACCGGCACTCAGACCCGACCATCGACTTTGACGATGAGGCCAGCGTGGCCGCTGCAGCAGCAGAGCTGGCCCGGCAGCCCAAATTTCACCTCATCATCAACGCCACCGGCGTGCTGCACAGCCCCGGCGCAATGCCCGAGAAAAAGCTCTCGGACCTGAACTATGACCAGTTGATGGATACGTTTCGGATCAACACATTTGGCCCGGCCCTGGTCTTGCGTCACTTCACGCCACTGCTGGACCCGGAGCGCAGTGCCATGGCCCTGATTTCAGCCAAGGTCGGCAGCATTGAGGACAACCGCCTGGGCGGTTGGTACAGCTACCGTGCGTCCAAAGCCGCGCTGAACATGCTGATAAAAACTGCAGCCATTGAGGTCAAGCGCAGCAAGCCACAGGTGGTGCTGGTGTCGCTGCACCCCGGCACGGTCAATTCCAAGCTCTCGCAGCCCTTTCGGGGTGCCGAGATCGGCCGCCCCGCCGCAGATGCTGCCCAAGACATGCTGCACGTTATCAATCAACTCATGCCAGCCGATACAGGCTGTTTCTACACGTATGACGGCAAAATGTTGCCTTGGTAGACCTGTATCGGCGTCAAGCGGGGTGACTTACTTCAGCAAACCCGCACTGCGCGCAGCGGTCTCAATGCCTTTGTAGTTGTCAGCCTTGGTGGGGATATAACGTGTGGCCCGGTTCAGGTCCAGGATTTCCTTGCCCTGGGGTGTGGCGGGGTCGATATCGAGCAGCGCTTTGGTGACCTTTTCGCGAAGCGCCACGGGCATGTCAGCGTGCACCGACCAGTTGTAATTGAAGTAACCCGGCGTGGTGAAGAACACATTCACGTCTTTGGTGTCCACGCGGTTTTCTTTGACAAACTTGTTCCACACGGTGATGTCCAGCGCTGCGGCTTCCACCTTGCCGCTGACTACCGAGGCAATGGTGGCGTCATGCGCACCCGAATACGCCACGCGTTTGAAGTCTTTGTCAGGGTCGATCTGGGCCTGCAGCAAAAAGCTGCGCGGCATCAAATGGCCCGAGGTGCTGGACTGGGAGCCAAAGCTGACTTGTTTGCCTTTCAAATCGGCCAGGGTCTTGATGCCGGAGTTGGTTTTGGCGATAAACACCGACTGGAACTTGGTATCTTCTTCACGCTGGGCAATGGGCACGATCTTGCCGCCCGAGCGGTTTTGCGC
This sequence comes from Rhodoferax sp. OV413, assembly GCA_943371745.1. Lineage (GTDB taxonomy): Bacteria > Pseudomonadota > Gammaproteobacteria > Burkholderiales > Burkholderiaceae_C > Rhodoferax. The sequence continues at coordinate 8,045 of CALRWE010000112.1, forward strand.
CTGCACAAAGGTGAAACCACCCAGCCAGGCCATGTCAATGTTTTTGTTGACCAGGGTTTCCACGGCCGCGGGGTAGTCGCTCACCGGGGTGAACTCCACCTTCATACCGAGCTTTTGCTCCAGGTATTTGACGATGGGGCCGAATTTGCGCATTTGCTCGGTTGCGGCTTCTTCGGGGATCGTGGTGACGCGAAAAACAGTTTGGGCCTGGGCCTGGGCCAGGCCCGCCACGGTCAGCAAAGCGCAGGCCATCAGGGCCCTGCGGGTGTTCAATATTGGGGCAAAGATCATGTGGGTAAACTCCAAAAAAGTGGCAGCGTCAGAAAATGTCGCGTGAAATAGGCCGCTGCAATTAGACCCGATTGCAGTCTCATCCCGTCAGGGGTCCGCACAGTGCCGACCACCTGCGTAAGAAAGCAGCAACCTGCAAGACCAAAAGTAAATCGAGTCAAAACCGCTGGAGACCCACCCATGATCACCCGCCGAACTGCTATTCAATTGATATGTTCAAGTGCAATTACAACAAGGGCTAGCACTCTGTTTGCTAAAAATATTTCTGTTTTTGACCACCGCTACCCGGTGTGGGACGCCTTGCTCAAAAAACACGTCAAGTGGCTGCCCGACAAGGTGCAATCCCGAGTCGACTACAAAGGCCTGCTGGCTGACCGCGCCACGCTGCAAGGCGTGCTTGACCCCTGGTCGGCGGTCAGTGCCGCGCAGTTCAACAGCTTCAGCCGCGAGCAGCGCATGGCGTTTTTGATCAACGCCTACAACGGCTTCACGCTGGCACTCATCCTCACCAAATACCCTGACCTCAAGTCCATCAAAGACATCGGCTCGGTGTTCCAGTCGCCCTGGAAAAACAAGTTTTTCACGCTCCTGGGCGAGTCGCAGCACCTCGACTGGATCGAACACGAGCAGCTGCGCCCCAAGTTCAATGACCCGCGCATTCACGCCGCCGTCAATTGCGCCAGCATTGGCTGCCCCGCCCTGCGCCCCGAGGCGTTCACGGCCACGCAGTTGGAGGCGCAGCTGGACGACGGCATGCAGCGCTTCATGGGGGACCGCACGCGCAACCGCTTCAATGCCGCCACCAACCAGGTCGAGGCCAGCAGCATCTTCAAGTGGTTCCGGGAAGATTTTGAGAAAGGCCATCGGGGCCTGAACAAGCTCGACGACGTGTGGGCCGTGTACGCCGACCAGCTGGCCAGTGATGCGCCCAGCCGCGCCAAGCTGCGCGCCAAGGGCTTGAGCGTTCGGTTTCTGGACTACGACTGGTCACTCAACGGGCTTGACGCTGGCGCATGAAAACCCTGGTCTTATTTAATTACGACTGGGACGAATCCGGCTTTGCCCGCAACGCGCAGCGCTACCCGTTTGATGTGGCCGGGTTTGATTTGTTCAGCTTCCCCAGCAACGTGCAGCTGGCCTGGTTTGACATGGCCCGATTTGTCAACCGACTGGCCGCGCGGGCCCGGCGGCGCGGCTGGCAGGCCGTGGTCTCCAACCACGAGCAGTTTGGCGCGCTGGCTGCGGCCCTGCTGGCCGAGCGCATGGGCTGGCCCGGCACTCCGGTAGCGGCAGTGCTGGCCTGCCAGCACAAACTGTATGCCCGCCATGTGCTGGCCGAGGTCTGCCCCGAGGCCACTTGCGGCTTTGTCGGCCTGAACACCGAATACAACGAAGCCGTGCCCGAGGGCTTGCGCTACCCCGCGTTTGTCAAGCCCGTCAAGGCCGCGTTTTCGGTGCTGGCCCGCACCGTGCATAACCGCGACGAGCTGCAGGCTCACACCCGGTTTGGCGCGTGGGAGCTGTGGGTCATTCGCCACCTGGTCGAACCTTTTGAGCGCGTGGTGCGCCAGCGCTTGCCCAACGCCGGCAGCGCCCATAACATGCTGCTGGAGCAGCCCATGCTGGGCCTGCAGTACAACCTGGATGGCTACGCTTTTGACGGCCAGGTACACGCACTCGGCGTGGTGGATGCAGTGCACTACCCCCACACCCAGGCCTTCATGCGCTTTGAGTTCCCCGGCCGCCTCCCGGCAGACATTCAGGCCCGCGCACTCGATGTGGCGCGGCGGTTTTTGACGGCGGTGGGCTTCACTCACGGGCTGTTCAACATGGAGTTTTTTTATGACGCGGCGCACGACACGCTGGGCGTGATCGAGTTCAACCCACGCATGGCCTCGCAATTCTCGGACCTGTACCAGCGCGTGCTCGGGCTGGATCTGCACGCCGTGGCGCTGGCGCTAGCGCATGGGCAAGACCCGGCGCTGCTGCCCCGCACCGTGCCTACCGCCGGGGCTGCTGCCAGCTTTGTGTACCGCAGCTTTGCGCCCAGCACCCCCGTCACCCAACCCGGCCGAAGCCAGCAGCACGCACTCAAGCAGGCTTTTCCTGACGCACTGCTGTTTTGCTTTGCCAAGACGCCCAGCCAGACCGAGCGCGACTTCAAGTGGCTGGGCAGCTACCGCTACGGCATCCTGCACCTGGCTGCGATGGATGCCCGGCAACTGAGCGCTGACTGCGAACGCGCCAGCGCCCTGCTGGGCTGGCCCGCGCCTTATGCCGATGCCGAGCCGGGCTATGTGGCGCAGTCCATCACCGGTTTCGCCGTTTAAGGCAAGCTACGCCCACTTTTCCGGAGTGTTTTGAATGACTTTTGATCGCCCTTTTCAACTTTATCGCCCCTTGGCTGCCTTGACCGTAGCCGTATCCCTGGTCGCCCTGTCGGGCTGCAGCGCCATGCAAGCGCAAAACCCCTCAGGCAGTTACAAGCCCGTCAATGCCGTGGCAGACAACCCCGAGCAACGCCTGTTTTTGAAAGGCGCTGACGTCACCGCCTATTTCATTCAGGGCGCCTATGTGCAAGGCAAGCCCGAATTTCGCAGCACCTACGAGGGCGTTGATTTCCGGTTTGCCAGCGCCCAAAGCAAGGCCGCCTTTGACCAGTCGCCTGCCAAATACCTGCCGCAGTACGGCGGCTATTGCGCCAATGGCGTCATGTTCGGCATTCCGTGGGGTGGGGACGCCGACAGCTGGAGGATGACCGACGGCAAGCTGTATCTGTACGGTGGCCAGGGTTCCAAAGACGCCTTTTTGCTGGATGAAAAAGGCAACATCGCGCTGGCCGACAAATACTGGGCCGAAGAAGTCAAGGGCAGCAACAGCTTCATTCAGCGCACCAAACGCCTGATTTTGCGGGTACCGCACTACCAAAGCGGCGAGGAGCAAGCCCGCCTGGTGGCTGCAGCCAAAATCAAGCCTTAAATGGCCTTTAGTCCGGGTAGAAATTGGCTTTATCGCTCTTAAATCAATGTATGGGAACCCGATTTCAAATATCAGGACTCATTTATGTAGTTAAGTAGACTCAGGCCTTCAACCGCACTGCCCGACCCTTGCCCATGAAAATCCCCCAGTTCATCCAGATTCACCACATGCAACTGGAGGCCGTGCGACAGGAGCTGCTGAACGGGCTGACCACCAATCCCCAGCCAGGCGGCGCCAGCACCTCGCCCAAGTTTTTGTACGACGCGCTGGGCTCGCGCCTGTTTGAGGCCATCACCGAGCTGCCCGAGTACTACCCTACCCGCACTGAAGCCGCTATTTTCCAAGCGCATGGTGCCGCCATGGCCCGGCGCGTGCCCCCGGGCGCGACGCTGATCGACCTCGGCGCGGGCAACTGCAATAAGGCGGCCAGTTTGTTTGACCGCTTTGCGCCCCAGCGTTACGTAGCGGTAGATATTTCGGTCGAATTTTTGCGCCATGCGCTGAACTGCCTGCAGCGCCAGTATCCGGCGCTGGACATGGTGGGCGTGGGGCTGGATTTCTCCCAAACACTGGAATTGCCCCCTGAAGTGGGCGCTCCAGAAGCTGCGCCACGCGTACTGTTTTACCCGGGTTCGAGCATCGGCAACTTCACCCCCACAGAGGCATTGCACTTCTTGCGCCAGGCCCACCATGCTTGCGGACCGGTGGCGGGCAGCGGCCTGCTGATCGGGGTGGACCTAGTCAAAGACAGCGCTGAACTGGAGGCCGCCTACGACGACGCCCTGGGCGTCACTGCCGCGTTCAACCGCAACCTGCTCTCGCACATCAACCGGCTAGCAGGCAGCAACCTGCGCCTATCGGACTGGGGCCATGTGGCGCTGTACAACACCGCCGAGTCACGCATCGAGATGCACCTGGCGGCGCAGCGCGACCTCACCGTGCAGTGGCCAGGCGGGCAGCGTGCGTTTGCGCAGGGCGAGCGCATCCACACCGAAAACTCGTACAAATGGACGATTGACGGCTTCTCGCAGTTGCTGCGGGAGGCCGGGTTTGCAGCGCCCGTGGCCTGGACAGACGCTGCCATGCCTGAGCAGGGTCGATTTGCTGTGCTCTGGGCGGCCGTCTGAGCCTCTAGAATACTATGGTTTATGTAGCTACTCAGGCAATTGATACGCCGACTAGAGCCCAATTTAGCTCAAAAACCAGATGTTCTGAGTCCAACCCGACTAACTTTTGCCCATGAGCCAGCGGATTGTGATTGTGAGTCCCGCGCTGGCCGACGCCAACAACGGCAACTGGCAAACCGCCCGGCGCTGGCAGCGGCTGCTGCACCCTCACCGCGTGCGCATCACCAAGCACTGGCCCGATGGCCCCGATGCGGCAAGCGACACCGTCATGCTGGCGCTGCACGCCCGCCGCTCGGCCGCGTCGATTGTCGCCTGGGCGCAGGCCCACGCGACATCGCGGGGCGATGGCCGTGGCAATGACCAAGCCGGCGCCCCCGGCCTGGCCGTGGTGCTAACCGGCACCGATTTGTACCGCGACATCCAGACCGATCCGCAGGCCCAAGGTTCGCTGCAATTCGCACAGCGCCTGGTGCTGCTGCAAGAGCGCGGGCCAGACGCGCTGCCGCCTGAGTTGCGTGACAAGGCCAGCGTGATCTTTCAGTCCACCTCCCTGCGTGCCACGCTGCCCAAAACCACCCGCCACCTGCGTGCGGTGATGGTCGGCCACCTGCGGGAAGAAAAGTCCCCCGCCACCCTGTTTGAAGCGGCCCGCCTGCTGGCACCCACTGAGCACATTCTGATCGACCACATCGGCGCCCCGCTGGACGCTGCCCTGGCACAACAGGCGCAAGTTACTGCCGCCGCTTGCCCGCACTACCGCTGGCTGGGTGGCTTGCCCCATGAGGCTACGCGCCGGCGCATTCAGCGCGCGCACCTGCTCATTCACACCAGCCGTATGGAAGGCGGCGCGCATGTGGTGATGGAAGCCCTGCGCTCGGGCACGCCCGTGCTGGCCTCGCGCATTGACGGCAATGTGGGCATGCTGGGCGCCGACTATGCGGGTTACTTTGACTGGAACGACGCCGCTGCCTTGGCAACCCTGCTGCGCCAATGCCGCAGCGGCAAGTTCCTGGCGCACCTGCAGGCGCAATGCGTGGCCCGTGCGCCGGTCTTTTCTTCTGAGGCCGAGCGCGAGTCACTGCACCAGCTCGTTGAAACCCTCACGACACCAACCCGAAAATAATTGATGCAAACCTCAACCCAACCCATCGCCCGCGACATTGTGCTGATCGGCGGCGGCCACAGCCATGTGGGCGTGCTCAAGCGCTTTGGCATGCAGCCCGAACCCGGCGTGCGCCTGACCGTGATCTGTACCGACGTGCACACGCCGTATTCGGGCATGTTGCCCGGCTATGTGTCTGGCCACTACAGTTATGACGAAGTCCACATTGACCTCGCCCGCCTGGCCGTATTTGCCGGCGCCCGCCTTTACCGCGACGAGGTGGTGGGCATCGACCGCGCTGCAGGCAAGGTGCTATGCCGCAACCGCCCGCCGGTGCCCTATGACCGCCTGTCCATCAACATTGGCTCCACGCCGCGCCTGAGCGGCGTGGCGGGCGCAGCAGAATTTGCTGTGCCGGTCAAACCCATCACCGGCTTTAACCAGCGCTGGCTGGCGCTGCTGGCTCGCGTGCAGGCGCACACCCAAGACACTCTGCGCATCGCCGTGGTGGGCGCGGGCGCTGGCGGCGTGGAGCTGCTGCTGTCCATGCAGTTCCGTTTGCGCAATGAACTGCGGGCGCTGGGCCGCAACCCGGATCTTTTGGCGTTTGCGCTGGTCAGCTCCGGCCCCACGATTTTGCCCACCCATAACGCCGGGGTACGCTATCGCTTTGCGCGCGTGTTGGCTGAGCGCGCGGTGGAGTTACACCTGAACGCCCAAGTCACCCAGGTGGAATCTGGCCGCCTGCTGTGCGCCAACGGCCTGGTCGTGGAAGCCGACGAAATCATGTGGGTCACCCAGGCCGGCGGTGCATCGTGGTTGCAAGGCACGGGCCTGGCGCTGGACGCAGGGGGCTTCATTCAGGTCACCGACACACTGCAAACCGTGACCGATCCGGCCATTTTTGCCGCCGGCGACATTGCCGCCATGCAGGGCCGTCCGCTGGAGAAAGCTGGCGTGTTTGCTGTGCGCATGGGCCCTCCACTGGCTGACAACCTGCGGCTCAGCCTGCAGGGCCAGCCACTCAAGCCCTACCGTCCGCAACGCAGCTGGCTGGCGCTCATCAGTACCGGCAACCGCTATGCCGTGGCGTCACGCGGCGCGCTGGGTTTTGCAGGCGACTGGGTCTGGCGCTGGAAAGACCGGATTGACCGGGACTTCATGCGCAAGTTTTCTGAATTTCCCGAGATGGCAGCCAAGGGTGCGGCTCCTGCGCCCGCCGCCAACCAACTGGCACTGAGCCAGGAGGAGTCCCTACAGGCGATCTCGGCCATTGCCATGCGCTGCGGCGGCTGTGGCGCCAAGGTGGGTGCCACCGTGCTTTCACGCGCGCTGGGCCAGTTACAGGTGGTGCAGCGCGACGACGTGCTCATTGGCCTGCACGACGCCGACGACGCGGCGATTGTCCGTGTGCCACCGGGCAAGGCACTGGTGCATTCGGTGGACTTCTTCAGAGCCTTTGTGGACGACCCCTACCTGTTTGGCAAGGTGGCGGCCAACCACGCGCTGGGCGATATTTTTGCCATGGGCGGCGAGCCCCAATCGGCTACGGCCATAGCCACCGTGCCGCCGGGCTTGGAGGCCAAAGTAGAAAACCTGCTGTTTCAGATGATGACCGGCGCGGTGGAGGTGCTCAACGATGCCGGCTGCGCGCTGGTGGGCGGCCACACCGGAGAAGGCAGCGAGCTGGCGCTTGGCTTTGCCATCAACGGCCTGATTGACGAAAACCTGGTAAGCGTGATGCGCAAGGGCGGCATGCAGCCTGGCGACGTGTTGATATTGACCAAGCCCATAGGCACCGGCACCTTGTTTGCCGCCCACGCCCGCCTGGCAGCCAGGGGCCGCTGGATTGACGCGGCGCTGCAGTCCATGGTGCTGTCCAACCGAAAAGGAGCCCAGTGCCTGCGCGAGTTTGGCGCCACCGCCTGCACCGACCTGACCGGCTTTGGCCTGC
>CALRWE010000113.1:0-15384 GCA_943371745.1 Rhodoferax sp. OV413
TGGTCGGTGAAGCTGGCGTGTATGTTGCGCGCGTGGTGGATCGCAAGATCTCGCGCGGACAGGTGTACCTCGTCACCGACGGTGGCTTGCATCACCACTTGTCAGCCTCTGGAAATTTTGGCCAGGTGATCCGAAAGAACTATCCTGTCACGGTGGGCAACAAGGCTGATGCGACCGAGAGGGAGGTTGCGTCTGTGGTGGGCCCCCTGTGTACGCCACTGGATCTGTTGGCTGATCGCATGAGTCTGCCCGTTGCTCAAGTCGGCGATCTGGTGGTTGTTTTTCAGTCGGGTGCCTATGGTGCCAGTGCCAGTCCGCAAAATTTTCTTGGGCATCCTCCTTGTATTGAGGTCCTGGTGTAAGGCAGGTTCTATCGCTTGCTTGACAATACTCAAGCCTACCCGGAGGCATCCGGGCAGACTCGATTTCTGAACAGGGAATGTGGAGTCTGAACGTGATAAAAATATTCAATCACTATTTTCACAAGCGTACGCTTTTGAAAATTGGTTTTGATTTGGGCCTGGTGCTTACCACCATAGTAATCGCAATTTTTTCTCAGGTGGCTGATGTCGCCTCCGCCTCACCCAGGGTGGTGAGTACCTCATTGGTACTGGCCCTGGGTATCGTGGTCATCAATGCTGCGCTCGGGTTTTATCAGCGCGTGCAAAGTTGCACCTTGGGGCAAACACGAGCCAGAGCGGTGCTGTCTTTGTGCCTCTCGCTTCCCCTGGCTTACGCAGTATTCAGTTGGTCGCCACTGCACTTTGTGGATGAGTCCGTGTTGGTGCTGGCGCTGTTGGCGGCTCTGGTGGTCATGCTGATGCACCGGGTTTATGTGGTTCACGCCACGCCCCAGACCTTGATGCGCCAGCGTGTGTTGGTTTATGGGTCGGGGCCTCGAGCCCGGCTGGTGGGTCGGGCTTTGCAGCACTCAGACCCCAACGTGAATCTGATCGGTTATTACGCCGGCCCTAACGAGTCGCCCGAAGAAACCCCGGCAATGGGCCTCCTTTCATCGGGGAGGTCGTTGACCGACATTGTTTTGCAAGAAAAAATTGATGAGATCGTGGTGGCGCTGAGTGAGCGCCGGGGAGGCAGCATGCCTTTGCGCGAGTTGCTGGACTGCAAGCTGCACGGTGTCCGGGTGGTGGACATGGCTACGCATTTCGAGAAAACACTGGGCCAGATTCGGCGCGACTCGGTCTCCGCCGGGTGGCTTATCTTTGGCGATGGTTTTGAGCAAGGCCTGATGCGCACAGCGGTGAAGCGCCTGTTTGACATGGTTTGTGCAAGCGCTCTGATCCTGGTCACCTGGCCCCTCATGCTGGTCACGGCGATATTGATCAAGCTGGAGAGTCCGGGGTCGGTTCTGTATTTGCAGGAGCGGGTTGGATTGAATGGCCGGCTCTTCAAGGTGGTTAAATTTCGCAGCATGTGCGCCAACGCCGAGATGGATGGACAGCCCCGCTGGGCGGCCGCAGGCGACGCCCGCGTTACTCGGGTGGGTCGACTTATCCGGAAGTTGCGTATTGACGAACTGCCGCAATTGTTCAGCGTTTTGGGCGGCGATATGAGCCTGGTCGGCCCCCGCCCCGAGCGGCCATTTTTTGTGGACCAACTCACGCGTGAGTTGCCCTACTACGCGGTGCGCCAGAGCGTCAAACCGGGCGTTACCGGGTGGGCACAGGTGCGCTACCACTACGGTGCATCCGTCGAAGACGCGGCAGAGAAACTTCAATACGACCTCTATTACGTCAAGAACCACTCCCTGATTCTGGATCTGGTCGTGTTGTTCGAAACAGTGGGTGTTGTCTTGCTGGGCAAGGGCGCCCAATAAGATGAAGGCCCCCCTTCTTCTTGATAAGCGCGGCTTGCAGGGAGGGCTGCATGCCTAGTGGGTATTTTGGCTTGACCGTGTGGAGCTATGGTGTAGTTGGCGCGGTCTATCTGGTGTTTGCTGTTCACCTCTTGCAGCTTGGCTATGTCAGCGTTGCGCGCGAGCAGTCCAAGACCATGCTGTTTTTTGCCGTTCTTTGCAGCGCGCTCTGGGGTGGATCGGGGCTGGCTTTGCTGTTGACCGGCGAGCCGATCTTCCTGCTGCTCACCACCTTGTTTGACTTGGTGCGTTATGGGTTTTGGTACGCTTTTTTTCTGGCGCTCCTCCAGCTGACGTGGGCACGCCGCACCTTGTCCGGCATACGGTGGCTGCTGCCGGTATCAGGATTTTTGGTCACTTTGGGCCTGGCGTCCATGTGGATTGCTGCTCTGCGTGTGCTGGCGCCAGTGGATGCTGGGCGCGTCATCCTGATGGTCTCCATGGCAGCCCCGGTGTGGGCACTGGTCTTGCTGGAGCAAGTTTTTCGCAATGTCAACGACGATGCGCGATGGAATATCAAGCCCTTGGGTCTTGGGCTGGTTGGCGCATTCTTGTTTGATTTGTATTTGTTTTCCCAGGCGGTCCTGTTCAACAGGCCCGATGGGGATGCTCTCAGCATACGGGGCGCTGTGCATAGCTTGGTAGTGCCCCTGCTGTGGCTCTCCATCAGTCGTCGCAGTGACTGGGTGTCCGGTGTCCGCTTGTCGCCCAAAGCAGCGTTTCATTCCGCCACGCTTTTGATCGCTGGCGTTTACCTGGTATTTATTTCGGCGGTGGGGTACTACGTGCGCTACTTTGGTGGTGAGTGGGGTCCGGCCTTGCAGTTGGCGTTGATTTTTTTGGCGCTTGTGGTCTTGATGGTGCTGGTGTTTTCCGGTTCCCTGCGTGCCAAGCTCCGCGTCTTTTTGGGTAAACATTTTTTCCGTTACCGTTTTGACTACCGTGAGGAATGGCTGAAATTCACCCACACCTTGTCGCCCAGCAATTCGCCTCAGGAAGTCGGGCAACAGGTTATTCGTGGACTGGCCGACATGCTGGAGAGCCCTGCCGGCGGTTTGTGGATGAAGCCGCGTGGCAATACCGCCTTTCGCCAGACAGCGCGCTGGAATCTCGCCCAAACCCTCGATCTCGAAGAAGCCAATTCGCCCCTGTGTCGGTTCATGGTGGGCAGTGGATGGGTGATCAATCTGGAGGAGTACCGCTCCTACACCCGGCGCTACGGCGCGCTGACTTTGCCACCGTGGCTTCAGGGCTTGCCTCAGGCCTGGCTGATCGTGCCCCTGATGATGGGCGATGAGCTGATTGCCTTCGTGGTGCTGGCCAGCGCGCGCACGCGCGTTGATGTGAATTGGGAGGTCAATGACTTGCTCAAGACCGCTGGCCAGCAGGCAGCCAGTTTCCTGGCGCAAATGCAGGCAACCGAGGAGCTGCTGGAAGTGCGCAAGTTTGATGCCTTCAACCGGATGTCGGCCTTTGTGGTGCATGACTTGAAAAACATTGTGACTCAGCTTTCGCTGATGATGAAAAACGCCAAGCGCCTGGGTCACAACCCCGAGTTCCAGCAAGACATGTTGATGACGGTCGAAAATTCGCTTGAGCGCATGCGCCAGCTCATGCTGCAGTTGAGGGAGGGGAGCACGCCCGCAGGCACAGCGTTTGGTGTGAATCTGGTCGCGATTGCTCAGCGCATCAAGGCAGTGGCCGAAGGCCGCGGCAGAACCCTGGAGCTTCAACTGTCCGCATCGGTGGTCACGCGCGGGCATGAAGAGCGTCTGGAGCGAATCATCGGTCATATGGTGCAGAACGCTTTTGATGCGACTGGCCCCGGAGGACGGGTTTGGCTCAATTTGGAGCGTCTGAGCGGGCTGGCGCGCATTGTTGTGGGTGACACGGGTCAGGGCATGTCGCAGGACTTTATTCGGGATCGTTTGTTCAAGCCGTTTCAGACTACCAAGTGCGCAGGCATGGGCATCGGAGCTTATGAGAGCTTCCAGTATGTGCACGAGTTGGGCGGTCGCATCGATGTAGACAGTGCGCCAGGGCGGGGTACGACTGTTGACATTCGCCTGCCTCTGTTTGACGCCAAGATCGGCTCGGACCTTCAGACCCTGGAGGTCGCATGACCCCTGAAAAGACAGCTTCTCTGCTTATTGTTGAGGATGACCTGGCATTGCAAAAACAAATCAAGTGGTCGCTTGACCGCTTTGATACGGTGACTGCCCATGACCGGGAGACCGCCTTGGTGCAACTGCGCAAGTGCGCTCCGGCCGTAGTCACGATGGATTTGGGGCTGCCACCCGATGCCGACGGCGTTTCAGAGGGTTTTCGGTTGCTTGGGCAAATTCTGGCCTTTGACCCAGATATCAAGGTGATTGTGCTGACCGGCCAGAACGACCAGGCTAACGCCTTGCGTGCAGTGGCCATGGGTGCCTATGATTTTTTCACCAAGCCTTTTGAGCCTGAGTTGCTCAATCTCACGGTAGAGCGTGCTTACCGCTTGTTTGAGCTGCAACGCGAAAACCGGCGGCTGCAGCAGGTTTACCAGCCCGATGCCTTGGCCGGGCTGATGACGCGTGACCCGGAGGTCTTGCGGATTTGCCGCACTATTGAGAAGGTGGCCAGCAGCAACGCGACAGTGATGTTGCTGGGCGAGAGCGGAACGGGCAAAGAGGTGCTGGCGCGGGGTTTGCACAGCGCGTCACCTCGTGGGGCTGAGAAATTTGTGGCCATCAACTGCGCCGCGATTCCAGAGAACTTGCTGGAGAGCGAGTTGTTCGGGTTTGAGAAAGGTGCATTCACGGGTGCAGTCAAGACCACCCTGGGCAAGATCGAGATGGCCAACGGCGGCACTTTGATGCTCGATGAAATCGGCGATCTGCCCTTTCCGTTGCAGGCCAAGCTGCTGCGATTCCTTCAGGAGCGGACCATTGAGCGCGTGGGCGGCCGCCAGGAAATTGCCGTGGACGTACGCATTGTGTGCGCCACCCATCAGGATCTGAATGCACTGGGCCAGGCCGGGCGATTCCGTGAAGACCTTTACTACCGGCTGGCTGAAATTGTGATCAATATTCCGCCTTTGCGGGACCGGGTGGGCGATGCCGCCCTGCTGGCGCATGCGTTTGTACGCCGCTTCGCCCAGGAGCAAAACCGGTCTGCCATGACACTCAGTGAAGAGGCCGTCAGGGCCGTCGAGAAGCACCCGTGGCCGGGCAATATTCGCGAGCTGGAAAACCGCGTGCGCCGCGCCACCATCATGGCCGATGGCAGCCAGATCTCCAGCACCGATCTGGGCTTGAAGGAGCTTGCACCGGACGACGCGGACAGCGTGTTGGACTTGCGTTTGATTCGTGACCATGCCGAGCGCAAAGCGATCGTGGCCGCACTTGGGCGCGTCAATGGAAACATGGCGCGCGCCTCCGACTTGTTGGGCGTTAGCCGCCCCACGCTCTACGACCTGATGCACCGGCTCGGCCTGAAATAGTTTTTGTCACTTCCCATCTCAAGGAATCCTTATGCGTTCAGTGAAAAAAGAGTCCTCCAAAGTTTTGTCAGCCTTGTTGATGTCATTGCTGTTGGTGGCTTGTGGCGACACCCCTGACGATTTGCTGCTGTCGGCCAAGGACTATCTGGCCAAGAGGGACAACAAGGCTGCGGTCATTCAGATCAAGAACGCCTTGCAGGCCAGACCAGACTTGCCTGAGGCCCGGTTTCTCCTGGGCAGCACTTTGTTGGAAGACGGCGACCCGGTGAGCGCTGAGACTGAACTGCGCAAGGCATTGGAACTCAAATATCCGCAGGACTTGGTCATGCCGCGACTCGCCAAGGCGCTGCTGGCGCAAGGCCACACGAAGAAGGTCGTCGACGAGTTCGCTCGCATGGACTTAGGCCAGTCGACCGCCATGGCCGATCTTCAGATGTCGCTGGCGTCAGCGTACGCGGCGCAAGATAAGACTGAGCTGGCCCAGCAAGCCTTGAATACTGCCCTGCGTGCTGACCCCAAATTTGCCCCTGCCTTGATTGCCCAAGCCCGTCAAAAAGCAGGTGCCCGTGACTTCGACGGTGCACTTGCCCTGATAGAGGGCGTTATTGACAAGTCACCCACGGATCATGAGGCCTGGAAGTTCAAGGGTGACCTTATGTTGTATGCGAAGAATCAATCCGCCGCGGCTTTGGAGGCCTATCGGAGGTCAGTGTCCTTGAAGTCCGATTTTTTGGCAGGCCAGACAGCCATCGCGGCGTTGCTGCTGCAACTGGGCCAACTCACGGATGCGGAACAACAAATGGTTCACATCAGGATCATCGCGCCGCGCCATCCCCAAACTCATCTGCTGGAAGCACAGCTGGCGTTCCAGAAAAAGGATTTCAGACAAGCCAGGGATTTTGTACAGCAGGTCTTGAGGGCCGCGCCGGCCAGTCTGCCGGCTCTCCAACTCGCCGGTGGCATTGAATTGCAACAGAACGCGCTGCAGCCCGCACAAGATCACCTGACCCGGGCCTTGCAGATTGCTCCCGAATTGAATCTGGCTCGCCGCCTGTTAGTGATGACGTATCTGCGCGCGGGTCAGCCGGCCAAGGCGATGGCGACTTTGCTCCCGGGACTGAATCGGGATAACGTGGATCCGGAATTGCTGTCCGTGGCCGGGGAGGTCTATTTGCAAAGCGGCGACCTCAAGCAAGCGGAACACTATTTCGCTCAAGCGGCCCGACAGTCGCCGGAGAACGGCAAGAAGCGAACGGCGCTGGCCCTGACCCATTTGATGGGCGGGCAGGTGGAGACTGCTTTTCAGGAATTACAAAATATTGCCGGCTCAGATCCTGGCGTGACGGCTGACCTGGCCCTGATCAACGCGCACCTGAAGCGCCGGGAGTTCGACAAGGCCCTGAAGGCGATTGAAGGGCTGGAGAAAAAACAGCCGAACCAGCCCTTGGCTGCCCAATTGCGGGCCAGAACCCTGATGGCCAAAGGCGATCTTGCGGGTGCACGAGTCAGCTTTGAGCAAGCGTTGGAGATAGACCCCGCATATTTCGCGGCAACCGCCAGCCTGGCTGGCATGGACATGGCTGAAAAAAAGCCTGAACTGGCCAGAAAGCGCTTCGAGGCGCTGCTCGCCAAAAATCCAAAAAGCAGTCGGGCCTACCTGGCGCTGGCAGATATCGCGGCCAGATCGGGGGCAGCGCCGGATGAAGTCTCCCGTCTCATGGGCAGTGCGGTGCAAGCCGAGCCCGGTGACCCCACCGTCCGCCTGCTGCTGATTGACTTCCACCTTCGCAACAAGGATTTGAAATCTGCCATTTCAGCGGCGCAAAACGCCGTGGCGATCCTGCCGGAAAACGTCGATATTTGGGCTGCGCTAGGGCGAACACAGCATTTGGCGGGTGAGTTCAACCAGGCTATGGCCAGCTATAAAAAGCTGGCCAGCCTGCAGCCCCAGTCAGCCCAGCCTTACCTGCGCATGGCCGAGGTTCAGTTGGCTGAAAAAAACCGCGACGCCGCAATCAGGAGCCTGAAAAATGCGCTGGAACTCAAACCAGATTCGCTGGAGGTCCAGCGAGTGCTCGTTGGACTGGATCTGGAGGACAAGCGGTTTGCGCAGGCGGTCACAACCGCCCGCACGGTGCAGAAGCAGAGGCCCAAGGAAGTAGCGGGCTACCTGTTGGAAGGTGATATTTACGCTGTGCAAAAAAACTGGGAGAACGCGTTGGCGGCTTACCGCGCCGGGCTCAAGCAGGTTCAGGCGCCTGAGCTGGCTGTCAAGCAACATGCAGTGCTGCAGGCTTTGGGCAGGGCGACTGAAGCGGACAAGCTGGCCGCCCTTTGGCAGAAAGACAATCCAAAGGACGCCTTGTTCCTGTTTTATCTGGGGGACGACGCGCTGTCACGAAAGGACTACCTGCAAGCCGAAAGAATGTATTCTTCCGTGATTCGGCTGCTGCCCAAGCACGCCATGGCCTACAACAATTTGGCCTGGGTCAGCGGCAAGCTCAAGCGGGAAGGTGCACTGGCTTTTGCCGAAAAGGCCAACGCACTGGCCCCGAATCAACCCGCGCTGATGGATACGCTGGCCATGCTGTTGTCTGAGAAAGGCGACTACGCCCAGGCGCTGGCCTTGCAAAATCAGATCTTGGCCTTGCAACCACAGAACCCACTATTCAAGCTGAACCTGGCCAAAATTCACATTCAAGGCGGCCAGAAGGCGCTGGCGCGCAAGGAACTTGAGGCGCTCAGCCAACTGGGTGCCAAGTTTCCAGCGCAGTCGGAGGTTGCGGCACTTCTGACCGCCTTGTAGCACGAGGAGTAGCATGAAAACCTGGCTTGCTTCTTGTTTGGTGATGAGTATCTGCTGTGTTGCGCCAGTTCGGGCTGATGTTTCTGTCGCCATTGCCAAAGTCAAACCGTCAGTGGTGATTGTCGGTACGTTCAAACCCACCAACAGTCCGCGTTTTGCGCTGCGCGGAACCGGTTTCGTGGTGGGGCAGGACCGCACGGACACGGGCAATTTGGTCGTTACCAATGCCCATGTGCTGGGGCAACCCGCTGAACTGGATCTGCAGGCCGCATTGGTAGTTCAGATTCGCATGAGCCCAGGGGAGTGGCAGATGCGACTGGCCACGGTGTTGGAGGTGGACAAGGCGCATGACCTGGCCTTGCTGCGCTTTGAGGGGCCAGCGGTACCTGCTCTCACAGTAGGGGACTCAGACCGGGTCAGGGAAGGTCAGTCCATTGCATTCATGGGCTTTCCAATAGGCGGCGCACTGGGTTTTTCACCCGTGACGCACCGGGGCATGGTTTCGTCAATTACCGTCGCGGCGCTGCCGGCCCCGACAGCTGGCCAGCTCAATGACAAGACCATTCGCAGCTTGCGAGCGGGCGGTAACTTCCAAGTTTTTCAGCTAGATGGCACGGCCTATCCCGGTAACAGCGGCGGGCCCTTGTTTGACCCGGACACAGGCCAGGTGTGGGGGGTTGTCAACATGGTGTTCATCAAGGGAACCCGGGAGTCGGCGCTGACGAATCCGTCTGGCATCAGCTATGCCATCCCCTCCAGCTTTGTCCAGCAATTATTGGACCGCATCCGAACCCGGTGATTGCGCGGCAGTCGCCTGACCAGTTCATCGGCCATAGACATCTTCAAAGCGAACGATATCGTCTTCGCCCAGGTACGAGCCGGATTGCACCTCGATCATCTCCAAAGGCACACGGCCGGGGTTTTCCAGACGGTGGGTAGTTCCCAGGGGGATGAACGTGGACTGG
The DNA here is from genome assembly GCA_943371745.1 of Rhodoferax sp. OV413. Taxonomy (GTDB): domain Bacteria; phylum Pseudomonadota; class Gammaproteobacteria; order Burkholderiales; family Burkholderiaceae_C; genus Rhodoferax. Next base: position 9,129 of record CALRWE010000113.1, read on the forward strand.
TTCTCGGAGAGCAAAAATACGTCTTCGCCCCGGGTGATTTTGGCTGTACCGCTCACCACGATCCAATGTTCCGCGCGGTGGTGGTGCATCTGTAGCGACAAGATGCCGCCTGGCTTGACTACAATGCGTTTGACCTGAAAGCGCTCGCCGGCGTCCACGCCATCGTAAGAGCCCCAGGGTCGGTGCACCTTGCGGTGGATACTGCTTTCTGGACGGCCCTGCTGTTTGAGGATGTCGACGATTTTTTTGACGTCCTGAGTTTTATCCTTGTGGACGACGAGGATGGCATCTGCCGTTTCCACCACCACCAGATCACTCACGCCGACGCAGGCGATGAGCCGGCCTTCTGAAATGGCCAACGTGTTGCTACAGTCTTGCAGCAAAGCGTCCCCCTGAGCGACGTTCCCCGCACGGTCTTTGGGCAACACTTGCCACAAAGCATCCCAGGCGCCTACATCCGACCAGCCAGCCGCCAATGGAATCACGACGCCGGGTGGCAGGGTGCTGGTGTCCGTTCCCGCGGCAATGCGCTCCATGACCGCGTAATCGATCGAGTCTGCCGGGCAGCTGGCAAAAGTTGACTTGTCCACCCGTGCAAATTCACCATCGGTTGACCCTTGGTCCCAGGCGGTCCGGCAGGCCGTCAAGATGTCTGGCCGGCACACGCCCATGGCGGACAGCCAGACGGAGGCCCGCATCATGAACAGGCCACTGTTCCACAGGTAGGTGCCTGCATCCAGGTAAGTTTGCGCCGTGATCAGATCTGGTTTTTCTACAAAACGGGCGATCAACCGGGCACAGGACGGTGCGTCACCCGCGTCTTCAGGGTAAGCAGATCCGGACTGGATGTAGCCGTAGCCTGTTTCAGGTGCCTCGGGAGTGATGCCGAATGTAACCACAGCGCCCTGGGCAGCCAAGGCCGCCCCTTGGCTAACGACGTTTTGGAAGGCGCTGATGTGGGTGATAACGTGGTCGGCAGGCATGACCAGCAAGACCGGATCTACTCCCGTTTTATTGGCTGCCAATGCAGCTAACGTGAGGGCTGGTGCAGTATTTCGTCCCAACGGCTCCAGCACGATCGTGCCGCTTTTCCCGAGCAAGCGCAGTTGCTCGGCGATGACAAAGCGATATTCTTCGCCACACACCACCATGGGGGGGGCCAGGTCCAGGCCTGCGATACCTTCAACCCTCCGGACCGTGGCTTGGAGCAGGGAGTCTTCGCCAATCAGCGGCAGCAGTTGTTTGGGGTATTTTTCGCGTGAAAGGGGCCACAGGCGAGTGCCGGAGCCGCCTGACAAGATGACAGGTTGAATCAACATAGGTGCTAGGTCTTAAAAAGGGGATTCATTTGGTCAAGGCGAGCCTCAGGCTCGGGCATCACCCCAGCGGAGCTGGGCGGTATCGTCACCACGGTAAAGGGTGTCGCCATGGCGGTCGACACAGTAGTCGGGCGAAACAATCATTTCAGTGAAGCGCATGTCGGCGGCAATGCGCGTGTACTCAAACAAGATGCTGCGAACCACTTTGGCGCCGGTTCGTATGTGGCTGCCGTGCCCGATCCAGGCGGGTCCTGTGATGGTGGTGCCGGGTTCGATCCGGACACTGGAGCCGATATAGACCGGGCCTTCGATGGTGACTTCATCCCATGCAATGGACGTATTGAGTCCGACCCAGATGCCGGGTTTGATTTGGCGCCCCGGCATGTTCATTTCAGCCACTTCTCCGCGCAAAACCCTCTGCAAGACAGACCAGTAGTCGCTGACCCGCCCAATGTCGATCCAGTTGAAAGGGCGATTCAGAACAAAAAACGGCAGACCATGTTCGACCAGGTCCGGGAACAACTGCGAGCCGATGTCGTACACCTTGCCGGATGGAATCAGCGCCAGAGCGGCGGGCTCGAAAATATAAATCCCGGTGCTTGCCAGTGTCGACTTGGCCTCTGCAGGTGTTGGTTTTTCCTGAAAGGACTGGATGTGCCCATCTTGCGCAGCCACCACAATGCCGTAACTCTGGACATCGTTCAACGGCACGTCCATCGCCACCACACTGGCAATGGCGCCCTTGGCCTTGTGCTCGGCAAGTGCTGCTGTAATGTCCAGGTCGATCAGTGCATCACCGCAAAGCACCAAGGTGGTTTGATCGAAAAATCCACTGAAGTCCTGAATGCGCCGCATGCCGCCTGCTGAGCCCATCGGTCGAGGCAGGATGTCGCCATGCTCCCGAACGCCCTCGTAGGAGTAGCCGATCTGCACGCCCCAGCGATGACCATCCCCAAAATATTCTTCAATTTTTTGATGGTGCCATGCCACGTTGACCATGATTTCGGTGATGCCGTGGCGAGCGAGGTGTTCGATCAGGTACTCCATGACCGGTTTACCCAGAATGGGCACCATCGGCTTGGGCAGGTCGCGCGTCAGAGGTCTCACCCGTGTGCCTTGACCGGCCGCCAAAATCATTCCCTTAGCCATGTTTCTTCCCTGTTTTATTGTTCATCTTTGTGCTGTTTCGCTGGTTTCAAATTCAACCCCGGGCATACCCGTTCGGGTTCTTGCGTTGCCAGCGCCAGGCATCTTCGCACATGATGTCGAGTCCGCGTGATGCCTGCCACCCCAGCAGTGCAAGGGCCTGGGCAGAGTCAGCGTAGCAGGCCGCCACATCGCCCAGTCGTCGCGGTGCGATCTGGTAGCGCACCGCTTGGCCGCTGGCACGCCCGAAGGCACGCACCATATCGAGCACGCTGTAGCCCACGCCTGTCCCCAGATTGATGGCCTGGCACTGTGGACCCTGTTGCAGGCGCTCCATTGCCTTCAGGTGTCCAAGCGCCAGATCAACCACATGAATGTAGTCACGCACCCCGGTGCCGTCGGCCGTCGGGTAGTCATCGCCCCAGACATTGAGAAACTCCCGACGACCCACCGCAACCTGTGCGATGTAGGGCAGCAAATTGTTCGGAATTCCCTGGGGGTCTTCGCCTATCAGCCCGCTGACATGCGCGCCAACCGGATTGAAATAGCGAAGGATGTTGATGCGCCAGCTGGGGTTGCTGAGGTACAGGTCACGCAGCATCCCCTCGATCACCAGCTTGGTTTTGCCGTAGGGGTTGGTGGCTGAAAGCGGGTGGTCTTCCGTGAGGGGCAGCTGTTGCGGGTCGCCATAGACGGTGGCAGACGAGCTGAATACCAGCGTTTTTACGCCACAGGCGGCCATGACCTCCAACAGCCTGACCGTACCCACCACGTTGTTGTCGTAATACGTCAAGGGTTGAGCCACCGATTCCCCTACGGCCTTGAGTCCCGCGAAATGAATCACAGCCGTGGCCCTGGACTGATGCAAGGCTTCGAAAAGGACCGTCCGGTCTCTGATGTCACCCTGAAAAAGCAAAGGCCTCTTGCCGGTGATCTGTTCTACACGGGTCAGAGCTTCGGGCTGGCTGTTGCTGAAATTGTCAAAAACTGCGACCTGATGCCCTGCATTGAGTAATTCAACGCAGGTGTGGGAGCCAATATAGCCAGCGCCGCCGGTGACAAAAATCATGGAGGGGTACTTTCAGGTTGGTGACAAGCTTGTTCGGCCTCAGACCCATTGGACAGCAGTCGGTGCCTTGAGCGACGGGTTAGCCTCCGGATTCGACACTGAAGCTTGCGTGCTGGTCCTGGCCGAGCAGTTCTGCCAGCTGGGGAAGCGCAAGTTGAAGCGCGGCCTTCAAGGTGTGCGGTGGATTGATGATGAACATGCCACTGGCAGGCAGGCCGGGACGCACCACTTCACCCGCCTCGTCCGACGTCAGCTTGCTTGATTTGACGGTCAGGGTGGCATTCAGCCAGCCCTTGCCCGCCTTGTTGGCCAGAGTTTTAAGTTTGCGGGGCACGTCATGGGCTTCCGGGCGGGGAATTAGGGGGTACCAAACTGCGTAAGTTCCCGTGGCAAACCGTACCAACGAGTCCGCCGCCATGGCGACGATGCGCGCGTAATCGTTCTTGATTTCGTAGCTGGGGTCACTGAACACCAGAGCGCGTCGGGCCGGCGGCGGAAGGAACTTCTTGACGCCTTCAAATCCGTCTTCGCGCAGGACTGCAACTTGGCGCCCGGCTTCCAGTTGGGCGATGTTCGCTGCCAAAGTCTTGGAGTCTGTAGGGTGAATTTCGAAGACCTTGAGCTTGTCTCTGTCGCCCAGCAGACGCTGGATGATGAAGGGCGAGCCCGGGTAGACCTTGTGGCTCCCCTTGCTGTTGAAGGTGGCGACCAACTCAAGGTAATCCTGAAGTGCTGGCGCCAGGCCCTTGGCCACTGATTTGAAAGCCTTGGCGCCCTTGTTACCGTCGGTGGGTGGTACTTTAAGGGCTTCCAAGAGCCGCAGAAAGCCGTCGCTGGCCTCTCCGCTGGTTTCGGCATATTCACCATCAAGCCGGTACAAACCAGCGCCGGCGTGGGTGTCAAACACCGTCAACGCCGTGTCTTTGAGGCGTAAATGCTTCAATATGGCTATGAGCACAGTGTGCTTGAGGACGTCGGCATGGTTGCCGGCATGAAAGGCGTGGCGATAACTAAACATGGTGAATTTTAACCGGCTGAGATTGAAGTTTGTATAATGTCAGGCTTCGCAGCGCTTTTGTAGCTCCGCGGCGAGGCTTGAACCCCACCTAAGAGATTCCCACCAGAGGAGCGCCGACCGTGGAAAAGAGCAGCAAGGAAGCTAACCCCTTAGGTTAGGCAAACCCTCTTTTAATTGAGAAAACTCATGACCAAAACTTTCAGCGCCAAATCCGCTGACGTGGTGCACGAGTGGTTTGTGGTTGACGCGACCGATAAGGTCCTCGGACGAGTAGCCAGCGAAGTTGCTCTCCGTTTGCGCGGCAAACACAAGGCCATTTACACGCCTCACGTCGATACCGGTGATTTCATCATCATCATTAACGCATCTCAACTGCGTGTCACGGGCGCCAAGCCCATTGACAAAGTGTATTACAGCCATTCTGGCTACCCCGGTGGCATTTCTGCCATCAACTTCCGCGACATGCAAGCCAAGTTCCCTGGCCGCGCTTTGGAAAAAGCCGTCAAGGGCATGCTGCCCAAGGGTCCTCTGGGTTACGCCATGATCAAGAAGCTCAAGGTCTATGGCGGTGCAGAGCATCCCCATACCGCCCAGCAGCCCAAAGTGTTGGATATCGCCGGCATTTCTGGCGATGCAGTCAAAAGGGAGTCCGTCAAATGATCGGTGAATGGAACAATGGTACCGGCCGTCGCAAATCCAGCGTCGCCCGTGTATTCCTCAAAAAAGGCTCCGGCCAGATCGTGATCAACGGTAAAGACATTGCCAAGTTCTTTGGCCGTGGAACTTCCATCATGATTTGCAAGCAACCCCTGTTGTTGACGAACCATGCCGAGACCTTTGACATCATGGTTAATGTGGCAGGTGGCGGCGAGTCCGGCCAAGCGGGTGCAGTGCGCCACGGCATCACCCGTGCGCTCATTGACTACGATGCAACGCTCAAGTCTGAGCTGAGCAAAGCGGGCTTCGTGACCCGTGATGCCCGTGAAGTTGAGCGTAAGAAGGTCGGCTTCCACGGTGCGCGTCGCCGTAAACAGTTCAGCAAGCGTTAATTCCACAAGAGTTTTCGCCAACGGGTTGTTGGGAAGAACAGCCGCCGGAATGCAGATTCCGGCGGCTGTTCTCGTTGTGGCTGCTAGACTGCTCCTCCATGCGCCTTCGCCTCCTCCTTCGCCGTTTGACCATCAGCGCACCGCGCATGGCCGTGCGCAGTGCCCTCCCGTGGCCTTTTCGGTGGGCCGTTTTCGCCATCGTTTTTGGCTTCTGCGCTGCCATCGGTTTATGGGCCTTTGAGTTTGGCAAAGATATCGCCGGTTTGGATCACGACACCAAGGAAGCGTTGAAACAGACACGAACTGAGCTGCTGGGCTTGCAGGCACAATTGACCCTGCTGGAAGCTGAACGCAACAAGGCCCAGTCGGTGGCCAATACGGTTGACACCTTGTTGATGTCAGAAAAAGTCATGCGGGAGAAGTTGGCAGCCCAGAACAGGCAGCTCGAAGTCGACAACCGAGCCTTGCGCGATGAATTGGGTTTTTTTGAAAAGCTTATTCCCATCACCGGTGCCGAGGGCGTTTCCATCCGGGGCTTGCAGGTTGAGGCCCACAATGGGCGTGAAATGAAATGGCAAGTCCTGGTGATCCAGGCCTTGAAGAATCCGTCAGAATTCAGCGGCAAGCTGGAGTTGAATTTCACGGGTCTGCTTGA
>CALRWE010000114.1:0-15194 GCA_943371745.1 Rhodoferax sp. OV413
CAAGAAGGCCGCGGGCGACTACAAACCCCAGTTCGTTTTATTGCCCGAGATCTTCACCACGCAGCTGCTGTCCTTCATGGACACCAGCGACCTGCGCCAGGCTGTGCGCAACATGAACGACTACACCACACGCTATGTCGAGCTCTTCAAGGAGCTTGCAGCCCAGTGGAAAGTCCACATCGTGGGCGGCAGCCACCCGACCATCGTCGACGGCAAGCTCATGAACACCGCCTACCTGTTCACGCCCGAGGGCAAGGTGTTTACCCAGGACAAAATTCACCTGACCCGCTGGGAAAAAGAAAAATGGAAGGGCGACGCCGGCAACCAGTTGCGCGTGTTCGACACGCCCCATGGCCGCATCGCGATCCTCATTTGCTATGACATCGAGTTCCCCGAACTCAGCCGCAAGGTCTGCGAAATGGGAGCCGACATCATTTTTGTGCCGTCGTGTACCGACGACCGCCAGGGTTTCCTGCGCGTGCGTTATTGCTGCCACGCCCGCGCCATTGAGAACCAGGTCTACGTGGCCGTGACCGGGACCGTGGGCAACTTGCCGGTGGAGGGTTTGGGCCTGCACTACGGGCAGGCTGCAATCATCACGCCCTCGGACTTTCCGTTCGCGCGCGACGGCATCGCAGCAGAAGGTGTGCCCAACATGGAGCAGATCGTGATTGCCGATGTGGACCTGGGCAAGCTGGTGACCAACCGCGTCGCGGGCACCACCATTCCCCTGTACGACAAGCGCGTGGATGTGTACGACAACCAGGTGGAGGTTGTTGCCACGGTGTGAGCACCGTCACACCGAACGGCTACACCTCGCAACTCAAATCTTGGGAATTCGAATCCGGCTGACCATCAGGGCACCTGAGAGCGCGAACAGCAAAACCAGTGGGTGCAAGGTGTAGCCTGCCAGGCTATGACTCCCGAACCACAGCGCCTGACCCAACGCACCCTGGGCAGCAGCCACGCCCATCACACCCACCAGCACCAAGGACGTTGGGATAGGGGTGCCCTCAAAATACTTCACCTTGTCACCGCCCAATGAGAGGGCCTCAGCCGTCACGTTGAAGCGGGCCAGACGAGACACACCGCAGGCCACAAAGCCGGCCAGGATCATCCGGTCAATCAATCCATTCATGCCGCAACCGTAGGCGATCAAAGCCGGGGCCACACCGAAGGAAATGATGTCGGCCAGTGAATCAAGCTCACGCCCCAGAACGGATGACTTCTTGCGCCAACGGGCAATGCGACCATCCAGCACGTCAAAGATAAAAGCAGCCAGGACCAGCCCGCAGGCCCAATAGATGTGAACGACCTGGCCGGTCTCCAGGTAGTTCATGATGGAAAACAGGGCATACATGCCGCTTGCGGCGTTGCCCAGCGTGAACCAGTCCGCCAGCTGAAACTCCCGAATCATTGCGAAGGGTTTTTGCATGGTGTGGAGCTGGTGGTGGTCATCAGCCATCTTAGGACAGTTCCGGGTTACGCGCGGGCACCGGCTTTTGGCAAGGTTACCGGCGGTAGGGGTTGTTCGGGAGGCGGTCATAGCGGTTGCGAACACCGTCGCCATCGCGATCGCGGTCCCGCTGATTCACGATGCCATCGCGGTCAAGATCCCCATAAGGACCATAAAGGCGCGTCTGACGCCATGGATGGCGTGGGCCACCCTGATCGTGGATATTGGCGATGCCATCGCGGTCGCGGTCACCATAAGGTCCGCGGTCTTGCCAAGGCGCAGCGCCATGGCGTCGGCCATCGCCGTGGCGCCGATAGTAGTCGGGCGCAGGGGCGTAATAGGTGGGAGGCGGCCCGTACACGGGTCCCGAATACACGTACACGCCTGGCACCTGCACGCCAATGGAGAACTGCACATCACTGCGGGCATGGGCCGACGAGGTCGCCACGAAAGCGACAAATGCGACCGCAACAGCGGCGAGCGATGGGGTGGAAATAAGATGCTTCATGAAAACTCCTTGAGTGGGTATGGTTTGCATCTTGCGCGTGCGTAGGTGAACGCAGACTGAACAGAATCGATAAACTAAGCTTATGACCCGCTACAGCCTGCTGTTCGCCACCTGCCTCCTTTTCACACCTATTGCCATGGCCATTGATCTCGCAAACCTATGGGACTTCCACGATCTGCAAGCCAGTGAGCAACGGTTTCGAACCGAGCTGGCGAAATCCAGCGGCGACGACGCTCTCATACTCACAACCCAGATTGCCCGGACCTACGGATTACGGAAAGACTTCAACCGCGCCGGGTCCGTTCTCGCCGAAATTGAACCGCAGGTGAAGTCAGCCGGCGCGGAAGCACGAGCCAGATTCGCTCTGGAATACGGAAGAACTCTCTCTTCGGCAGCCCACCCGCCATACACCCAGACCGATTCAAGCAAGGCACTTGCACGTGCCAGGTTTGACGCGGCGCTGACTATTGCGCGCGAGGCCCGACTGGATGCCCTGGCAATCGATGCCATTCACATGCTGGCATTCATCGATACCGCGCCAGCCGATCAACTCAAGTGGGCGCAGACGGCGTTGGTCGTTGTTGAGGCATCGGACCAAGCTACCGCCAAAAAGTGGGAGGCGTCCATTCGAAACAATCTTGGGTACGCGCTGCACCAACTCGGTCGATACGATGAGGCGCTGATGGAGTTCAAACTGGCCCTCGCCAAGCGGGAACCCGATGGGAATGCACAGGCCACCCGCATTGCCCACTGGATGATCGCATGGACCCTGAGGTCCATGAAAAAGTTTGATGAAGCGCTGGCGATCCAGCTGCGCCTTGAGCGCGAGGGCGATCTGGCAAATAGACCTGACCCTTACGTCTTCGAGGAGCTGGAAATCCTGTACCGTGAGCAAGGCGATGATGTCCGAGCCAGGCAATATGCCTCCCGTCGGCAAGCCTTGCCCAAGTGAATCATGAATCCTGAGTGCTGGCAGTTTGGTCGCAGGCAACAGAGCTACCGAAACCTTCCGCCACCGGATGAGAGCAAAGCCAGCGGTCCATAAAAAAAACGCGCCCAAGGCGCGTTTTTTGGTCAGCCGAGCAGCGGTTTACGCAGCAACCACACGCACCATTTCCAGGCACTTGTTGGAGTAACCCCACTCGTTGTCGTACCAGCTCACCAGCTTCACAAAGGTGCCGTCCAGCGCGATGCTGGCGTCTGCGTCAAAGATGGAGGTGCGGGTGTCGCCCCGGAAGTCGGTGGCCACGACCTTGTCGGTGGTGTAGCCCAGCACGCCCTTCAAGGCGCCCTCAGATTGCGCTTTCATCTCCGCGCAGATCTCGGCCAGGGTGGCGGGCGAGTTGAGTTCGCAAGTCAGGTCCACCACCGAGACATCAGAAGTGGGCACGCGGAACGACATGCCGGTGAGCTTCTTGTTGAGCTCAGGAATCACCACACCCACGGCCTTGGCCGCACCGGTGCTGCTCGGGATGATGTTTTCCAGAATGCCACGGCCACCGCGCCAGTCTTTGTTGCTCGGGCCGTCCACGGTCTTCTGTGTGGCCGTGGCGGCATGCACGGTGGTCATGAGGCCGCGCTTGATGCCCCATTTGTCGTTCATGACCTTGGCAATGGGCGCCAGGCAATTGGTGGTGCAGCTCGCGTTGGAGATGATGGCTTCACCCTTGTAGGTGGCGTGGTTCACACCAAACACAAACATGGGGGTGTCGTCTTTGGAGGGGGCCGAGAAGATCACTTTTTTGGCGCCGGCGGCCAGGTGTTTTTCGCCCGAAGCCTTGTCCAGGAACAGACCCGTAGCTTCAATCACGACGTCGGCACCGACTTCATTCCACTTCAGGTTGGCCGGGTCGCGCTCTTGCGTGAGGCGAATCTTATGGCCATTGACGATGAGGGTGTTTCCCTCCACCGAGACCTCGCCCTTGAAGCGGCCGTGCACCGAGTCATACTGCAGCATATAGGCCAGGTACTCCGGCTCCAGCAGGTCGTTGATGCCGACCACTTCAATGTCGCTGAAATTTTGCAGGGCTGAGCGCAACACATTGCGTCCGATGCGGCCAAAGCCGTTGATACCAATCTTGATCGTCATGCTTTTCTCCAAAGTTTAAGAAACTAAAAATTCAATGCTGGGGGTCGGTGCGAGCCACGGCAACCCGAATCATGGATTGCCGCGCTACGCTCGCAATGACGAATCGCCAAGCGACTCTACTTTCTACTTACTTGCGCAAGGCTTTTTCCACCGTATCGGCCACGTTCTCGGGCGTGAAACCAAAGTGCTTGAACAACACGGGCGCCGGGGCCGACTCGCCGTAGGTGTCGATACCGACCACCGCCGCGCAGCCGTACTTCCACCAGCCGTCGGTCACGCCCATCTCTACCGCGATGCGGGGCACCCCGGCGGGCAGCACGCTGGTCTTGTAGTCCACGCTTTGCTTGTCAAAGGTGGTGGTGCTGGGCATGGAGACCACGCGCACGGCAATCTTGCGGGTCGCCAGAATCTCCTGGGCCTTGAGGGCCAGTTGCACCTCGGAGCCGGTGGCGATGATGACGGCTTGGGCCTTCTTCTTCAAACCCACCTCGGTCGGCTCGGCCAGCACATAAGCACCCTTGCTGATGTCACCCAGGCCCGCCTTGGGTGCGTAGTTGATGTTCTGGCGGCTGAGCAGCAGGGCGGTGGGCTGCGCCTTGTTGCGCAGGGCCACAGCCCAGGCCACTGCCGTCTCGGCGGTGTCGCCCGGACGCCACACGTCCAGGTTCGGGATCAAACGCAAGGACGCCGCATGCTCGATGGACTGGTGCGTGGGACCGTCTTCGCCCAAGCCGATCGAGTCATGGGTGAATACATGCACCACGCGTAGCTTCATGAGCGCGGCCATGCGGATGGCGTTGCGGCTGTAGTCGCTGAAAGTCAGGAAAGTGCCGCCGTAGGGAATGAAACCACCGTGCAGCGCAATGCCGTTCATGATGGCGGCCATGCCGAATTCGCGCACGCCGTAGTTGATGTGGCGTCCGCCATTGCCCACACCGGTGAACGAGTCAAAGCGCAGATTGGGCGTGCTCTTGGTGTTGGTCAGGTTGGAGCCGGTCAGGTCGGCAGAGCCACCCAGCATCTCGGGCAGGGCTGCCGTAAAGGCTTCCAGCGCCAGCTGCGAGGCTTTGCGCGAGGCCACAGTGTCGGCCTTGGTGTGCGCGGCCACGGCCACGTCCACGGCAACCTGGTTGAAGTTCTTGGGCAAGTCGCCCTTCATGCGGCGTACCAGCTCTTTGGCCAGTTCGGGGAAAGCGGCTTTGTAGGCCGCAAACTTGTCGTTCCAGGCTTTCTCGGCAGCAGCACCGGCGGCCTTGAAGTCCCACGCAGCGGATACCGCCTTAGGGATGGTAAAGGGCGCGTGAGGCCAGCCAAGAGACTCGCGGGTGAGCGCGATTTCTTCAGCACCCAGCGGCTCGCCGTGGGCCTTGGCGGTGTTGGCACGGTTCGGGCTGCCTTTGCCGATGTGGGTTTTGCAAATGATCAGCGTGGGCTTGTTGGCGCAAAGCTTGGCCTCAGTAATGGTCTGGGCGACCAGAGCGGCGTTGTGGCCGTCGATGGGGCCGAGCACGTTCCAGCCACAGGCGACAAAGCGCAGGGCGGTGTTGTCGATGAACCAGGGCGCGACCTGGCCGTCAATCGAGATGCCGTTGTCGTCGTACAAGGCAATCAGCTTGTTGAGCTTCCAGGCGCCGGCCAAAGCCACGGCTTCGTGGCTGATGCCTTCCATCAGGCAGCCATCGCCCATGAAGGTGAAGGTATGGTGGTTGACCACATCCAGGGTGGTCTCGCCGTCCTGGCGGTTGAATTCCTGGGCCAGGAGTTTTTCAGCCAGCGCCATGCCAACCGCGTTGGTGATGCCCTGACCGAGCGGGCCGGTGGTGGTCTCCACACCGGGGGTCACGCCGACTTCAGGGTGGCCGGCGGTTTTGCTATGCAACTGGCGGAACTTCTTTAACTCGGCCATGGGCAACTTGTAGCCGGTGAGGTGCAGAACGGCGTACAGCAGCATGGAGCCGTGGCCGTTGGAGAGCACAAAACGGTCGCGGTCCAGCCAATGGGGATTGGCGGGGTTGTGCTTGAGGTGCTGGCTCCACAGGGCCACAGCCATGTCGGCCATGCCCATGGGCGCACCGGGGTGGCCTGAGTTGGCGGCTTGCACGGCGTCCATCGCGAGAGCGCGGATGGCGTTGGCCATGTCGGCCTGACTTGCAGCGCTCGGTTGAATCGCTTCGACTGCTTGTTCTGTTTGGGGGGTATCAGACATCTGTGCCAACTCCGGGATAGTTCTGGGGATAAAGGAAAACCCTAATTTTACCGGGCCGCTGGAAAGACGGGATTGCGTGTGCCTGAGCGACACACCGGACAGCCCCCAAAGTGTCTGTCCACTATGCTCCGTCTTGCCCGGTTTTTCAGCCGCCCGATTTTCAATACACAGACCCCTAAAACACCCCATGAGCCTGCTTTTTTCACCCCAAACCCTGCCCTCGCCCCGTGGCGGCCTGACTTTGCCCAACCGCATTGTGGTGGCACCCATGTGCCAGTATTCCGCCAAGAACGGCGAAGCTGCCGACTGGCACCTGGCGCACTGGGCCAACCTGCTCAACAGCGGTGCGGCCCTGTTCACCATCGAGGCCACCGCCGTGCTGCCCGAGGGCCGAATCACCCCCGGCTGCCTGGGCTTGTGGGACGAGCGCACCGAAGCCGCCCTGGCCAGCACCCTGGCTCGCGCCCGCGCGCTGGCACCCGCCACCGCCGTGTGCATTCAGCTCGCCCACGCCGGGCGCAAGGCTGCCAGCGCCGTGCCCTGGGCCGGCGGGCAACTGCTGCCCGTTGAGGCTGGGGGCTGGCAACCTGTGGGCCCCTCGGCGCTACCCCAGCTGCCCACCGAGCCGCCGCCCCTGGAATTGACCCTGGAAGGCATGGCGCAAATTCGCGACGCCTTTGTGCTGGCCGCGCAACGCGCTGACCGCATGGGCATCGAGGCGATCGAGCTGCACGCAGCCCACGGCTACTTGCTGCACGAGTTTTTGTCACCTCTGGCGAACCAGCGCAGCGATGGCTATGGCGGTATTTTCGAGAACCGCATTCGCTTTGTGCTGGAGGTCTTCACCGCCGTGCGCCAGGTCTTTGACGGGGTGCTGGGCCTGCGCATTTCAGCCTCGGACTGGGTAGATGGGGGCTGGGACTGCGACCAAAGTGCCGAGCTGGCCCGGCGCCTGAAAGCACTAGGCTGCGACTTTATTCATGTGTCATCGGGCGGAGTGTCGCCCCAGCAAAAGATTCCGCTGGGCGCTGGCTACCAGGTGCCGTTGGCCCGGCAAATCCGCGAGGCCAGTGGCATGGTCACCACCGCGGTGGGCCTGATCACCGAGCCTGTGCAGGCCGAGGCCATTCTGCAGGCCGGGGATGCCGACCTGGTCGCCCTGGCCCGTGCCTTTTTGTACCAACCCCGCTGGGGCTGGCAGGCCGCTGCCGCCCTGGGCGGCACTGTGGCCGCCAACCCGGTCTACTGGCGCTGCCTGCCGCGTGAGGCGCAGACGGTGTTTGGGAAGGTGGCGATTGGGGCGCGCTAGATTTCAAGCCTTTTAGGCCTCTAGCCGGCGTTTTATATGCTTATAACGGTATTTAATTGATAGCTACTACTCCGGTGAATCAATTCAACCCGGGGCGAGCCAGTTTCGCTGAACTACTGATATCGATTGACTAGCCACCGCTGAGAAACCCAAGGCAGTGAAGAGAAAAGCCAACTTTAAAGAAGCAGCTATTTCACAAACCCTTACACCCAGAAAAAAACCCCGGCCGCAGGATGCAACCGGGGTTTGTGTTCCATCTGTCAACTGAAGGCAAGGCCGGGGCCCTGCCAGGTCGTCGAATCAGTGGGCGGCTGTCCCTTGCGACGTCGTGCCGTCAAAGCTGGGGAAACGGACATGCTCCACCAGGTCCTGCACCTCTTTATCAGGCGCCTTGGTCAACAACGAGACGATGATGATCACCGCGAAACCAAGCGGCACACCGAACAAACCCGCAGAGATGGGGGCAATGTCCCACCAGGTGTTGGCTTTGAGTATTTCCGGGGTAATTGGATGGTCGTGGAACAGGCTGTACATCCAGGGATGCGTCTTCAGCATGTAGTAAAACGAGATGCCCAAACCTGCAACCATACCCAGGGAGGCACCCCATTTATTAGCACGTTTCCAGAAGATACCCAGCGTCAAAGCCGGGAAGAACGCTGCCGCAGCAAACGAGAACGCCGCAGACACCAGGAACAAAATATCCGCCATGCGCAAAGATGCCACGTAGGCCGCAGCAAGGGCCACGACCACCAGGATGGACTTGGAAATGGCAACACGACGGCTTGCAGACGCATTGGGGTCGATCACCTTGTAGTACACGTCGTGCGACAGCGCGTTGGCAATCGTGAGCAACAGGCCATCGGCGGTTGACAAGGCAGCAGCCAAACCACCCGCCGCGACCAGTCCGGAAATCACGAATGGCAAACCACCGATTTCTGGCGTTGCCAGCACCACAATGTCGCCGCCCAGCCGGATTTCAGCCAGTTGCAAAATACCGTCTTTGTTGATATCCGACACAGCCATCAGCGTCGGATCGACCACGTTCCAGCGCGCAATCCAGCCAGGCAATTGGTCCATGGGTGTACCCACCAGCAAGGTGTAGATATCAAACTTGACCAACACGGCCAATGCCGGCGCAGTGAAATACAGCAGCGAGATGAAGAACAGCGACCAGGCCACTGACTCGCGCGCTTCGCGCACCGAGGGCACGGTGTAAAAGCGCATCAGGATGTGAGGCAAAGCGGCGGTACCGATCATCAAACAAAACACCAGCGCCAGGAAGTTCTTGCGTGATACGTCCCGCGCGGCATCGTCCTTGCCCGGGAAGGGCTCGGCATGACGAATCGGCGGCGCGGCACGCGCTGCGTTCGATGTACGAGCTGCGTTGTAAGCAGCCTTGGCAGCCGTCTCATCCTTGGGCAGTGCTGCGAGCGCGGTTTCTGCTGCCTTGATCTCTCCGGCAGGCGCATTGGCAGCCTTCAGATCATCCACTTTCTTCATCGCAGTTGCCTTGTCTGCCGCCATGGAAGCCGGAACATCTTTCAGCTTCGCAACTGCGTCATCCGACCGGGCTTTGAAAATGGCGCGCACTTCAAGTTCTTTGGGATCCTTCAGCAGCAACTCTTCCTTGGCGGTCACTTTTTCCAGCAGGTAGCCATAAGACACCTGGGGAACAGGCATGTTGGTGTGTTTGACTGACAACCAGACCACCGGAATCATGTAGGCCACGATCAGGATCAGGTACTGCGCCACCTGCGTCCAGGTCACCGCCCGCATGCCTCCCAGGAACGAACAGACCAAAATGCCGGCAAGGCCCACATAGACACCCACGTCGAAGGACAAACCTGTCAAACGGGCAGTGATCAGGCCGACGCCGAAAATCTGAGCGACCACGTAAACGAATGACACAAGAATCGCTGCGAATACGCCAATCAGTCGCGCCATGTTGCCGCCGTAGCGTGCACCAAGGAAGTCAGGAATGGTGAACTGGCCGAACTTGCGCAGGTAGGGCGCCAGGAACAAGGCCACCAGGCAGTAGCCGCCGGTCCAGCCCAGAATAAAGGCCAAACCGCCGTAGCCGGTGAGGTACAAGGTTCCGGCCATGCCAATGAAAGACGCTGCAGACATCCAGTCGGAGCCGGTGGCCATGCCGTTGTACATGGCCGGCACACGGCGACCCGCAACGTAATACTCTGCTGCGTCGTTGGTGCGGCTCATCACACCGATGCCGCCATACAGCAGCACGGTGGCAGCCAGGAAGGCATAGCCAATGTACTCCTTGGGCATCCCCATTTGCTCGAGGATGGCCAGTACGACCACGAAGCCTGCAAAGCCCCCACCGTACCAAATGAATACCTTGTTCAGGGAACTTTTAAACTGGCTTTGGGACTGGCCAGCGCCACCAAAAATGCTCATTCGGATTCTCCTTCGGCAACGCCGTATTCTTTATCCAGGTTGTTCATGTAACGGGCGTAGTACCAAATAATCAGGCAATACACCACCAGCGCGCCCTGCGCTGCGACCCAAAACGAGAACGGCCAACCAAAAAAGCTGAACGTCAAGTCCCTCGCCAAGAACCCCAGCACGAACGTGACAAAGAACCACAGGGCCAGCAACAGCCCTGTTATCTTTAAGTTTTTGCCCCAGTATTCCCGGTGCTTGTCAGTGAGCTGCATCGATGTCTCCTCTTAATAAAAATTGAATCTACCTACTTACGCTCTTTGTCGCCTCGTGGTCCGTGCTTTGAAACCGGACTACAGCGGCGCGCCCAACCTCAACCCGGTTTCCCGTTCCAACTGGGCAGCCACCTTGGGCTCGAACCCGTTCAGATGGCGCATCACGGCCAGGGCCTCACCGGGTTGATGCAATTCCATGTGAACCCGGGCCATCTGGTACCACGCGTAGGGACTCATCGATTGCAATTGTGTGTTGCGCTTGAATGCCTCAAGGGCTTCTTCGAATCGCCGCTGGCGCACCAACGCCAGACCCAGGCCGTACCAGGCGCGATCCATTTTTTCTTCAATGCGAAGCGCCACGCGAAAGGCACGTTCAGCATCTTCGCTACGCCCCATCGCTTCCTGAACAAAGCCGACATTGAAATGGGCGTTGGCGTCTTGGGAACTGGCAAGCACCAGCTTCTCAAAAAACTCGAGAGCGTCCTGCAGCCGCCCGTTCTGGAGAGCTACATAGCCCAGGCTGCTGATAGCCAGGACATCATTGGGAGACACCGACAAAATCTCGCGAAAAACCATGTCGGCTTGGTTGCGCAACCCCAAAACCAGCAAGCCCTTGGCTTTGCCTCGCAACCACAGAACTGTCCAACGACTCGCCACGTCTTGCTTCGCAGTCGCTTGAATGAGGCCTATTGACATGCACCCGCTCCCATGGAAAGACAGATATCAATCTTCGTCTGCACCAGAAATACCCAAGCAATCAGCAACCAGCTTGCTGTCGCCAGGGGAATGTGCTGATCAAGGATCAGCTTGGGGCTGATTCGGCGGGTCAGCCACAAGGTCGGCTTCGACGCCACGTCCAACAACTGCCAGAAAACATTGCTGTCGCGTTTGGGTCCCGCCAGCAGCCCCAAAAGGAATCTGCCCACAATGAACATCAGCGATAACTCAATCAAACTTTTTGCAATGATTACCGCCAACAGCATGATTTCTGATTCCTTTTGGGAAGTAAAAAATATTCCAGCGCATTCTAGGAACCAATCTTCCGGATGGGTACCCCCTACAAACACCAAGGACATAAGGGCAGTCGCGTCAGACTGACGTGAGACCTCCATCGATGCCCAAGCGCTTTCATTGGTAATTTCGAGAAACCTGACAGCAGACTTACTGCCAAGAGCAGCCCGACAAGCAAGCAGACTGTCTGTTTTGCTAGGGAAAGTCCTAGGTAAAAAAGTGCGTATTCATCGGCCTCGAATGTTCGCATTGCAGCCCCAACGCTAGACTTCAACTATGGAAACCCCGAAACATTCGCGCTCAGGCGTTGCCAAGGGCCGCACGCCCTCGCCCAGTCTGATGAACAATTTTCGCCAGGAGTTGGTGGCACACCCGCCATTTGCGCAGATGGGCGATGAGGACGTGGAGTACTTCCTTTCTCACTGCACCCAAATGTATTTTTCACCCGACGAACCTGTCATTGGTCCAGCCGACGGCCCAGTGCAGTCTTTGTTTTTTGTCCGCAAAGGCGCAGTCACCGGAACCCGGGGCTTGGCCGATCAAATCGGCGCTTTTGAATATGAAGCCGGAGATCTTTTCCCGGTCAGCGCGGCTTTTGCAGGTCACGCCGTGACCGCGACTTATCGAGCATGCGCAGATACCTTTCTTCTGGCGTTGCCACTGCCCGATATGCACCTGTTGGCGCAACGCTGTGTGCCTTTTGCTGATCACCTGACCCAGCGGGCTGCGAGTTTTTTAAACCTCTCCCGCCAGGCCTTGCAGCAAGCGTTTGCAACCCATGCCATGACGCAGCAAACACTGGACTCGCCTTTGGCCACGCTGATCACCAGACCGCCCGTCAGCTGCGCGGCACAGACGCCGCTCAGAGACGCGCTGCAAACCATGCACGGCGCGCGTATCGGCTCGATGCTGGTCGTTGATGCCGCCGGGCTTCCCCTGGGAATTCTGACGCGACATGACATTTTGAGCCGTGTCACGCTCCCTGGCGTGGCATTGGAAACCCCCATCGAACATGTCATGGTGCGCCCGGTTTTGACCTTGACTGCAGAACACACCGCGCAGGACGCTGCATTGCTGATGTCGCGCCACGGGATTCGCCATGTGCCGGTGACCCGCAACGGCGCTGCCGTAGGTATGGTCTCTGAACGCGATCTCTTCGCCATGCAGCGCCAAAGTCTCAAAGGCGTGAGTACGGAATTGCGCTGCGCCAGAGATCTCGGTGAACTGCAGGTGGCCTCCAGGGGTATCCGGCGTCTGACCCGCAGCCTGTTGGGACAGGGGGTGCAGGCACGCCAACTGACCACCATGATCAGCCACCTCAATGATGTCCTGACCGAGCGGCTTCTGCATCTACAAGCCAAAGTCCATGGCATTGATCTGAAGCAGTTGTGTTGGCTCTGCTTGGGCTCCGAAGGGCGTGATGAGCAAACTATTGCAACCGACCAGGACAACGCGCTCATTCTCGCCAATGACACGAACCCTGAAACCCGCGGAGCCGTTCGTGCGTTTGCGCGTTCGGTCAACCTTGCATTGGAGACCTGTGGATTTCCGCTTTGCAAGGGTGGCATCATGGCCGGTGAAGAGTCATGCTGCCTGACGCTCAATGAATGGCACGAACGGTTTCACCACTGGATTGCGCAGGGCTCACCGGAGCATTTGCTCAAGGCGTCCATCTATTTTGATTTCAGGCCACTGGCTGGGGATCATTCCCTTGCACAAGCGCTGCGGGAAAGTGTGCGCTTGAGCGCCAGTACGACACCCCGGTTTCTGAAACAAATGGCGCTCAATGCGCTCACACGCACAGCACCTTTGAATTGGCGCGGCGCCATTGACAGCGACGCGAGGGGGATGCTGGACCTGAAATTGCGGGGAACCGCGATTTTTGTGGATGCTGCCCGCGTCTATAGCCTGGCAAATGGCATTCAGGAAACAAACACCCAGCGTCGCCTTGAGGCGGTCGGACTCCTGCTGAAGCTGGCCAAAACCGAGTATGAAGCCTGGGTGACCGGTTTTGAGTTCCTGCAGATGCTGCGTTTGCGCATCCAGCTGCAGAGTGATGAAAGCGAAGCTCCACCCAACGAAATACAGGTTGCCGGCCTGAACGACATTGATCGTCGAATTCTGCGCGAGTCCATCAAGGTGGCGCGCCGGCTGCAACAGCGACTGCAACTGGACTACGAGCGTTAGCCATGTCCTGGATCGAGCGTTTCAAGCACGCTATCGCTGGCAGCGACTCCCCGGACCCGACCCGCTGGATCATGCTCGACGTCGAAACCAGCGGCCTGAATGCCCAGTCGGACCGCCTGTTGGCCATTGCAGCCATTGCGATGCAGGTGGACTGGCAGAAAGGAACGCTGGGTGTGCTGCTGGGCGACAGTTTCGAAGTGGTGCTAGGCCAGGAAGAAGTTTCCAACAAGGAGAACATTCTGCTTCACGGCATCGGCGCGCAGCAGCAACGCGAAGGCTTGAACCCTGCGCTGGCAATGCAATCATTTGCAGCCTATGTTGGCAGCGCACCTTTATTGGCTTTTCATGCGGCGTTTGATCAGGGAATGATCCATCGCTACGCCCGGCAGTATCTGGGTCAGGCCCTGCCCAACCCCTGGGTCGATATCGACCATCTTTGCGCGGTGACCTGTGAAGGTGTGGATGCGCATGCGCTGGATGACTGGATGAGCCACTTTGGCATTCACTGCGCCGTGCGTCATCAGGCCGCTGCGGACACTCTGGCGGAATGCGAGTTGCTCCAATTCATCTGGCCAAAAATCCGGGTTCAATGTACCAACTGGACCAGTTTGGAGCGCTTGGCCCGGCAACACCGTTGGTTGCCGCGCGCCGGTCGATAGTTTTGAGGGCTTCATGCAGCAGTGGCCCATTGCTCGGACCGTGGTAGCGCAAAAATGCCTTGTGCAGGCGACACCGCTTCCCGCCCAGGGACGATATCGACGGTTTCCTCATTGCCTTCCATCACCCAGGTCTGCGCCGGGGGTGCAAGCCCCCCAACCACCCTCGATAAGCCTGCTTTTCTCACCCCAAACCCCGCCCCTGGCCTCAGGGGGTGGGCAGCTTCTCAAGCCGGCGCGTCTCGCCAATCATCATCACGTCAAAGTCGGACTGAGACAAGCCCCGCTCGGTGCGCCTGCGGGCCAGTTCCGCGGGCGGCTCGTCCAGCGGTTCATCGGCCAGCGACTCAAAAGTGCCCCAGTGCATGCCAATCGCCCGGCGGGCCCGCAAATCGGCGCGCACCTGCACCGCCTCGGGCACATCAATGTGCATGATTTTCATGAACCAGCGCGGGGCGTAGGCGCCAATGGGAATGAAGGCCATGTCAAACGGCCCGAGTCGCGCGCCAATGTCCTGAAAATCCCTGGAATATCCGGTGTCTCCCGTGTGAATCAGGCGCAAGCCCTCGCCCTCGACCACCCAGCCGCCCCACAGCGTCTGGTTGGTGTCAGTCAGGCGGCGCTTGCTCCAGTGCTGCACCGGCACAAAGGTGATTTTGAGCGTGTCCTCGCGGGTGTCCTGCCACCAGTCGTACTCGTCCACACGGTTGATGCCCAGCTCCGCAAACCAGGCCTTCAAACCCAGGGGCACCAAGAAACGCGGGCTGCCCTGTGGCATGGCGGCCAGGCGCTTGATGGACTCCGCATCCAAGTGGTCGTAGTGGTTGTGGGAAATCATCACCACGTCAATGCGCGGCAGCTGGGGAATGTCGATCGGCAAGGGCACGATGCGCCGGGGGCCGGCAAACCCCACAGGCGAGGCGCGCTCCGAAAAAATCGGGTCAAACAGCATGTTTTTGCCGGCCAGGCGCACCAGCATCGTGGCGTGGCCCACCCAGGTCACCGACGGGTTGTTGCCCGGTGCACTCAGGGTCACGGGATCGGTCTGCATGACCGGCAAGTTCCAGCCCCCCGGCGGCGGCTGTGGCAGACCGTCG
>CALRWE010000115.1:0-15019 GCA_943371745.1 Rhodoferax sp. OV413
TACACTTCGCGCCTGACTTATTTTTCTTTACCAAGCCTGGCTGGAGTTCCCCATGAAATTTCGCTTTCCCATTGTCATCATTGACGAAGACTACCGTTCGGAGAACACCTCAGGCCTGGGAATCAGAGCACTGGCCCAAGCCATTGAGACCGAGGGGTTCGAAGTCCTGGGTGTAACCAGCTACGGCGATTTGAGCCAATTTGCCCAGCAGCAGAGCCGGGCCAGCGCGTTTATTCTGTCTATTGATGACGAAGAGTTTTCACCGGGCCCTGATCTGGACCCCGTCGTGGTGAATCTGCGCCACTTCATTGAAGAGGTTCGACGCAAAAACCTGGACGTACCGATTTACGTGTACGGTGAGACCAAAACCTCGCACCACCTGCCCAACGATATTTTGCGCGAGTTGCACGGGTTCATCCACATGTTTGAGGACACACCCGAATTCGTGGCCCGTCACATCATTCGCGAAGCCAAGAGCTACCTGGAAGGGGTGCAGCCGCCGTTTTTCAAAGCCCTGCTTGACTATGCCGAGAACGGATCGTATTCGTGGCATTGTCCAGGGCATTCGGGCGGCGTTGCTTTCCTGAAAAGTCCGGTAGGTCAGATGTACCACCAGTTTTATGGTGAAAACATGCTGCGGGCTGACGTCTGCAACGCGGTGGAGGAGTTGGGCCAGTTGCTGGATCACGATGGCGCCATTGGAAAGAGTGAGCGCAACGCTGCGCGGATTTTTAATGCCGATCACTGCTTTTTTGTAACCAATGGCACCAGTACCAGCAACAAAATGGTTTGGCACCACACGGTGGCGCCCAACGACGTGGTGGTAGTGGACCGCAATTGCCATAAATCCATTTTGCACGCCATCATCATGACTGGGGCGATCCCCGTCTTCTTGAAGCCAACGCGCAATCACTTCGGCATCATCGGGCCGATCCCGAAAAGCGAGTTTGAACCCGCAGCCATCAAGGCCAAAATCATGGCGAATCCGCTGATTCGTGAGCATCTGCAGGGTGTGAATGTCAATGAGATCAAGCCTCGTGTTTTGACCTTGACCCAGTCGACCTACGATGGTGTTTTGTACAACACCGAGACCGTGAAAGGCATGCTCGACGGGTATGTGGAGAACATCCACTTTGACGAAGCCTGGCTGCCTCACGCTGCATTTCATCCGTTTTATGGCAGCTACCATGCCATGGGCAAGAAGCGGGCGCGGCCCAAGCACGCCATGGTTTATGCCACGCAGTCGATTCACAAGTTGTTGGCCGGTATCAGCCAGGCCAGCCACGTGTTGGTGCAGGACTCGCAAACGGTCAAGCTTGACAAGCACTTGTTCAATGAGGCTTACCTCATGCACACCAGCACCAGCCCCCAGTACAGCATCATTGCCAGCTGCGACGTGGCGGCTGCCATGATGGAGCCGCCCGGTGGCACTGCGCTGGTGGAAGAGAGCATTGCTGAAGCGCTTGATTTCCGGCGGGCCATGCGCAAGATTGACGAAGAATATGGCACCGACTGGTGGTTCAAGGTCTGGGGGCCGGACAAACTGGTGGATCAAGGCATTGGCCGCGCCGATGACTGGGTCATCAAGGGTGAATCCGCGAAGGCAAAGGCCGGTGTCAACTGGCACGGTTTTGGCAAAATGGCCACCGGCTTCAATATGCTTGACCCGATCAAATCGACCATAGTGACACCGGGCATGGACCTGAACGGCAAGTTTGCCAAGACCGGCATTCCAGCCAGCATCGTGACCAAGTTCCTGGCTGAGCACGGCGTGGTGGTGGAGAAAACGGGGCTTTACAGCTTCTTCATCATGTTCACCATCGGCATCACCAAGGGCCGCTGGAACAGCATGCTGACCGCTTTGCAACAGTTCAAGGACGACTACGACAAGAACCAGCCCATGTGGCGCATCTTGCCCGAGTTCTGCCAGAAATACCCCAAGTACGAAAACATGGGCTTGGCAGACCTGTGCCAACACCTGCACCAGCTGTATGCCAAGTACGACATCGCGCGCTTGACGACAGACATGTACTTGAGCGACCTGACCCCAGCCATGAAACCCAGCGACGCCTATGCGCACATTGCCTTGCGCAAGACCGAGCGCGTCGGGATTGATGAACTGGAAGGTCGCGTGACAGTGGGCTTGGTCACACCTTACCCACCGGGTATCCCGCTGTTGATTCCGGGTGAAGTGTTCAACAAAAAGATTGTGGATTACCTGAAGTTTTCACGCGAATTCAACGCCCAGTGCCCGGGGTTCGAGACCGACATCCATGGCTTGGTGGAAGACGTGGGCCCTGACGGCAAAATCAGCTATTTTGCTGATTGCGTCAAGCTCTAAGTCACTACTAAATCAATAGCTTCTAGCCGGCGTTTTACGCTGGCTAGAAGGCATTTTGATTGATTTTTTATTGGTTTGTTTCGACCACCGCCACGGCAGTCTGGCTGACACCACAATCCACGTACGAAATTTGTCCTGTCATGCCTGAGGCGAGATCGCTCAGCAGGAAGGCCGCCACGTTGCCCACTTCTTCAATGGTGACGTTTCGCTTGAGTGGCGAGGCGTTGGCCGAGATCGCCAGCAGGCGGCTGAAGTCCTTGATGCCGCTCGCTGCGAGCGTTTTGATGGCGCCAGCGCTCAAACCATTGACGCGCATGCCCCGCGAGCCAATAGCATCGGCGAGGTAGCGCACGGAGGATTCCAGCGATGCCTTGGCCAAGCCCATGGTGTTGTAGCTGGGGACTACTCTCACGCCACCCAGGTAAGTGAGGGTCAATAACGACGATTTTTCGTTCAGGTAGGGCAGGGCAGCCTTGGCCATGGCTGGAAAGCTGTAGGCGCTAATGTCGTGGGCAATTCTGAAGTTCTCGCGTGTCAAGCCATCCAGGAAATTGCCCGCAATGGCTTCGCGTGGCGCGTAACCAATGCTGTGCACAAAGCCATCAAATTTGGGCCAGGCGACTGACAGATCGGCAAAAAGCTTCTCGATCTGCGCATCATCGCCCACATCGCAATCAAAGATCAGCGTAGATCCAAAGTCAGCCGCGAACTCGGTAATACGTTCCTTGAAACGCTCGCCGACGTAGCTGAACGCCAGCTCGGCACCCTGCTCGTGGCAGGCTTGTGCAATGCCGTAAGCGATGGAGCGTTTGCTCAGTACGCCCGTGATCAACAGCTTTTTCCCGTTTAAGAAACCCATAATTATCTTCTCCAGCCTTATCGTTCGATTTCGCCTTGATGGCAGTTGTTCAAGCGCCTTTGGCAGCGCTGCACAGTTGATTTTTGAGTGGCGATTGTCGCACGCACTGATTTCGGTTACACCCCTGGTTGGGGCGTTTTAACGGATGCATCGGAAGCCTTTGGCCGGCTATCAATGGAGATGAGCTGCAGCCAATAGAGCCTGGGTGTAGAGCTCTTGCGGCGCCTTGAACAGGGCCAAGGTTTCGCCTTCCTCGATCACATGGCCATCTTTCATCACCAAAACCCGATGTGCCATGGCCTGAATTACTGCCAGGTCGTGGCTGATGAAGACATAGCTCATGGCGTAGCGCTGCTGTAACTCGGCCAACAGCGCCAAAACCTGCTGCTGGACCGAGACATCCAGCGCTGAGGTAGGTTCGTCAAGCACCAAGACCTCGGGGCGCAACACCACGGCGCGGGCAATCGAAATGCGCTGGCGTTGACCGCCGGAGAATTCGTGAGGGTAACGCTGCAACACGTTGGCCACACCGCTTCGCTCGCTCAAGCCGACTTCATCCAGCATGGTGAGCACCAGTTTTTCGCGCTCTTTCACTGATAAGTCTGCCCGGTGCAAGCCCAGACCCTCGCCGACGATTTGCCCCACTGTCATGCGCGGGCTCAGTGAGGCAAACGGGTCCTGGAAAACGACCTGCATCCGGCAGCGCATGGCGCGCAGGGTTTGCCGGCTGGCGTTGTCCAGTCGCTGGCCGTCGAGGTCGACTTCTCCGCTGGAAATGTCCTGCAAGGCGAGCAAGGCCATACCAAGGGTGGTCTTTCCCGAGCCGGACTCCCCCACAATGCCCAACGTCTCCCCGCGATGCAGTTGCAGGGTGGCGCTGTGAACCGCCTGAAAGTGCCGCTTGCGAAACCAGCCCTCAGAACTGCTGAAAGTAACCCCAACTTCTCGCCCCGACAAGAGTGTGGGGGCCTCTCTCGCCACCGACTGCACCACCCGCTGCGGTCGACTTGCCATCAATTTGCGGGTGTACGCATGTTGAGGGTTGGAGAAGACCTCGGCGGTAGCCCCCATCTCCACCAACTTCCCCCGCTCCATGACGGCGACTCGGTCGGTAAAGCGCCGCACCAGATTCAAGTCATGGGTGATGAACAACAGGGCCATGCCCATGGTGCGCTGAAGGTCGTCCAGCAGAGCCAAGATTTGCGCCTGGATAGTGACGTCCAAGGCTGTGGTGGGCTCGTCACAAATCAGCAACTTGGGGCGACAGGCCAGCGCCATGGCGATCATGGCGCGCTGGCGTTGACCGCCCGAGAGTTGGTGCGGGTAGGCATCCACCCGCCGCTGTGGCTCCGGGATGCCGGTTTGGGCCAGCAGCTCTATGGCGTGCGCACGGGCTGCGTTGGGCCGCAGGGCCTGGTGCAGCTCCAGTACCTCACCGATCTGGTTGCCCACTGTGTACAGGGGGTTGAGTGCTGTCATGGGCTCCTGAAAAATCATGCCGATATCGGCACCGCGAATGCCCCGCATCTCTCGTTCGCTTTTTGCCAGCAGATCGGCTCCGTTGAACCGGATCACCCCCGACGTGCTGGCTGAATCCACCAAGCGCAGGATCGACAGGGCGGTGATGGACTTGCCCGAGCCCGATTCCCCGACCAGTGCGAATTTCTCGCCCGGTCGGATCGACAGTGACAGGTCGTCGACCACCATGGTGGCGTCAAAGCACACGCTCAGGTGCTCGATTTCTAACAATGGGGGCGAGCTCATGATTTTCGTGTGTCAAAGGCGTCGCGCAGCGCGTCGCCTATAAATGTGAGCAGCGTCATGGTGATGGTCAAGACGAGGAAGGTGGGCACGATGATCCACCACGCGTCCAGCCAGTCTTTACCCTGTTTGAGTAATTCGCCCAGCGAAGGTACAGAAGAGGGGACACCCAGGCCCAGAAAATCGAGCGAGGTCAGCGCAAAAATGGCGCCGCTCATCCGAAAGGGCAGGAACGTGATGACCGGCGTCATGGAGTTGGGCAGCACATGGCGGCGGATGATTTGCGCGTTCGATAAGCCCAAGGCCCTGGCCGCCTTGACGAACTCCAGCGATCGATTGCGCAAAAACTCGGCCCGTACGTAGTCTGACAAGCCAATCCAGCCGAACAGGGAGAGCAAAACCAAGAGCAGCAGCAGCGACGGCTCAAAGATGGAGGCCACAATGATCAGCAAATACAGCTCGGGAACCGCCCCCCAGACTTCGATCAGGCGCTGCACGGTCAGGTCGATGCGACCACCAAAATAGCCCTGCACTGCGCCCATGACAATACCGATCAATGTGCCCGCCACCGTGAGTGCAATTGCAAACCAGATGCTGACCCGAAATCCGTACAGTAACCTGGCGACCATATCTCTGCCAAACCGGTCGGTACCCAGCCAATTGGCGGCTGAAGGGGGCGCAGGGGCTGGGTTCTTGGTGAAGTAGTCGGTTGAAGTGGCTGAATGAGGATTGAAGGTACCCAGCTTCCAGTTGCCAGGTTTGTCAAATAAACCCACGACGAACGGGTCTTTCCAATCGGCTGAGGTGGCGAAATCACCCCCCAGTTCAAGATCTGTAGGATTGTTCAGCATGGGAAAATACGTCTTCCCACTGATCTGGGCAACGAAAGGGCGGTCATTGCTGACAAGTTCTCCCAGGGTCGAAATCAGCAGGATGACTAAAAATACCCAGAGCGACACGTAGCCATAGCGGTTGCGCTTGAAACGCGCCCAGGCCCGCTGCGTGGGAGACTTTGATTCGTTCATTTTGATACCGCCCCAAACTGAACACGGGGGTCCACCACGCTGTAAAGCAGGTCCGACACCAGCTTGACCACCAAACCGATCAAGGTGAAGACATAGAGCGAGCCGAGCACTACCGGGTAGTCTCGCCGTACCACCGCCTCAAAACCCAACAGGCCCAACCCATCAAGCGAAAACAAGGTTTCTATCAAGACCGATCCGGCAAAAAAAGCCCCGACAAAAGCGGCTGGAAAACCAGTGACCAGAGGAATCATGGCGTTGCGGAAGATGTGTTTGTAGAGGACCCGCCTTTGGCTCAGCCCTTTGGCTCGCGCCACCAGCACATACTGCTTGCGTATTTCTTCCACGAAGGTATTTTTGGTCAGCAAGGTGATTGTGGCAAAACTGCCGATGGTCAGGCAGGTCAGCGGCAAGGCCAGGTGCCAGAAATAGTCTTTGACGCGGCCCCACCAGGTCAAATCTGCCCAATTGTCAGAAGTGAGCCCACGCAGAGGAAACCAGTCCAGAAAGGTGCCACCCGCCAGCAGCACAATCAGGAGCACCCCCAGTACAAACCCCGGAATCGCGAAGCCAATCAACACCAGCAAAGTGGTGACTGTGTCAAAAGTGCTGCCTTCACGCACGGCCTTGGTGACGCCCATAGGGATGGAGATCAAATAGGAGATCAGGAAGGCCCATAGCCCAAGGCTTATCGACACTGGCAATTTCTCCTTGATCAACGTCCAGACGTCCTTGTTTTGCATGAAACTGCGTCCCAGATCGAATCGCGCAAAGTTGGCCAGCATCTCAAAGTAGCGCACGTGGGCAGGTTTATCAAAGCCGTAAAGTTTTTTCAACTCTTCGATCTGCTTTTTATCGATATCGCGGCTGGCCTTGTAGGCGCTTCCCTCTCCACCTTTTTGCGAGGCTCTGGCTTCAGCCAGCACTTGCTCTACCGGTCCGCCCGGAACGAACTGGATCACGATAAAGGTCACAGTCAACACACCCAGCAGTGTGGGCACCATGAGCATCAGGCGTTTTAAAAAATAGAGCAGCATGTTGTCTCAACGTCGGGATTCAGTTTGCCCAGCGTCCTTCATCCACCAGGTCCACAGCGGCCAGGGTGCCGAGCTGGCAGATGGATAGGAGTCGGCCACAAAATACTGGGCTTGAGTAGCTGGAATACCAAAACGATTCCAATAAGAGATCTGCTCTGAGCTTAAGTAGAGCTGTGGAATTTGCCAGAAATTCCACATCACCACACGATCCAGTGCGCGTGAAGCAGTGCGCAGCTGTTCCTGGGTGGTGGCTGAGCCAATGGCCAAAAGCAGGCTGTCGACCGCCGCGCTCTTGACCCCACGAAAATTATTGTTGCCGGGTTCATCGGCTGACTTGCTGCCATAACTCGACGTCAGATCGGCCGAGCTGGGCAAGGTGAAGTCGCCCTCCACGATGATGATGAGATCGAAGTCGTACTGCTCCAGCCTGCGCCTGTACAACGCAAAGTCTACGGTCCGCTCCTTCATTGTGATGCCAAGCTTTTCGAGATTGCGCTGGAAATCAATCATGGCTCCAGCCGACCCGGGTTCGAGATATTCAAACTCGAACGCATCCCCTTTTGCATTGCGCAGCTTGCCATCTGACGCGACCTTCCACCCGGCCTGCGCGAGAAGATCGCGGGCCTGGCGCAGGTGCTCGCGCAGGGCGTTCGGTCCTTTCAGATTGTCGGGAGGAGCAAAAGCCGGCCCAAAGACGCGAGCAGGCAGCTCTGAACGAAAGGGCTCAAGTAACTTCAGCTCTTCGGCAGATGGGCTGCCCACGGCTGCAAATTCAGAATTGTTGAAGACGCTGTGGGCGTGATTGAATGTGCCGTATTGGTTGTAACGATTGAAGTCCCAAGCCAGCATGAGTGCCTCGCGCACACGAATGTCCTGAAACAGGGGCCGCCGCTGGTTGAGGTGCATCGACTGCAAACCCTGTCCTGTAGCGGTTTCGAACGCTTTTTTGACAATTTGCCCGTCACGCCATTTGACGCCCTGATGTTGCCGGGCCCAAGCGCTGGCGCGGTATTCCTTGAAAATGTCGAACTCACCAGCCTTGAAGGCTTCTCGCGCAACCGCTTGGTCGCTGTACATGCGGTAACGTATCCGCTCAAAGTTGAAATGACCGCGACGCGACGGTATGTCCCGGCCCCAATAGTCGGGATTGAGCTTGAATTCAATTCGGCCCGGCAGGTCATAGCGGTCAATGACATAGGCCCCTGAAGTGATCGGGGTGTCAAGCACCACTTCATCAAATTTCTTTCCGGCGCCCCAACGGCGCGAAAATATGTTCAGGGCGCCGGCCGCAAAAACGGCATCGACCGTGCGTGTCTTGAGTTCAATGCGCACCGTACTCGTGTCTACCACCACTGCATTGAGCAGATCGGCGTAGGCAAGCTGGGCTGCGGGCGACGCTTCTTTGCTCTTCACTCGCTCCAAAGAGTACGCCACATCCTCTGGTGTGACTCTGTCGCCATTGTTAAAGCGAGCTTTGGGGTGCAAGCGAAAGGAGACGGATGACAAATCGGGAGCTACAAATATCTCCTGCGCAAGTACTCCGTACATGGCCTGAGGTTCGTCCATGGACTGGATGGCCAGCGGCTCGAACATAAACATGCTGACACCGGCTGGTGCGCTCCCGCGAGTGGTGAAGGGGTTGAACTTGTCAAAGCTGGACCTGCGATCCGGGTTGCGCAGGTTCAGCGTACCGCGTTTGGGCGCATCGGGGTTCACATAGTCAAAGTGCAAGAAGTCACGTGCATATTTAGGGGGGGCGTAGGCTGAGATGGCGTGCTCCCAATGCCCGGTTTGGATCGGAGCCACTGCGATGGACTTGGTCGCGGCGCTGGGCGCAGGTTGATTGGCCGCGAGGAGGGCTGTGGGGCTAAGACAAAGGGCCAATGCAAGCCCAAGCAAGACGTTAATGGGCCCCTTTGTTCGTTGGGCGACTGAATTCTGCATGGCAATCATCGTAATCGATGGTGAGTAGGCGTAAGCGCCGGCAACCCTCATGGTTTCTACCTAATCAAACGCCAGTTTTGATCGTGTTAGTTACAAGACCCAGTGGCCGACGAGCTTGACAGGTGATCATCCTGCTGACGAAATTCTCGCAAACTGGAGTACAATCCAAGGTCACGACCAAACGGGCGGGTATCTACCGCCCGTTTTTTTTGGTCGATTGTTTTTGCACTGCATTCATATACACACGTGTCGTTTAAAGAAATTGTTGAGCAAACTGTTGCGGGCCTGGGCTACGACCTGGTGGAAGTCGAGCGTTCGGCCGCCGGTCTATTGCGCATTACCATTGATTTGCCTTGGCACCCCCCTGTTGACAGCCCCACGCCAGCTGATGCGCCAAGTGAGCAATTCATCACTGTGGAAGACTGCGAAAAGGTGACGCGACAGCTGCTTTTCGCGCTCGAAGTGGACGGTGTCGAGTACAAGCGGCTGGAGGTGTCCTCGCCTGGTATCGATCGCCCGCTGCGTCATGAAAAAGATTTTCAGAGATTTGTGGGGCAAGAAATTGATGTGACCCTGAAGGCGCCCATTGGTTTGGCCGCAGCGGGTCAGGTCAATGCAACCCGCAAGAAATTTCGGGGCACGTTGGAGCACGCTGAGGGTGGCGTGGCGGGTTGGCAAATTGTCTGGAGCGATGCTCCTGCCGCGAAGCCGGGTCAACGAATCAGTAAAAAGAGATTACCAGCGCCGGTGCAGGCCCTCGGGTTCACGCTGAATGAAATAAAGGAGGCGCGGCTTGCGCCGGTCGTCAGCTTCAAGGGCCGGGGCGCCAAGGGTGGCGTTGGGTCGGATTTGGATTGAATTGAAACAGGAGAGTCATGGCATGAATCGCGAAATGTTAATGTTGGTGGAAGCCATCTCACGCGAGAAGAACGTCGAGCGTGATGTGGTGTTTGGTGCCGTTGAGGCGGCCCTGGCGCAGGCGACAAAAAAACTTTTTCAAGGTGACGTGGACATTCGCGTTGCGGTAGATCGTGACAGCGGGAGTTACGAGACCTTCCGTCGCTGGCACGTCGTTCCCGATGAGGCAGGACTGCAGCTGCCCGACCAGGAAATTCTGCTGTTTGAAGCCAAAGAGCAGATTCCCGATATCGAAGTCGACGAGTACATCGAAGAAACCATTGAGTCTCTGCCGATCGGCCGCATCGGTGCCATGGCGGCCAAACAGGTTATCTTGCAGAAAATCCGCGACGCGGAGCGCGAGATGCTGCTCAACGATTTCATGTCCAGAGGTGACAAGATATTTGTCGGCACCGTCAAGCGAATGGACAAGGGCGACATCATCGTTGAAAGCGGTCGGGTTGAAGGCCGCTTGCGACGCAGCGAGATGATTCCTAAGGAGAACTTGCGCATGGGTGACCGTGTGCGGGCCATGATCATGGAGGTGGATCTGACTTTGCGCGGCGCCCCCATTATCTTGTCGCGCTCTGCGCCGGAGTTCATGGTGGAGTTGTTCCGCCAAGAGGTGCCGGAGATTGAGCAGGGTTTGCTGGAAATTAAATCCTGTGCGCGTGACGTAGGCTCACGCGCAAAAATAGCTGTGCTGTCCCATGACAAGCGGGTCGATCCGATTGGCACCTGTGTAGGCGTTCGGGGGACAAGGGTCAATGGCGTAACGACTGAGTTGGCCGGCGAGCGTGTTGACATCGTACTGTGGAGTGAAGACCCTGCCCAGTTCGTCATTGGTGCGTTGGCCCCCGCTAACGTATCTTCGATTGTGGTTGACGAAGAGCGCCACGCCATGGATGTCGTTGTCGATGAGGAGAATCTGGCGATCGCGATTGGCCGTGGTGGTCAAAATGTGCGTCTGGCGTCAGAATTGACGGGTTGGAAAATCAATATTCTGGATGCCGCTGAATCGGCCCAAAAGCAGGCTGACGAAACGGATTCGGGTCGCAAGCTGTTCATGGAGAAGCTCGATGTGGACGAGGAAATCGCAGATCTGTTGATTGCAGAAGGATTCACCAGCCTTGAGCAGGTGGCCTACGTCCCAATGGAAGAAATGCTCGAAATCGAGAGTTTCGATGAAGACATGGCCAACGAATTGCGTACCCGAGCCAAGGATGCGCTGTTGACGATGGAAATCGCCAATGAAGAGAGTGTTGAAGAGGCATCGCTGGACCTACGCGACCTTGAAGGACTCACCCCCGAACTGATCGGTAAACTGGCTGAAGGCGGCGTTCACACCCGTGACGACCTCGCAGACCTGGCCGTTGACGAACTCACAGAAATCACAGGCCAGTCTGCGGACGAGGCCAAGACCTTGATCATGAAAGCGCGCGCACATTGGTTCTCCAATGACGCCGCTTCTCAAGAGTAATGGTCATGAAAGGTTACAGAACAAATGTCCAGTACGACCGTAGCAGAGTTTGCAAGTGAACTCAAAAAATCAACCGATACCCTGCTTGAGCAGTTGAAATCGGCGGGGGTGGTCAAGACGGCCGCCTCTGACAAGCTGACAGACGCTGATAAACAGCACCTGTTGAGCTACCTGCAAGCCAGTCATGGCACGCCCAGCCCTGAGCGCAGAAAAATCACGCTGGTTAAAAAATCGACCAGCGAAATCAAGCAGGCCGACGCCAGCGGCAAGGCCCGCACGATCCAGGTGGAGGTGCGTAAAAAGCGGACCTTCGTGAGACGTGAGGATGGTGTTGAAGTGGCTGTGGAGTCAACCGCAACCGATCAGGAGCTTGACACTGAATTCCAGGCCGAAAACGCCGAGTTGGCTCGTCGTGAAGAAGATGCCCGTCGCCAGGCTGAATTGATCCGTTTGCAGGAAGAAGAATTGGCTGAGCGCACGCGTCAACGCGAAGCGCAGGAGTTGCGTGCCCGTGAAGTCGCCGTGAAGGCCGCTGAAGAAGCTGCGCAGCAGGCGGCAGCCGAGGTATTGGCTGAAAAGGTCGAGCAGGCGCGCAGGCAAGCTCCCGCCGTACAAGCGCAGGAAGCCATGGACAGAAATGCGGCCAAAGTGGCCGAGGTGGCCGAGAAAGCCGACGCTGCTGCCAAGGCCCAGTTGCTCGCCCGAGAAAAAGAAATCGCTGATTCGAAAGCGCGTGCTGCCGAAGATGTCGCGCGTGCCGCTGACCTGGGCGACCGCAGGCGTAAGGCTGAAGCGGAGGCGGCGGCTATTCGACTGATGATGTCATCACCGGCCAAAAAGGCGCCGGTGCCCAAGAAACCGGAAGAAGTCAAACCTGATCCAGCCAAGGCCGGTATCAAAGGCACACTGCACAAGCCGGCTCCGGGCGCTGTGGTGGCCAAGCCGGCCAAACCAGGTGCACCTGGCACGGCAGCACCTGCCGCTCCCGGCGCTGGCAAGGAAGTCAAATCTGCCAAGCTCTCCAGCAGCTGGGCAGGTGACCCCAAGAAGAAGGGTGCTATCCCCACCCGAGGCGCCACAGGTGCTCCAGCAGGTCGAGGCACCAACTGGCGTGCTCCGGCGCGCGGTGGCCGACGCGGCAGCAATGACCGTGATCGCAGTGATAACCGTGAACAAGCGGCACCGGTTGAAGCACGGGTCATTGAAGTCCATGTGCCAGAAACCATCACGGTCGCCGAATTGGCACACAAGATGGCCGTGAAGGCCTCAGAGGTGATCAAACACCTGATGAAGCTGGGTCAGATGGTCACCATCAACCAGCCTCTGGACCAGGACACCGCCATGATTTTGGTGGAAGAAATGGGGCACAAAGCCATCGTGGCGGCGCTGGATGATCCAGAAGCGTTCACCGATGACGAAGTGTCACAACAACAGTCGGAATCGTTGCCCCGGGCCCCGGTGGTTACTGTCATGGGCCACGTGGACCACGGCAAGACCTCGCTGCTTGATTACATCCGGACTGCCAAAGTGGCCTCGGCTGAAGCAGGCGGTATCACCCAGCACATTGGCGCCTACCACGTCGAGACTCCTCGCGGCATGATCTCCTTTCTGGATACGCCGGGTCACGAAGCCTTCACGGCGATGCGTGCCCGGGGTGCCAAGGCCACTGACATTGTGATTTTGGTGGTGGCTGCCGATGACGGCGTGATGCCGCAAACCAAAGAGGCCATCAAGCACGCCAAGGCGGCGGGCGTTCCTATCGTGGTGGCGATCAACAAGATCGACAAGCCCGATGCCAACCCCGAGCGCGTGAAGAACGAGCTGGTGGTCGAAGAGGTGGTGCCGGAAGAGTTCGGTGGTGATTCACCGTTCGTCACGGTGTCTGCCAAGACCGGTCAAGGTATCGATGACTTGCTGGAGCAAGTGCTCTTGCAAGCCGAGGTGCTGGAACTGCGTGCGCCTGTCGATGCCATGGCCAAGGGCCTTGTGATTGAGGCGCAACTGGACAAGGGCCGTGGCCCTGTAGCGACCGTGCTGGTGCAAAGCGGTACCCTCAAAACCGGTGACATCGTCCTTGCGGGCTCGACCTATGGCCGGGTGCGCGCCATGTTGGACGAAAACGGCAAGACTATCAAGACGGCGGGTCCTTCGATCCCGGTCGAGATTCAGGGCTTGACCGAAGTTCCGGCGGCGGGTGACGAATTCATGGTGATGTCTGACGAACGTCGGGCCCGTGAGATTGCCACTTACCGTGCAGGCAAGTTCCGCCACACCAAACTGGCCAAGCAACAGGCAGCCAAGCTGGAAAACATGTTTACGGAC
This sequence comes from Rhodoferax sp. OV413, assembly GCA_943371745.1. Taxonomy (GTDB): domain Bacteria; phylum Pseudomonadota; class Gammaproteobacteria; order Burkholderiales; family Burkholderiaceae_C; genus Rhodoferax. The sequence continues at coordinate 13,664 of CALRWE010000115.1, forward strand.
ATGGCTGCCGGCGCGGTCAAGATGGTGCCCATCATCATCAAGGCCGATGTGCAGGGTTCGCAAGAGGCGCTCGCTCAGTCCTTGCTCAAGTTGTCCACAGACGAGGTCAAGGTTCAGTTGGTGTACACCGCCGTTGGCGCGATCAGCGAGTCGGATGTGAATCTGGCCATCGCCTCCAAGGCGGTCATCATTGGTTTCAACACCCGTGCTGATGCCGGTGCGCGCAAACTGGCCGAGAACAACGGCGTTGACATTCGTTACTACGACATCATTTATGACGCCGTAGACGAACTCAAGCTGGCGATGTCGGGCATGCTGACACCGGACAAAAAAGAAGAAATCATCGGTACGGCCGAGATCCGTCAAGTGTTCAAAGTCTCCAAGATCGGCTCCATTGCCGGTTGTATGGTCACTGCAGGTGTGGTCCGCCGGGCTGCCCGTCTTCGGTTGCTGCGCGAAAATCTGGTTATTTTCACGGGCGAGCTCGAATCGCTCAAGCGCTTCAAGGACGATGCGAAAGAGGTCAAGGAAGGCTTCGAATGCGGCTTGAATATCAAGAACTACAACGAAATCCAGGCTGGCGATGTGCTGGAATTCTTTGAGATTCGTGAAATCGCCCGTACGTTGTGATGGACCTGACCTAAATCGTGCGCAAAAAATCCAAAACTCCCAACCGCAGCTTCAAGGTCGCCGATCAGATCCAGCGCGATCTGACCGAGCTTATTGCGCGCGAGCTGAAAGATCCACGCGTGGGTATGGTGACCATCCAGGGTGTGGAGGTCACGCCGGATTACGCGCACGCCAAGGTGTTCTTCAGCCTGCTGGCTGGCGATGCCAAGGCGTGCAGCGACGGTCTGAACCAGGCAGCCGGTTTTTTGCGGGCGGGCTTGTTCAAGAGGCTGCATATTCACACCGTGCCTACTTTGCATTTCGTGTTTGACCAGACGACCGAGAAGGCGGCAGACATGAATGCATTGATTGCGCGGGCGGTGGCGTCCCGTTCCAAAGAGGATTGAACGATGAATGCGCCACGTGCACGGGTTGCAAGGCGCCCTGTGCATGGGGTGCTTTTGCTTGACAAGCCTTTAGGTTTATCCAGTAACCAAGCTTTACAAAAAGCCAAGTGGCTTTTTCGTGCGGAAAAAGCAGGTCACACCGGAACGTTGGACCCCTTAGCGACAGGCGTTTTGCCTCTTTGTTTTGGGGCAGCCACGAAATTCAGCCAAATGCATTTGGATGCAAACAAGGTGTACGAAGCGGTTTTACACCTGGGCGTCAAGACAACAACAGCGGATGCTGAAGGCGAGGTGCTGGTAATCCGGCCTGTCCATGTCAGCAAAGAAGATATTGAGAGGG
>CALRWE010000116.1:0-14972 GCA_943371745.1 Rhodoferax sp. OV413
CACCACCAAGGCAATGGCCAGCGCCTGACTCTTCATTTGTGCGAGGTCGCGCCAGAGCTTGCGGTCAATGGCTTTCACCAGCTCAACTCCGTGGCGGCCTTTTTGTGCGCGTTGCGCTCGGAGCGCACGACCAAGCCGTCACCAAAATACAGCACCCGATCCGCCATGGCAGCGATCACCGCGTTGTGGGTAATCACCACGGTAGTGGTGCCCAGCTCGCGGTTCACTTGGGCAATCACGTCAAGCACCAGCACCCCCGTCTGGGCGTCCAGCGCGCCGGTGGGCTCGTCGCACAACAAGACCTGCGGTCGCTTGGCTACGGCCCGGGCAATCGCCACCCGCTGCTGCTCACCGCCTGACATCTGAGCCGGAAAGTGATCCATGCGCTCAGCCAGGCCCACCCGTGCCAGCGCTTCTTCGGGCGTCATGGGGTCTTCGGCAATCTCGGTCACCAGGGCCACGTTTTCGCGGGCCGTCAGGCTGGGAATCAGGTTGTAGAACTGGAACACAAAGCCCACGTGCGAGCGGCGATACTGGGTCATCAGCGCATCGTCGTCCAGACTCAGGTCGTGGTCGGCGTAACGCACAGTTCCAGTGGTGGGTGTGTCTAGCCCGCCCAGGATGTTGAGCAGGGTGGACTTGCCGCTGCCCGAGGGACCGAGCAGCACCACCAACTCCCCCTCGTACAAATCAAGATCCACGCCCCGCAGGGCCTGCACCTTGACCTCCCCCATCTGGTAGACCTTGGTCAAACCACGGGCTTCGAAAATGGGGTGTGGCGGGGAAGAGGTCTGATCCGCAGGATCCATGGACACCGGGCTCCGGGCGCGTCCGGCACCGTGCAGGATCGTCAAAAATTATTCTAGTGACGGGCGCCCCGGGAAGCTTGATTTTGCGCAACGCGCGTCAAATCGGGCGCAGCAGCAAGTGGGCTAGGCCACTTCCGCTTCCTCTGCCGGTGCCTCCACACGCGCCAGGCCCAGGCGGTTCACGCCGCTGATCAAGGCCTTGACCGAGGCGGTGACGATGTTGGTGTCCATGCCCACGCCAAATCGCTCGGCCCCGCCGCCTGCGGGCGTCAACTCCAGAAACGCGCAGGCCTGGGCATCGCCCCCGGTGGTGCTGGCTTTGGTGGAACGCTCCTCAAAACTGCGCACCTGCACTTGAACGTCAATGCCTCGCAACGCATGCACTGCCGCGTCGATCGGGCCGTTACCTTCTCCGCTGAGCAACATCGGCTGGCCGTTGACCTCCACCGCGAGGCGGATGCCCTGCACATGGTGTTTGCCCTGTACGCCGGCGTGGTCAAACAGGTGGTGCTCCACATAGCGAATGTCGGCCGTGGCCGGGCTGAGGTAAGTGGCGTCGAACAGGGTCCAGATATTCTGGGCGGTCATCTCGCCGCCGTAGGTGTCGGTGTGGGCTTGCACCTCGCCTGAAAACTCAACCTGCAGGCGCCGGGGCATCACCACGCCAAACTCGGCCTCCATCAAATACGCCACCCCGCCCTTGCCGCTTTGGCTGTTGACGCGAATGACCGAATCGTAACTGCGACCTACATCGGCCGGGTCAATCGGGAGGTAGGGCACGTTCCACAGCCCATCAGCCTTTTGCACTGCAAAGCCTTTCTTGATGGCGTCCTGGTGTGAACCACTGAAAGCCGTGAACACCAGGTCGCCCACATAGGGGTGGCGGGGGTGGATGGGAAGTTGGGTGCAGTATTCCACCGTGCGCGCCACGGCATTGACGTCCGAAAAATCCAGCCCTGGCGACACACCCTGGGTGTAGAGGTTGAGCGCCAGCGTCACCAGGTCCACATTGCCGGTGCGCTCGCCATTGCCAAACAGGCAACCTTCGACCCGGTCAGCCCCGGCCATCAGGCCCAGCTCGGCGGCGGCCACGGCGGTGCCCCGGTCGTTGTGCGGGTGCAAACTCAAAATGACGCTGTCGCGCCGGGCCAGGTTGCGGTGCATCCACTCAATCTGGTCTGCGTACACATTGGGCGTGGACACCTCCACGGTGGCGGGCAGGTTGAGGATGACCTTGTTGTGCGGCGTAGCACCCCACTCGGCGGTGACGGCGTCACACACGTCGCGGGCAAACGCCAACTCGGTGCTGGTGAAAACCTCGGGGCTGTATTGCAGCACCCATTCGGTCTCGGGGGCTTGCGCGCAAAGCTCCTTGATCAAGCGCACGGACGACACAGCCAAGGCTTTGACCTCGTCCTGGCTCATGCCAAACACCACATCGCGAAAGACCGGTGCCGTGGCGTTGTACACATGGACGATGGCGCGGCGTGCCCCCTTGACCGACTCCATGGTGCGGCGGATCAGGTGCTCGCGCGACTGGGTCAGCACCTCGATCGTCACATCCTCGGGAATATGGCCGCCTTCAATGAGGTTGCGGACAAAGTCAAAGTCGGTTTGCGAGGCGCTCGGAAAAGCCACCTCGATCTCCTTAAACCCCACCTCGCACAGGGTGCGAAACATGCGCATCTTGCGTTCGCCATTCATGGGCTCAAACAGCGACTGGTTGCCATCGCGCAAGTCGGTGCTCTGCCAGATGGGCGCTGCGGTCAGGGTGCGGGCGGGCCACTGGCGATCGGGCAAATTCACGGCCTCAAAGGCGCGGTATCTGGTGGCGGGGTTGGACAACATGGCAATTTCCTCAACAAGGCCTTTGTAAGGCGTTAAAACTTAAGACAACGTCTATCGTAGTGTTTATGAGAAAATTTCGATTGCAAATTCACCCCTTTTTCAGGCCATAAGTTGTCATTAATTTTAAATTTATTTATTAAATTAGAAATAAATTGCCAATTTTAATCTTTTAGACCTATTTTCAGGCACTCATGACACCCACCACCCCCAAGCCAGCCCACCACCGCCCCGGCGGCTACGCCAACAGCGACCCCTCGGTGCTGATTGGCGACTTTCCCTGGTACGAGATGGTGTGGCGGGGCCTGCGGGGAGACTTCAAGCCCCTGGCACCGCCGACAGATGGCTACGAGAAGTTTGCCAACGACTGGAGCCAGGCCGTGGACCATACCCGGCTCGCCGAGCGTCAAGTGGCGCCCGTGGTGACCTGGCTGGGCCATGTGTCGGTGCTGCTGCAGGTAGGCGGCCTGAACGTGCTGACCGACCCGACCCTGGCTGATTTTGCGGGTCCCTATGGTCGCTTTGGTGCGCCGCGCATGGTGCCTGCGCCCCTGGGGGGTTGTGAATTGCCGCCCATTGACGTGCTGCTGATTTCCCACAACCACTACGATCACTTGTGCGATGCCACGGTGACTGCCATGGTGGCCGCTGGGCAAAAGCCCAAAATCTTTGTGCCCCTGGGTTTGAAGGGCTGGTTTGATGAGCGCCAGATCCCCAACGTGACCGAACTCGACTGGTGGGGGCAGGCCGATGTGCACACCGACTGCACCGGCACCCCCCTGGCGCACCCGGTGCGCATCCACTTCACCCCCGCCCAGCACTGGAGTCGGCGCACGCCCTTTGACACCAACGCCTCGCTTTGGGGCGGCTACATGGTGGAGCACAAGCCACAGGCCACGGATGCCTGGCGGTTTTTATTTCCGGGCGACACCGGCTACAGCGCGGACTTCAAGGCCATCCGCCAGCGCCTGGGCGCGGTGGATTTTCTGGCGCTGCCGATCGGGGCCTATTTGCCGCGCGACTTCATGAAAAACATGCATGTGAACCCGGCCGACGCGGTGCAACTGATGCTGGACCTTGAAGCCAAACAGGCCATGGGCGTGCATTGGGGCACGTTCAAACTCACCCAGGAATCCTTCGACCACCCGCCCCGGGATTTGGCGGCAGCCCTGCATGCGCAGGGTCTGGCTCAGGACACCGTCTGGCTGATGCGCCACGGCGAGACACGCGCCGTGCCCATCTAAGACACGGCGCTACCGGTCAAGCCGCAGCGGCTCAGGCTGCCTCGACCTCGAAGCTCAAACCGGCATTCGCCTGCAGTCGCCGGGTGAGGCGCGCGCCAAGGGCCGAGGCCGGCGTCCAGATGCCGCCGGGTGTCTCGGGCGCATCCTGCAGCAGGCACAGCGCCGCCTCGGTGATCATTTTGGAGGTTGATCCATAGCCAGGGTCGCGGTCGCCCTTAACCCCCACGCGCAGGCGTTCACCTGCCGCGTTTTCACCAAGAAAAAGCAGGTCATAAAAGCCCGCTTCCCGCTCTTGCCGCGATGGACCTTCCCCCGGTTTCGGCCCGCCCTCAGCGCCCAGTGATTTGTCGGCCGCCACCGCGTTGGCAATGGCTTCGCCCTTGTCGCCCGCACCCGTGATCATCATTTCGTCATAGACAAAATCCGCGCCATAGGCTAGCTTCAGCAGGAAGTTGGAGCGGTGAATATTGCGCGTGTTGATGGCCGCCATGACAAAGGGCGCCACCCACAAGCCCAGTGCATCGTCCAACATCGGCCTGGTACCGGCGGGCTGCTTGGGCCCTTCGAACCCGGGCGTCAATGCAAACGGGTTGCGCAACAAGTTGAGCACGTGCGGGCCTTCCTGGGCTGCGGCCATGGTGGCTTTCAGGCTCGCAGCGGTTCCGCCGGAAAAGGTGCCTTTCATCTTGCGCACCCGCCCCCGCACACGACTGGCAGGGCTGCCAAAGCGGGTTGTCATCTCGGTTTGCAGCATCAAGACACCCAGGTCAAAGGGAACCGAATCAAAACCACAAGAAAACACAATGCGGGCCCCACTGGCCTGCGCCTGCGCTTCGTGGGCGTCGATCATCTGACGCATCCAAGCCGGTTCTCCGCACAGGTCGACATAGTCCACGCCAGCCTGGGCACAGGCTGCCACCAGCTCGTTGCCATACAACTGGTACGGGCCGACCGTGGTGAGAACGAGCCGGGTTTGGGCCATGAGGGCCTGCAAGCTCGCAGGGTTCATGCTGTCGGTCACGACCAAGGGCGTGTCCGCAGGAGCACCCACCTCATCGCGCACGACCTTGAGCTTCGCCAGGCTGCGCCCGCCCATGGCCCAGCGCAGGCCGCTACCTGCCGGGTAACGCTGCAAAAGATACTCCACCACCAGGCGGCCGGTAAAGCCGGTAGCGCCATGGACCACCAGATCAAACTGCTTTGTCATCTTGACTCCTGTGACGTTAAATCAAACCAAAAAACCGGGCTAATTTTCGGGACAGGGTGGTGGACTCCGATGTGGCGATCTGGCGCGCAATGGCGTCCACCGAGTGATCCGCGCCCTTGATGACCTGCAGGTCATAACTTGCCCCGGAGTTTTGCCAGACTGTAGCCGTCGAAGCCTGAGACTGATAGCTCGTGCGCGACAGGCCTTTGGACCCTTGGCCGCCGCAAAGGCGGGCGAAGTTGACCCATGGCAGGCAACGGCAAAATCCCTGGAGCACAATGTTGACTTGTCTAATGGATGGCGCAAACCCATGAAACCTTCGCAAGCACTCCAGGCGCACCGCGCAGAAATCCGGCGCATCGTCCTGATGAATCGCGCCCATAACCCGCGTGTATTTGGATCGGTGCTGCGTGGCGATGACACCGAGGCCAGCGACCTGGATTTGCTGGTGGACACCACCGCCCAAACCAGCTTGCTCGATATTGCCCGCATCCAGCACACTTTGCGGCGCGTGCTGGGGGTACCAGTGGATGTTCTGACGCCCAAAGCCCTGCCAGAGAAATTTCGGGCCGCAGTTGTGGCCCAGGCGCAACCGGTATGAGCAAAGACGCCTTGCGTTTGCCCGATTACCTGTCGCACATTGCCCAGGCCATTGAGCGCATCGACACCTACCTGGCAGGCATGGACAAAAATGCCTGGCTGCACAGCACATTGGTTCAGGACGCAGTCATTCGCAATATTGAAATCATTGGCGAAGCCTCGCGCAATGTGCAAAAGCACCATGCGGAGTTCGCTAATGAGCACACCGAATTCCCGTGGGACGATGCGTACTGGATGCGCAATGTGCTGGCGCATGGCTACTTCCAGGTTGACTTGGACATTGTCTGGCAGACCATCACGATGGATTTGCCCTTGCTCCTGGCACAGATTCGCGCCATGCTTGATTGAATATGTACACGCGTTAAATCAAACCAAAAAACCGGGCCAATTTTCGGGACAGGGTGGTGGACTCCGATGTGGCGATCTGGCGCGCAATGGCGTCCACCGAGTGATCCGCGCCCTTGATGACCTGCAGGTCATAACTTGCCCCGGAGTTTTGCCAGACTGTAGCTGTCGATGCCTGAGACTGATAGCTCGTGCGCGACAGGCCTTTGGACCCCTGGCCGCCGCTCACGGGCACGTTCTGATCGTTCTCGCCGTGAAGGGCCATGAGCTTCTTTCCCATGGCCGCAGGGCAACGGGTGCTGCCATTCTCCAGAGCGCCGGAGATCGGCACAGCGGCAGCGTAGAGTGATGATTCACACATCACCCGCTGCGTCATCATGGCCCCGTTGGAGTGCCCCACCCCGTAAATGCGTCCGGGGTCAACCCCATGTTGGCGGGCAATGGCGTTGACTGCCAAGTCGATGTAGGCAACGTCATTGACCTGAGTCTGGGCCGGCAATCCACAGCAGCTGCCGGCATTCCAGCCCAGCTTGTCGGCACCCAGCAGACGCGCGACTGGTGTGCCGTTCAGATACGCCACCACAAAACCACCCTCGTCGGCCGCAGCATTCATGTTCAGGCCGGACTCATGGGTCCGGGTGGCAATACGCTGGGCATTACCCAACCCGCCATGCAAGACAACCACCAGAGCCCGGGAGCCAGAAGACGCAAGCGTCGTTGGCACATACACCAGCGCGGGTCGCCCGGCATAAGACGCCTCCAGGAGCGGCGCGACCTGCCCGTGCGCCCCGGGCGATGCGCCAACAAGCCATGCGCACAGGCCAACCCATTGGCACCTCGCCCAGGCCTGCTTCAGGCGCTGTAGCCATGGCAGGCGGCGCACGGTGCTCAGCCTAAAGATACGACTTGAGCCAGCCCAGGCCAGCCGAGGTGCCACCCGGCTGCGTGCCCCGCTTGGGCCGGTACTCGCAACCCACCCAGCCGTCAAAGCCCAACTCATCGAGCACCGAGAACAGGTAGGGGTAGTTCAACTCGCCCAGATCAGGCTCATGGCGTTGCGGTACGCCGGCAATCTGGATGTGGCCAACACAGCCGGTGGGCAGGTACTGGCGCAGCTTCATGGCCAGGTCGCCCTCCACAATCTGGCAGTGGTACAGGTCCATCTGCACCTTGAGGTTGGGCGCACCCACATCGGCAATCACCTGGTGGGCATGGTCCTGGCGGTTCAGGAAGAAGCCGGGAATGTCGCGCAGATTGATCGGCTCAATGAGTACATTCACGCCCTGCTGCGCGGCTTTGGCTGCCGCCCAACGCAGGTTGCTGACGTAGGTGGGGTAGAGCGCCGCACGGTCTGCGCCGGCCGGCAGGAGCCCCGCCATCACATGAATGCGGGGACAACCCAGCGCTCTAGCGTAGTCCAGCGCCATCGCAAACCCTTCTTGAAACTCGGTTTCGCGCCCTGGCAGGCAAGCCAGGCCGCGCTCGCCGCCGTCCCAGTCACCGGGTGGGGCGTTGAACAGCACTTGCTGCAGGCCATTGGTTTTCAGGCGAGCCGCGATCTCGCTGGCCTCAAACGCGTAGGGAAACAAATACTCGACGGCCTTGAAGCCATCTTGGGCGGCGGCTTCAAAGCGGTCCAGAAACGCATGCTCGGGGTAGAGCATGGACAAGTTGGCTGCAAATTGGGGCATAGGGTCACCATCGGGCGCCAAAGGTCTGGCGCAGTTCTTCAAGTTGGGGGGCAGTCAGGGGCTCGGGCGCCATGGCACTCGTGTGCATCAGCCGGGCGGTTTCTTCCAGTTCTTCCAGGGTGGCCATGGCGGCGCCCGGCGAGTCGTGCCACACGTTGGGGCCCAGGCGGGACAGCATCACGGCGCGAATCGGCGTGCCCGCCCGACCGTAACGCTCAATCGTCCTGGCGACGCACTGCGCCGCTGCCGGGTCGCCCGGACGGTGATAAGGAATCACCGGCACATGGCCCACCTTCATCACAAAGTACGGGGTGAGCGCGGGCAAAAGCTCAACATCCTCCCCGACCGGGGGTGGCAAGGTCAAAGCAACACAGTACGTGCTGTGGGCATGGATCACACAGCGTGTTTTTGGGTCAAATTGGCCTGAAGCCTGGTAGATCATTGCATGTAATGCTATTGTTTTACTAGCAATATCACCGCTGATCTGCTGGGCCTTGGCGTCCAGCCGGGCGAGCCGGGCGGGGTCCAGAAAGCCCAGACAGGCGTCGGTGGGGGTGATCAGAAAACCACCACCCTCGGACGCATCCAGGCGCACGCTGATATTGCCCGCCGTAGCATGCACATAGCCGCGCTCGAACAGGCTGCGCCCCACACGGCAAATTTCCTCGCGGGCCTGGTTCTCGGTCATGCCAGCCTCGTGAAGGCTTTGCTGAAGAAGTCGTCCGTGCCGAAGTTGCCGGATTTGAGTGTGAGGTGCAGGCCACCATGGGGCGCAGCATCGCTATGGGCATGACACCACGGCACGCCAGGGTCTATTTGCGGGCCGATTTTCATTTGGCTGATGTTCAGTGCCTGCACGCAGGCGCCTGAAGTTTCGCCACCCGCTACTACCAGCTGACGCACGCCCAAGCCCACCAGGCCCCGCGCAATGGCGGCCAGCGTGTGCTCCACCAACGCACCGGCCGCTTCCACCCCCAGTTGCCCTTGCACCGACTTGACCGCTTGCGCGTCGGCCGACGAGTAGATCAGCACCGGGCCCGTCGCCAACAAGGGCTCAGCCCAGGCCAGGGAGTCGGCCACCATGTCGCCGCCCTCCGCCTGCCGGGCTGTGATCTGCAAAGGATCAATGGCCATGGCTGGGCGACCAGACTGGATAAAGGCCTGCACCTGCCGGTTGGTGGCCAGCGAGCAGCTGCCCGACACCACGGCTTGCAAGCCCATTGCAGCGGGCAAGGCGCTGGCGGTGCTGGAAGGCGCAATGCCGAAGTTGCCCGGCAATCCAATCGCCACACCGGAGCCCGCAGTGACCAGCGGCATGGCTTTGAGAGCCGGGCCCAGGCGCATGAGGTCGTCGTTGGAGATGGCATCCACCACAGCCAGCCGCACGCCCTCAGCGCGCAATTGCGCGATGCGCTCGCGAATGGCGGCCCCGCCCTGCGCCACCACTTTGTAGTCAATCAAGCCCACTTTGCCCGTGCATTGCCCTTGCAGCACCCGCACCAGATTGGCGTCAAGCATGGGCGTGAGCGGGTGGTTTTGCATGCCGCTCTCGTTGAGCAGCACATCGCCCACAAACAAATGGCCCTTGAACACGGTGCGGTGGTTGTCCGGGAAAGCAGGTGTGGCGATGGTGAAGTCCGTGCCCAGCGCGGCCATCAGCGCCTCGGCCACCGGACCGATGTTGCCCTGTGTCGTGCTGTCAAAGGTAGAGCAATATTTGAAATAGATTTGCTGTGCGCCTTGCGCCTGCAACCAGCGCAAGGCCTCCAGCGACTGGGCGATGGCCTCTTCGACGGGCAGCGTGCGTGACTTGAGGGCCACCACCACCGCGTCCGCCCCCGTGTCCAGTGGCCGGGCGGGCACCCCCATGGCCTGCACCACGCGCATGCCGGCGCGCACCAGGTTGTTGGCAAGATCGGTCGCGCCGGTGAAGTCGTCGGCGATGCAGCCTAAAACTACTTTGCTCATGGTTTTTTGGGTAACTCAATGCCGGGGAATATCTTGATCACGGCGCTGTCATCCTCGTGGGCATAGCCCGCAGTGGAGGCCTGCATGAACATCTGGTGTGCGGTGCTGGACAACGGCAGCGGGAACTTGGTGGCCCGTGCCACATCGAGCACCAGGCCCAGATCTTTGACAAAAATATCCACGGCTGAGAGCGGTGTGTAGTCGGCGGCCAACACGTGGGCCATGCGGTTCTCGAACATCCAGCTGTTGCCCGCGCTGTGGGTAATCACCTCGTACAGGGCGGCTGCATCCACGCCCTCGCGCAGGCCCAGTGCCATGGCTTCAGCGGCAGCCGCAATGTGCACCCCGGCGAGCAATTGGTTGATGATCTTGACCTTGCTGCCCGCGCCAGCGCGGTCACCCAGGCGGTAGACCTTGGCGGCCATGGCGTCCAGTAGCGGGCCCACCGCTGCATAGGCCTCGGGCGTTGCGGCCGTCATCATGGTCATCTCGCCGCTGGCGGCCTTGGCCGCGCCACCGGAGATGGGGGCGTCGATGTACAACATACCCAAAGCGGCCAGGCGCGCCTCCAGCGCCATAGACCAGTTGGGGTCCACGGTGGAACACATCACAAAGGTCGTGCCCGGCCGCATGCTGGCCGCGCAGCCGCCTTCGCCAAACAGCACGCTCTCGGTCTGTGCGGCATTCACCACCACCGATACGATCACATCGCACTGCGCGCCCAACTCGGCCAGGCTGGTGCAAGCCACACCGCCTTCTGCGGCGAAGGCTTGCGCGGCCTCGACCCGCACGTCAAACACGTGCACCTGATTGCCACGGCGGCGCAGCGAGCGCGCCATGCCGCTGCCCATGGCGCCCAGGCCAATTACTCCGACGTTGTAAGTCATGCTTTTCTTCACTTAATGAGGGGGATCAATCCAGTGTGATCTTGGCAAAATCCGCCACGCGGCGCCACTTGGCCGCGTCTGCAGACCAAAAGGCGGCCATCATTTTGCTATCCACAAAGCCGGGCTCTGCGCCCTGGCGCAGCATGGCGGCCACCACGTCGGGCTGTTTGCTGACCTTGTCCAATGCCTGCTCCAGGCGGCTCACGACAGCCGGCGGGGTGCCCGCAGGCGCAGCCAGACCAAACCAGGCGCTCACATCAAAGTCGGGCATGCCCAACTCCACCAAGGTGGGCACGTCCGGCAAAGCCTTGCTGCGCCGCACCGTGGTCACTGCCAGCGCCTTGACCGCGCCGGCCTGAATCTGGCCCATGGCAGACGGCAGGTTGTCAAACATCATGTCCACCTCACCCGCCAAAATCGCGGTGATGGCGGCGGCAGCGCCCCGATAAGGAATGTGCGTGATGAAGGTGTTGGTCGTGGTTTTGAACAACTCGGCACTCAAGTGCAAGGAGGTGCCATTGCCGTTGGAGGCGTAGTTGAGGCGCCCGGGCTGTGCTTGGGCTTTCTCGATCAGTTGCTTGACGCTGCCCACGCCGCCGGACTTGACGATCAACACATTGGGCACCCGGCCAAGCAAGGCCACCGGCACGATTTGCTCGGGCTTGTAAGGCAAGGTTTTATAGAGTGACGGGCTGATGGTCAGCGGGGGTGATGCCATCAGCAAGGTGTAGCCATCGGGTGTGGCACGGGCGACCTCGGACGCCCCAAGGTTGCCACCTGCACCCGGCTTGTTCTCGATCACCACCGGCTGCCCAAGCTCTTGCGAGAGACGCGGCCCCACCAGGCGCGCCATGTTGTCGATCAAGCCGCCTGGCGGGAACGGCACCACCAGGCGCACAGGCTTGGTGGGGTAGGTTTGCGCCCAGCCGGTGCCGGCGGCGGTAGCCAAAACCAGGCCGGCCAAGCCAGAGAGACAAAAGCTTCTTTTTTTCATGATTTTCTCCTCAAAGTAGATTGATCTCACACCACGATTAATCAGGTCATCATATAAATTTACCCCTAGTCGGGCACCCGGGTTTCCCCGAGATCGACCTAGGCAGCCGGACCCTCGATCGGGTAAGCCAGAGACACCAGCGGGCGGGCGAGCTGCTCACCCGCTTGCTGCCAAAAGGCCGGGTCGGCCTGCTCAATTCGCTCAATGGCGTTGTTCATGTGGCCCGTGGCGGCCTCACGGGCAGCCACGGGGTCACGGGACTCAATGGCCTGAAGGATCAATTCATGCTCTTCACGCACCTGGCGCGTGAAGTCGCCACGGCGGGACTCGTTGGCCCGGGTCACCCGCGTGGCACCTTTGAGGAACTGGCCCAGGTAGTCCAGTGTGCTGATCAAAAACGGGTTGCGCGCGGCCTGCGCAATGGCGTTGTGGTACAGCACGTCTTCCTCCACCCCATCACCCCCGGCCTGCACGGCGGTCTCCAGCGCGGTGATGGATTGGCGAATGCGCTTGACGTCGTCGACCGTGCAGCGCTGCGCTGCCAGTGCCGCCACCTCGGCTTCCAGGGCGCGGCGCACCTCCACGATCTGAACCACGGCCTGGCGGGAGACGGCGTATTTGGCGTCAAAGTTCAGCGGTGAAAAACCTTGCTCCTTGACATACACCCCGCTGCCTTGGCGCGAGTCCACCAAGCCCAACGATTTAAGGCGCGACACGGCCTCGCGCACCACCGTGCGGCTGACCGAAAACTGCGCCACCAAGGCGGCCTCGGTGGGCAGTTTGTCCCCCACGGCCAGTCGACCGGCCCGAATCTCGGATGCCATCACGTCGGCCACCTGATCGGACAGGTAGGCCCCGGGCGTGATGGGCTTGAAAGGCGTGGACATGTCGGTTGGGTGCCGTGGCAGGCCTATTTGGCGTAGACCAGGTCACGCAGCGTCAACGACAAACTGGGCACATAGGTGATGATCATCAGGCAGGCCATGATGACCAGCACAAAGGGAATCAAATCCTTGATCATCCGGTCCAGCGAAATCCTCGCCACCGTGCAAGCTGCAAACAAATTGACACCAAACGGCGGTGTGATCATGCCCATGGCCAGGTTCACCACCATGATCAGGCCAAAGTGCACCGGGTCAATGCCAAAGTGCATCGCCACCGGTGCCAAAATCGGCGCCAGCACAATAATGGCTGCACTGGTCTCAATGAACATACCAATCAAAAATAGCGCCGCATTCACACCCAGCAAGAAGTAGGCGGGCGAGCTGAGCACGTCCTGCAGGTACCGACCAATCGCATCCGGCACACCCGCGCGCGTGATCAGGAAGGCAAACAAACCCGCATTGGCGATGATGAACATGATCACCGCAGACGACATCACGGACTTGCGCAGGATCGGGTACAGGTCTTTCAGTTTGATCTCGCGGTAGATCACCAAGCCCACCACCAGCGCGTAAAACACCGCCACGGCCGACGCCTCGGTGGGGGTGAACACGCCACCGTAAATGCCCCCCAGAATGATGACCGGCATCAACAAAGCCCAGCCAGCTTTCCAGGTGGCTTTGCCCACCGACAGGCGGCCGTCGCCGTCGTTCTTGCCCCAGCCCTTGATCATGCAATAGACCCACACAAAGAGCATGAGCGCCAGCCCGATCAGGATGCCGGGGCCAATGCCGGCGATGAACAATTCACCCACCGACACTTCGGCACTCACGCCATACAAAATCAGGGGAATCGACGGCGGGATGATCACGCCCAACTCGGCGCTGGTGGCTTGCAGCGAGGCCGCCCATGTGACGGGATAACCATGCTTGATGAGTGCGGGAATCAAAATGGCGCCAATGGCAAACGTGGTGGCCACCGAGGAGCCCGACACGGCCGCAAAAATCATGCAGGTGAGCACGCAGGTCATGGGCAAGCCACCCTGCACGCCACCCACCAGGCTCTTGGCAAACTCGACCAGGCGGCGCGAAATACCGCCGGTCTCCATGATGTTGCCGGCCAAAATGAAGAACGGAATAGCCGCCAGCGGAAACTTGTTGATGGAATTGAACATCTCCTTCACGGAGATCAACATGTTCGCCTCGGCCACCTGAATCCCCAGCACCGAGGCCAGGCCAATCGACACGGCCACGGACACGGTCAGGGCAAAACACAGCACCATGGTGCTCAACATCACGGCGGTCATTGCGCGGTCTCCAATTCAAGGCGTTGGGGGTCCAACAGATTGGCCACAATGCCGAACAAACTCAGCACGCCGCCCACGGGCATGGCCAGGTAGGCCCAAAACATCGAAATACTCTCCAGCCCGCTCATGGTCTGCACCTTGCCGCGGTTGGCGTAGTCCCAGCCCCACCAGATGATGACCAGAATCAGGCTGGCGGCCGCCAGGCACACTACCCAGTCCAGCATCCGGCGAATGCGCGGCGGGCTCCAGCGGTACAGCACATCGACGCTGACCATCGCGCCTTGACGAAATGCGAGCGGAATGCCCAAGAACACCATCCAGATCAAGCTGAACCGAATCAGCACCTCAGTCCACTCGGCCGGGGATTCCAGGATAAAGCGCGTGACAATCTGGAATACGCCCAGACTCGCCGCCAAGGCCATCATGGCGCAGGCCATGGCCATGGAAAAGCCGCTGGTCCAGCGCTCCACCTTGAGAAAAGTGTCTTTCATCGTGATCGCTGCCTGGGTTGGGAGAAAAATCTGCAAAAAAATGCCCGATCGTCATGCAACGTCGGGCAACGAGGTCGGCAGGCGTTTACTTGACGTTGCGAATGCTGTCAATATTGGCTTTGCCGAACTGCTTTTCAAACTCTGCGTTCACCGGCGCGAGCATGGTCACGAACTTGGCCTTGTCCACGTTTTCGATGACGGTCATGCCCTTGCTGCGCAATTCGCTCACACCCTTGGCATCGTCTTCATCCACGCGGGCGCGGTTGGCTTTGACGCCTTCTTTGGCCGCGTCCACAAAGGCCTGCTTGTCGGCCGCGCTGAGCTTGTCAAAGTTGGCCTTGTTCATGAGAAAAATACCAGGCGAGTAGACGTGACCAGTAAGCGTCAAGTGCTTTTGGACCTGGTCAAATTTGGAGGCCATGATGACGGACAAGGGATTTTCCTGGCCATCCACAGTGCCTTGTTGCAGTGCAGTGAAGACCTCGGGGAAGGCCATCGGGGTGGTCACGATGCCAAGACCCTTGTAGGCCGCGACGTGCACGGGGTTCTCCATGGTGCGCATCTTCAGACCCTTGAGGTCTTCAGGCGCCACCACGGAACGCTTGCTGTTGGTCATGTGACGAATGCCGTTTTCGCCCCAAGCCAGGGCCTTGAAGCCCTTGGATTCAAACTTGGAGAGCATTTCCTGTCCAATGGGGCCGTC
>CALRWE010000117.1:0-14970 GCA_943371745.1 Rhodoferax sp. OV413
GCGGGCTCAAGACCGATCTAAGCAAAGCCGAAGCCCACGCCACCGAGAAAAAAATCGACCCCAACGCCTTGCTGCAAGCCCGCCTGTACCCCGACATGTTCCCGCTCCTGCGCCAGGTGCAGGTGGCCAGCGACTTCGCCAAAAGTGTCTCGGCCCGCCTGGCCGGCGTCGAGGTGCCCAAGCTCGACGACAACGAGCAAACCTTTGCCGAGCTGCAAGCGCGCATCGACACCGTGCTGGCGTTCATGGACAGCTTGCCAGCCGCGAACTTTGAAGAAGCCGCCACCCGCGAGATCGTCACCCAGGCGGGCACCCCCAAGGAAAAGCGCTTTACCGGACAGTCTTATGTGCTGAACTACGGCCTGCCGCACTTCTTTTTTCACGCCACGACGGCTTATGCCATCCTGCGCCACAACGGCGTGGAAGTGGGTAAAAAAGACTATATCGGCAGCTATTGATCCCTGGGCCAGCGCCAGCATCCATCCAGCCTGGCGCCCTGCCCGCCCCGCACTTGCCCCATGAAACTGCTGCTGATTGAAGACGACACGGCCCTTCACACCACACTGTCGCGTGCGCTCACCCGGCTGGGCTGGGAGGTAGAGGTTTGCACCGATGGCCGCGCGGCGCTGATCCGCTGGCGCGCCTACCAGCCCGATGTGGTGCTGCTGGACCTGACCCTTCCCGGGCGCGACGGCCTGCACATCTTGCGCCAGGCCCGTGAAGAAGGCATCAGCACCCCGGTGCTGATCTTGACCGCGCGCGGCACCGTGGGCGACAAGGTGCAGGGGCTCAACGCTGGCGCCGACGACTACCTGCCCAAACCCTTTGATCTGGACGAGTTGGAGGCCCGGGTGCGCGCCCTGCACCGCCGCCAGCCGGAAAATAATGCCGAATCAGCCTCTAGCCGGCGTGATGCAATGCCCATCCACTATGATAAAAATAGCGGGGCCATCTACCACCTGGGCGAGGTGCTGGAACTCGCCCCGCGCGAACTGGCACTCCTCAAAGCCTTGTTGGCGCGGCCGGGTCACGCCGTGAGCAAGGAGCGCCTGTTTGAGCTGGTGTTTCCCGATTCTATGGAAGTGCAGTTTGATGCCATTGAGGTGGTGGTGTACCGGCTGCGCAAAAAACTAACCCCCACCGGCGCACAGCTCATGACCTTGCGCGGCCTGGGCTACCTGCTCAAGTTGCCGGTATGAAAAGCAGGGCCGCTCACGCCCTGGCCAATGTCAGGGCCACCATGTCCTTGCGACGGTATCTGCTGCTGGGCATCCTGATTCCCGTGTGCCTCTTTGTGGTGCTTGACACCTTCACCCTGCACCGCCAGGCCCTGTCGGCTGTGAATACCGCTTATGACCGCACGCTGCTGGCATCGGCGAAATCCATCGGCGAACACATTGAGGCGCAAGGCGAAGGCGAGGTGGCCCAACTGCGCGCCATCGTGCCCTACGCCGCGCTGGAACCCTTTGAGGCCGACAACCGCAGCCGCATGGTCTACCGTATCTCCAGCGTTCAGGGCGACCTGGTGGACGGCTTTGGTGACTTGAGCGCCTGGCGCGGGCAGTTGCCCGACCGCGGGCCCTACGCCGCTTTGGTCGATTTTTATGACGACACCTACCGGGGCGACGCCGTACGGGTGGCCGTGCTGCTGCAACCCGTGGCCATGAACCAGGCGCGTGTCATGGCCGTGGTGCAAGTGGCCGAGACCCTGGAGCTGCGCCGCACGCTGGCGCGCCAGATTTTGATTGACACCCTGTGGCGTCAGGCCGCACTGGTGTCGCTGATTGGGCTGGTGGTGCTGCTGGTGGTGCAGCGCGCCACCCGGCCGGTGCGCCAACTCAGCGCCGAGCTGCAGGCCAGAAGCGACGACGACCTCACTCCCTTGCAGGCCCCCGATGCCCCGCGCGAACTGGTGCCCCTGGTGGAGGCCACCAACAGCCTCATGTCTCGCCTGCAGCATTTGCTGGACCACCAAAAGCGCTTTGTGCGGGACGCCTCGCACCAACTGCGCACGCCACTGGCGGTGCTGAAGGTGCAAGTGCAATCGGCACTGCGCGGTGACGTGGAGGCCCGCCAGGCCCTGTTGGAGATCAGCGACACGGTGCAGCGCGCCACGGTGCTGGCCAACCAGATGCTGTCCCTGGCCAAAGTCGCACAACTGGTGCAGCAACCGGCCACCGGCGCCCTGGACTGGGCCCTGGTGCTGCGTGAAGTGGCGCTGGACGTGTCGCCCCTGATCGCGGCCAAGGAGCTGGACTTTGACATCGTCACCGCTCCCGCCTGGGTCAACACCCACGACTGGATGCTGCGTGAACTGGTGCGCAACCTGCTGCACAACGCCATTCGTTACACCCCGGACCGGGGCACCTTGAGCGTGCAGCTGGTCTGTGACGCGCGCTGGGCCGCACTCGTCATCAGCGACAGTGGACCCGGAATTTCCAGCGAATTGCGCGAGCGCTTGTTTCAGCCGTTCTCGGCTGGTGAGACCCGGTCGGGTTCGGGCCTTGGGCTGGCCATTTGCTTTGAAATCGTGCAGGCACTGGGTGGCAGCATCACGCTAGAGAACCGGGAGACCCATGGCCACATCGAAGGCCTGGACACCACTGTACGTCTGCCTCTGGTGCAAAATGCCGAAGAATGGAAAGACTTCGAATAGACAAATGGCTCTGGGCCGCCCGCTTTTACAAGACCCGATCTCTTGCCTGCGACGAAATCGAGAAAGGCCGCGTCGAGGTCAACGCCCTGGTCGCCAAACCCTCGCGCGAGGTCAAGGCCGGTGACTCGGTCGTGATTCGCCAGGGACCCATCGTGCGTACCCTGACCGTGCTGGGTATCAGCGCCCAACGTGGCCCCGCACCGGTGGCGCAGCAGCTGTACTTGGAGACGGCTGAGAGCATCCAGGCGCGCGTGATTCATGCCGAGCAACGCCGCCAGGGGGTAGAGCCCGCGCACACACTGGAACACGGCCGCCCCACCAAACGCGACCGGCGTACCATCGACAAAGCCTGGGATGACCGCTGGAGCGCTTCAATCGACTGATTGACGCGGAGTTGACGCGCGATCAATTCGAAGGGCAGCCACAGACGGCAACATGGCGGGTTACTGTCGCACCTTTTTTGCCGAGCCCATCTGGAGCAAGCCATGTCCAACATTTCTTTCACGGATTTTCCTGAGCTGGATTACACCCCGCAGGATGAGCTGCCCCACCGGGCTCCCCTGGCGCAAAGCCACCCAAACCGCACTGTTGAACAAGAAATAGCCCTCATCCGCGCTCACCACGAACACATCGCCAAGGGGATCGAGCTGTTTTGGGGGCACCAGGATTGCCTGGTCTACCTTCAGCAATTGATACTCAACGGCGGGGATGGCGGACACAGAGCCCGGGTGGGCTTCAAACACGAGGTCGTGGGGTCGCTCTTCAACCTGATCGCGTTGCATGAGGCACCACCGGTGCGATGAATCGCCCGGGTGGGGGGAAGGCGCCCTGCAGGGGCGTCAGTGGTTCTCCAAATACAGACGACAAAGCTGCTCACGCTGGCGGGGTCCCAAGCCCAGGGTCTTCTCAAGGTAGGCCGGCATGCCGCCGTAGTCCACATCCACCACCTCGAGCGCGGCTTCCAAAAAATCGGCCTGCACACCCCAGAGCACAGCCAGCACTTCTTTAGGTGCCGGGCCGGGCGCTAAGTGCGGCATTTGAAACAACTCATTGGTGAGCAAGTAGTCCTGCATCACCACCGGGCGCGGCACGCCCAGGGCCTGCAGGATCAAGGCAGCGGCAAAACCGGTTCTGTCCTTGCCGGCAGTGCAATGAAAAACCAGCGGCTCATCGCTCTCCAGCAGATGAACAAACAGTTCGGCAAAGCGCGGAGAATTGTCGTGCACAAAAGCACGGTATGTTTCCTGCATCAAACCCACGGTGTCCTGCGCGGTCAGAGGCTGGCCCAACTCCAGGCGCTCCTTCATGCGCATCAGGACCGTTGGTTCAATCGCCAGAGAATGGGATACCACACCAGGCAAGTCGTAAGGCACGGCCGCCCGCTCGGCGACGCCCCTGAAATCGAACGCCCGGGTCACGGCCAAGCCCGACAGGGTATTCAGGTCCTGGGGGGTCAGGGCCGCCAGATGATCCGAGCGAAACAGTTTGCGCCAGCGAAGCGTGCGTCCGTCCAGGCCGGCATAGCCGCCCAGATCACGAAAATTGGTGGCACCAGTGAGATTGAGTGAGCGAGGAGGACTTTGCATGGACGCCATCGTGCCAGAAGAATGCCCGACACCCCACCCACACCCCCCAAAGCCCTGGCCGGCTGCCGTGCACCGGCTTGACGACCCCACACTTTTTCATTTTATGATCGGCTGACATGACCAACCTTAGCCAAACCACGAGCTTTCCACCCGCAAACCCGCCCTCGGATGAAGACCTGTACCACCGCATCTGGATGGAGCTGCAGCGCGCTACCCAAGACCGGCATCACGACTGGCGAACGCCCGTCCTGACCAGTGTCGATGCGAAAGGCGCCCCTCAAGCGCGCACCGTGGTGTTGCGCGAGGTGTTCGAGGCCACCAGGGAGCTCGCGTTCTACACCGACTGCCGCAGCCCCAAGGTGGCCGAGTTGCAAGTGGCACCCCAAACCGTGCTGGTGTTTTGGAGCAAACGGCTGAGTTGGCAACTGCGGTTATCTGCCCGAGTGCGGGTCGATACCACCGGACCCCTGCTCGACGCCGCCTGGGCTCGGATCAGTCAGACGGCTGCAGCCAGCGACTACCTGTCAGCCACTGCGCCGGGCTCACCGCTGAGCCTGCACAACCAAACATTGAAAAAACAGCACAATATGGCTATCTTGGTGGCGCAGGTTGACGTTTTGGATTGGCTTGAACTCGCCCGCTCCGGCCACCGAAGGGCACGCCTCACCGTTGAAGGAACGGAGTGGCGGGTGCCCTGACCCTTCGCCGTAACCCCACAAAAAGGAAAACCATGCAACACCTGCGCGTCTCCCGCACTATCGGCCTGCTGGCTGTAGGCTGTTTGCTGGCCAGCGTCGCCGCACAAACGCTGGGCGAGACCGCGGCGGCTGCGTCCAAAGACCTGAGCTGCACGCAAACGAGCAACTGCGTCAATTCGCTCAGCGGCAGCGGCCTGCTGCCCCTGCGTTACGCCGGCGAACCCGCCCAGGGCATGGCTTTGCTGCGGGCCACACTGGCGACCTACCCCGAGGCCAAAGTGGTGAGCAGTGCCCCTTTGGCAATGGAAGTCATCTTCACCACAACGCTCGGATTCAGGGACCAGGTGAACTTCGTGGTGGATGAGCATATGGGACAAATTGCCTACCGATCCAAATCACTGCTGGGGACCTACGATTTTGGCAAAAACCGCTCACGCATGACAGATTTCACCCAGCGCTTTGCCGCTGGCGCGCGTTAGGGCCTGAATCGAGGCCGAGCACGGAAAACTCAACGGGTTCGGGCGCATCGAAATCCGATGTAAACCACCGTGCTGTCAACAGGTTTGCTGGCCCGGTGATCCCGGTGCATGGCGCTTGCACCGTACCACCAGGATCCACCCAAGGTGGCTTGCTCGGGGCCGGGGCCGGCATCAGCCCATTCCCAAACATTACCACCCATGTCAAATAACCCGTTCACCCCGGCAAGGGTACTGCCGGCGAGCACGTGACCTCTTCCCCGGCTGCTGACTGCGTGGGTCACGGGCGTGGCCTGGGTGGCGCAGTCGCCCAGGCAGTTGGCACCGATTGGCGTCAGCCCGGTCGGGTACGGATAAGTTTGGCCGGCTTGCCACCCCGGTGGGGTCGGCGTTCGGCGCTCGGTGTAAGCAGCCTCCGTCCACTCGGCCACCGTGGGCAAGCGCTTGCCGGCCCAACGGCAAAAGGCCTGAGCCTCTGCGTAAGTGGTGTGGGTCACAGGCTCCTGGTCGGCGCCAGACGCGCCGTAGGGCGAGTGCCAGACCCAGCCAGCGCGTTGCTGCCAACCGCCCTCATAGGTTTGACTACCACCGCGCTGCTCGGCCAGGGTACGGGTCCCGGTGGCTGTGACAAAGCGTCGAAACTCGCCAATCGTGACCTCGGTGCGGTCAATTTCAAAGTGAGAGATGGCTTGCATGGAGCCCGCGTGCAGCAAAGACGCCAGTGAGCCCAGTACCGCAACAGCTGTGAATTTCATAAGAATATGCCTGTAGCCCATTAATAATTTGGCGTTATGTATTCATATTTGATAGCGAATTTCCACCTTGATGGCAGTGCGTTATTTTGCTGCAGCCCCATCAAAAAATGTCGACATTCTTGACAGTGGGTGCGGGCAACTAACGCCAAACCGTTGATTTAAATAGATTTTTTCACTTGGCTTCGTATTTGCTAACTGATTGGAGGAATTACTTGATTCCAATCCATCCACGCAAACAACCAGGGAATGTCATGCTTACTCTTAGAAAACTTCTTTTTGCATCCGTCGCCGCCTTGTGTCTGACCCAAGCGCAAGCGGGAATTCTCAAGGTGGCTCCGGGGGCGTTCATCGCCGGCTCCGGCCTGATTACCTTCAGCGAGTTCATCCTGGGGACTACCAACCCAACGTACCTTCCTGCAACCTATGGCGGCGGCGCGGGCTCGCCGATCGTGCGCTTTGACGGCTTTTTTACAGGCCAAAGCCTCAGCGCCACGCCTGCGGTGGACTGCCCCGGTGGCTCGCCATCGGGTTGCGTGGTGGGAACACCGAGCGGGCCCGCACTGAGTTTGGCGATGACCGGGAGCGACTCCACCATCGTCAACGACGGCGCCAATCCCACCTCTCCCGTGTTATCCGGCGTACCAACATTCAATGGCCCGATCGGCATTTTGTTTGACACCGACCAGGTTGGTGTAGGCCTGGATGGTGGTTTCTTTAATGCCATTGGCGGCACATCCATCACCGCCTATGCGCGCGATGGCTCATTGCTGGGCTCGGTCATCAACGAGGCTCTGGGTATTGAATTTCTCGGCTTGGTGACGGATGACGGCGCCGCCAGAATTGCAGGTCTCTTGTTCAGTTTGGTGGGCGCAGAACCAGCGGGCTATGGCATCGATAACGTGCGCTTTGGCATCGTGGGTCAGGTTGAGGTGCCCAACGGGGTGCCGGAGCCCGCCACCACGGTACTGCTGGGGCTGGGGCTCGCTGGGCTTGCTTTATCGCGCCGCCGCCAATCCAGAAAAATGAAAGGGTTCATGCCAAAGGGCTTGTGAGGAGGTGAATCAGGCATCAGGTCAGGGTCCTGGAATCCGGCTACGCAGGAGATGGCGGTGGCACCCTTTGGACTTCGTTCGGCAACCACTGCCTGAAGTTGCTCAAGGGCTTCAGGTGGCTGCGTGACTTGGGGTAGCACAGGTAATAGCCCATCTCGTCCATGCAGCCATCTTCCAGCGGTGTAGAGACCAGACCAGCCGCAATGTCGTCCTGCACCAGACCGTGCGGCACCAGCGCCAAGCCCGTGCCGGCCCGCACTGCCCGGGCCAGGCTGTGGTAATGGTCCAGCTGCGGCCCCCCCAAGGGGTTGACGCCGCCGACGACGTCCGCTGTGTACCAATGGGTCCAGGCATGCGCAACGCTCACATGTTGCTGCAGCGTGAAACCGGGGATGTCCTGGGCCCGGTCCAGCAGCGGTTGCGCTGCCCGTGCCGGTAGCACGATCAAGACGACTTCACGGCCAGTGAGGTAGTCGGCCCTGGCCACTGACCGTTGCCAAACAAGATGGCGCAGTCCAGGTCTTTGCGGTGGAAGTCATCACCCTGTGCGGACAGCATCAAGGACTTTGTTGCCGTCACGGAGCTGGTCAAAGCCCGGTGGCTCAATATTCAATCGGCGTCGACAACGCATCGCCAAGTTCGCAAAAATCAGCATCGAATGGGTGCACCAAGCCCACAATCAAGCCCATGATGACCCCTTCACTCGTCCGCTATTTGCCAGGCACCACAGCGCTGGTGCTGGATTCACCGCGCAGCGGAACCGATTACCCGGCGGACTTTGCAGGTGATGAGCAAAGTAGGGCTGGGCAAGGGCCTGATCTGGCGTACCACCGACGACGGCCACCCGATCTGCGACCGCCAGCTCAGTGTGGCTGAAGTTCAGGCGCGCATGGCGCGCTGCTGAGTGCATGCGGGATTTGAGTCGCTGCAAATCCATCTGAAATCGCTGGTGCACCAGCTGCAGACAACCGATCCGCGCGCGCTGGGCGCTTGAGCGTGTTGGCCAACGCGGGATGGGGGCTTCCAGAGGCGAAACGAGGATATTTTGAATAGAAATGCATTTTAGCTACCGTATCTATTGCATTGAATGCTATTATTTTTAATCAATGAAGCCGCCAGGCACGCACCGGGCCATAAGGGCCTCGCCCCACGCCAGCGGCCCGGCAAGGGTCAGCGTCACCGTGATCCACTCGCCGTCGTGCCAGACCTGCTGATCGGTGCCCCAGATGCCGCCCTCATCGTGCATAACTTGGCGCAGGGGGTGTCGTCGAAGCCAAGGGCGGCTGACCATTGATGCTGATGACCGGCAGACGCGAAAAATCCACATCACCGAATTAGCTGGAAAACGTCACCAAATAGCCGCCGCTCGGCTGCTGCGACATGCCACCACTTTGGTGGTCCAGCGTGTTCAACAAGCATGAACCTGAGCTAGGCAGGTACTGTGACCACGGGAGCTGCGGCTCCCGTCTTTTTTGCTTGATGCGCCCTCCATGTTTTGACTCAAGAATATTTGACCCAAAAAACAGGCCGTCGTCTGGCACAGGGACTTGAGGCAAATAAAAAAATACTGCAGGTAAAGCAGACAAAGCGAGTCAACTAACCCGTGAATCTTTGACTCAGGTCAAGCCTCGCCCCGAGCCGAGTGCCTAGCATAAAAAACTGAGCCAAAACCCTCCAAATCCGTTGGATCAACGCCACCGGCAAGACCGCTGATTGCGGTTTGGCCGTGCGTGCGTTGTTTGGCCCAGCATCAGAAAGAGGAATCAAGTATGCGTAATCAATTGCGGCGCCGGGGGCTGCCGATTGCCCTGGTATTGTTTGGCGGAGGCTTGTTGCTGTCGTGGGTCACGCACGGCACGGGCGTGATCAAAGACGATCCCAAGCGCAACATCAGCATTCCCAAACAGCTCACGGTTCCTTTGCAGGTGCAGGCCGCCTACAACGACACCCACATGTTTTTTCGGTACCGCTGGCCCGCCCAAAAGCCCGGCATTTTTCATGACGTGGTGAAGTTTGAAGACGGCAAGTGGGTGCGTAAAGGGGCTGGCAATCCCGGCCCTGAAAAAGATGGACTGCAAGAAGACCGGGTAGCCATGATGCTCGACGACGGCAGCGTGCCGGAGTTCGCCCGCTATGGCGGCTATATGGCCATTGGCTCGGACATCGACACCTTCACTCAACATGCCAGCAAGGCGGCGGTTGAAGCACACCCGCATCTGGGTAAAAAGCTCAAAGGCGACGCAGTCACCAAGTCATTGCCCGAAACGCGCACTGACATCCATGATTGGGCCAGTGTGAAGCCCGAGGCCAAACTCAAAGCCCAGCGCGAAGCGGGTTATTTTCTGGACCTGTGGCATTGGCGCGGCCACCGCTCCAACCCCATCAACATGTCAGACGACCAGGTCATTGCCGAAGCCCGCATGGGCGATGCAGGCAAAAGCTCTTCCGGCAGCAACTGGGATAGCGACAAAAAGCAACCCAAA
Source organism: Rhodoferax sp. OV413 (assembly GCA_943371745.1). Lineage (GTDB taxonomy): Bacteria > Pseudomonadota > Gammaproteobacteria > Burkholderiales > Burkholderiaceae_C > Rhodoferax. The sequence continues at coordinate 9,707 of CALRWE010000117.1, forward strand.
CTGATGTTCAATCCAGCCACCACGGGCTACAAGGCCTTGAAGTGGGACGACGTGCAACAAGGCAGGATTAGCCAGGAGTCCACCTATTTTCTGCGCGAAGGTGAGGCTGTACCGTTTGATCCAGCCGCTGGTTGGGCCAATGGCGATACCTTGCCGCGCCGCACCCTGCGCACGCCCGAGGGCTCCATGGCCGATATCGGTGTGCAAGGCAAAGGGCGCTGGGCCGACGGGTTTTGGGATGTCACCCTGACCCGCAAGCTCAACACCGGCAACCCCCTGGACGACAAGATTCTCAAAGATCAGGGCGCTTACGCCGTCGCATTTGCGATTCACCGGGACGCCACGGGTGGTCGCTGGCACTATGTGTCGCTGCCGGCTTCGCTCGGCTTGGGCCGCAGTGGCGACATCGTGGCGCAAAGCTTTGCGGGGGAAACGCCGTCCTGGGGTGACAAGTGGTCAAACATCGAACTGTTCTACCCCGGACAGGTGAGCTGGCCGCACCTTAACAGCAAGAAGCACGCAGGGGCAGAGTTCATCAAACGGGGCCAACCGGTCACGACCCATCACAGCGTGGCGCAACTGCAGCATTACGGCATTGAAGCCGAATTTACGGAAGAAATACGGCAGCAATGGCTGCTGACCTTACTGGCCGGCATCGCCCTGATTGCCGCCTTTGGCTTTGCCATCAACCAATTGCTCAAACGCACTACAGGAGTCTGACCATGGCCGCCTATCACGTTGTTTTAGTTCATTTCCCGATCGCCCTGTGGATGACCGCCACGCTGGCCATTCTGTTGCGCGCTTTCTCTGATGGCGCTTTGGCCAAGGCGGTGGACCGGGCGTTGGTGCCCTTGCTGAGCATCAGCCTGGTGTCTGGCCTGATTGCCTTTGCCGTGGGCACGCAGGTGTGGCCCTGGGAAACCATTTCCAATTCGGCCCTGGGCCGCAACCATGTTCTGACCGCGAGTTGGACAGTGACTTACTGGACGGCCCTTTTAGTCGTGCGCTGGCGTCGGGGCGAAGCCGTTTGGCTTGGATTTTCCCGCTGGATCATGGCTGCACTCGCTTTGTTGGGCAGTGCGCTACTGGGCATCACGGGCACGATCGGAGGGCATCTGGTGGGTATTTACACTGAAGTGTCTGATGGTTTGCGCCTGTTGGGTTGGGAGGTCTACACCACCTATTACGTGCCCAACACGACACTGATTGCGCTGGTTGTGCTGGCTGCGCTCCTGCTGATCATGGGTCTGGCCACCCGGAGCAAGTCAGTCTAGCCAGCAAGGATGCCCTGGCCCCGGGTGACACCGGAGCTGGGGCCTTCAAGGCAAAAATATTTGATAAAAAATGGTTCTAGATCTTTTATCTATTGCCTTTGCAGCTACTATTTTTGATTGAAAACCAAAGCATCTGACGTCAATGCCGCGGCCGTCCGGCTCCCATACCCGGGTGCTGCGCAACGCAGTCCACACCACCTGTCACGGCGCCCCAGCAGGATGGCCGGGAAAGGGCCTGTCCAGCAGGCCTGGCCCCACGGATGCAACCAAGGCCTGTTTGAGTTGTTGGACCTGGTCCCAGGCTAACAGGCCACCCAGGATGTTGTTTTTGACAAGTTCGAGCTGTTGCCATTTCTCTTCAGGTGCCAGTTCTTTGAACACGCTCGAAACCGTCAGACAAGTCAGCCCGTGGATGGCGGCAAACGCACTGATTTCGGCGTTGGCGCGGGCGTCCGCCGTGATGACCTTGCTGTCGCCCAAGCCATCCAGCGCCTGGCCCAGCATGGCGTAGGGGCTGCTGGACATGTTGCCCTTCTGCATGACCCAACTGGCAGAGCCGGTGCCAAAGGGGCCGAACATCAGCTGAAACAGCGCCGGGTGGTCCAGGCCAAACTGAAAATACGCGTCCGCACCGACCGAAAACCGGGCCAGGCTGCGCAGGACGGGGTTGTCGCCGATTTGCAGGTCCGTCTGGGCGACGCGTTCCAGCCAGAGCGCCCCCATGGCCTGAAACCCATCGTGTGCCAAGGCGCTGAGCAACTCGGATTTGTCGGCAAAGTGGCGGTACACGGCGCTCGGTGCCACTCCCAGCGCGGTGGCCGCCTGGCGCAGGGAAAAGCCCTCCACGCCGTGCTTGGCGATCAACTCAAGAGCGAGCTTTTTCAGCGCCTGAGGCAAATCGCCATGGTGGTACTGCCCGCGCGGGGCTTGTGGGGGTGTCTCGGCCATGGCCAATGGTAAGCCATGGCCGGTGGACAGGGCGGATTGCACAAACACGGCAGGGGCGGAGCCTGGCCATTTCAAAGTCATAAAAAATTTTTCAAAATAAATGTTTACGTTGATCACATATTACTTTAAAGTTAACGTCATTCACATTTCGTGGATGTCATCAAGAAAGGTTAATTCAAATGAAGAGCTCTGTTTACTTCGAATCCCTCGCAGGCCTTGTCGCCATGATTGCCCTGGCCGGGTCCGCTTTGGCACAGACCAGCCCGGTCGGTCTGTGGCGCACCATTGACGACAACACCGGCAAACCGCGCGGTGAGGTGCGGATCACCGAAACCGGCAAGGGCCTGAGCGGACGCCTGGTGCGCAGTCTGGCGGCAGACCCGTCCAAAGAGTCGACCACCTGCAAAGCCTGCACCGACGACCGCAAGGACCAGCCCATGACGGGGCTGGAAATGGTGCGAGGTGGCAAATTGGCGGCCGACGGCCAGTGGTACGAGGGCGGCGAGATTTTGGACCCTGACAATGGCAAAACCTACACATTGAAGATGCGTGTCACCGACAGTGGCGCCAAACTGGCCATCCGCGGCTACATCGGTCCCTTCTACCGTACCCAGGTTTGGGAGCGCGCAGAATGAGCGGGCCTGCCAAACCCAAGGGCATGGCTCTCATCACCGGCGCCAGCAATGGCATTGGCCTGGCATTGGCGCATTTGATGGCCCAGCGCGGCCACGACCTGCTGCTGGTGGCGCGCAGCGGCGACCGCCTTGCCACCCTGGCGAGCGGCTTGCAGGCCGAACATGGCGTCACCATGCGCCACCTGGCGCTGGACCTGGCTGCGCCCGGCGCAGCGCAAACCCTGCACAACTATTGCAAGACCGAAAGCCTGTTGGTCAACATCCTGGTCAACAACGCCGGTTACGGCGACTACAAGCCGGTGGCCGACGCCAGCGCCGAGGTGCTGCACGACATGCTGCAAGTCAACGTGGTGGCTCTCACCGAGCTGAGCTGCCTGTTTGCCCATGACTTCAAACGACAGGGCCATGGCCGCATCGCCAACATCGGCTCGACCTCGGCCTTTCAGCCCTGCCCCGGCTTCGCGAGCTATGGCGCCAGCAAAGGATACGTCATGCTGTTCACTGAAGCCTTGCATGCCGAACTGCGCGGCAGCGGTGTCAGTGCCACCGTGATCAACCCTGGCTTCACTGACACGGGTTTCAATGCCCGCGCCGATATGGTCGGTCATACGATGACCCGCGGCGCGGCCAACGCCAAGGATGTGGCCCAGGCGATTTACACAGCCATGATGGCGGGCGAGATGAACCGGGTGGTGGGCTTTGTCAACAAACTGTGGGCACACTCGACACTGTTTGCGGCGTCCCGCCATCTGCTGGTGTGGGTGGCGCAATGGCGTTTGCGCGACCGCCGCGCGCCCAAAGCCAGCCGCGCTGCCTGGTAAAGCGGGCAAGCTGCCACTCACCGCTCCGGCCGCTGCCGCAACTCACCACGGAAATTCCGATGATTCATACCGAAAAAATGACAGCCACCATTCAGGGTGACTTTGTTTTATTCCTGATCGGCATGCGCTTTAACCAGCCTTGGAAAGTGCACCAATGGCTGCCGGTGGTGCGCTCCATGGGCCGGATGTTGCGCGAACTGGAGGCCCAGCCCGACTTGGGCCTGCTGCACCAGGACGTCTGGTTCTCGCGCACCATCATGCAAGTGCAGTACTGGCGGTCTATGGACCACCTGTTGGACTATTCCAAACTTCGGGATGCCGCCCACTTGCCCGCCTGGCAGGCCTACCACCAAAAGCTCAAGGCCTGTGGGTCGGTGGGCATATGGCATGAAACCTATGCCATCAGCCAAGGCACCTACGAAAACGTTTACGTCAACATGCCCGCATTTGGCATGGGCCAAGCCGGCAAACTTGAATTGGCCAAGGGCCGACGCGCAAGCGCTGCGGGGCGACTGGGGCGTTAAGGCGCCGAAACACCCTCATCGGTGCCGCCCACGCTAAAGTTCATCCAATCGCGCAGACGGCAGCGCCTGCCGCAGGATGCGCAGGTGGAGGCGGTGCGGGTGCACCTTTGGGCAGAACTGGTCCTGTTTGCGTTGCTGGCCCTGTGTGCCGCCGGTATGACAAGGGGGTATTGGCAGTTTGGCTAGTCGTTTGGCCGGGACCGACTGATTGGAATAGGCGATCCGCCAGCTCAGACCGCTGCATGCGCTTTGCTCCTGGATGGCATCCGTGAGACCAGTGCCCCTGTCGCCCGAACTCCTTGGAAGCCCTTTGCCCGCCACGCATGTGCCCTTGTGGGTGAAGCCGCTGGCCTGACCGCCTTGATGGGCCAAAAAATCCAGGCTGTGACACTGTTGATTGGCGCAGCGGCAAGCGCCACTCAAAGCGGGCAAACTGATTCCTCTGGCTGTCTTTGCGGCTGGGCGTTCCAGCCTGATGCCCGATGTACCGACCATCAGCTAAGCGGGGGGCCCGAAGGCATTGGCCCGTCATGGTCTGGACTCCCATTGGCCGGGGTGTCGGCAGGGGCGGGCGCCATCACCCACCTGATGGGCTTGCCCCTCAGTGACGGTCTGTTGAGCCACATCCAGTCTGATTACTGCGACCGAAACCCCATGTTGGCTCTAGCGGAATTGCTGCACAAGGCACATTTTTCCAAGTTTTTTGTACCGGTTTGAATGGCCATCTCCTTTGCACGGCGGGCGCCTGGGCCCAGCCCACGCCATGAAAATCCCATTTGTTTTGAGCCATACCGATTCAAATCAGTCCCAAGAGTTTATTGGGGCTGAAGCGCCACCCTCTTTGGCGCAAGACATGCTCGCGCGCTGGGCACGGTTTGTAAAAGGCGGGGCCATGCCCGACTGGGCTAACGCTAAGCAGCGTTTGCGAATCTTTAATTGACTGGGAACACCTCGGTATCCACCTCGCTGTTGCCCTGCGCGTTGTACCGGCTGCCCGCCACGGCCTGGGGTTGAAACAGCGAATCCAGCCGGGCCATGACGGCAGGGCTGATCGATACATCA
>CALRWE010000118.1:0-14918 GCA_943371745.1 Rhodoferax sp. OV413
CCCATCACGGCCAAGGCGGGAATCTTTCAGGTGAGCCCGACCATCACCTCCATGGACTTTTACGGCAAGGACGACAACCTGTTTCGAATTAACCGCACCACACGTGACAACGCGCGAGACTACGCCCGGGTCCTGGTTGGACGCGGACAGCGACAGATTGCAGTGGCCTACGACCTGCGTAACAAGAACTTCACTGAATCCTGGCTGAAAGAATTTCAAGCGGCGATTTCAGCACTGGGCGCAGAGATCGTCGCCAAAGAGCCCTATCAATCAGGGCCTGACACAGCCTTTGATCAGGTGGTGGCGAATATGCTGAGGGCCAAACCCGACAGCCTTTTCTTCATCTCAGGGGCGGTGGATGTGGCCCGCCTGGCACAACAGGCGCGCAGGCAGGCGCCGGCGCTGCCCATCGGCGCATCGGAGTGGGCGGCCACCGAACAATTGGTTGAACTCGGCGGCAGCGTGGTCGAAGGGTTGCTGATCGTGCAGAACTACAACCACGAGGACCAGTCGGCGCGTTTCAAGGAGTTCAGCGAGTCTTACTTCAAGCGCTTTCAACGCAACCCCGGCTACAGCTCAGTCTCGGCTTATGACGCCGCCAATGTCGTACTGACCGCCCTGAAAAAGCGCGGCAAGGGCGAGACCATGAAGACGGCTGGACTCAAATCAGGCCCCTACGAAGGTCTGCAACAGAAGATCGTGTTTGATGAAAACGGCGACACCACACGTCAAGTGTTTTTCACCGTGATTCAGAATGGAAGGTATGTTCAAGTGAAATAAGCTAACCGGGCGCTGGCACGGCTGACGCGGCATCCGCCACGAGCAAGTCCACCAATTCACGCGCGAACAGCGGCAAGGCGCCCAAGCTGCGCACACAAATCTGCAAAGAGCGAATCGCCCAGGGGTCGGACAGGGGAACGATGGCAATCGCCATGTTCTGGGCATGGCGACGGGCCGCAGACTCCGGCAAGATAGCCACGCCCACCGTGGCCTCAATCATTCGGCAAGCAGCCTCGAAATTACCCACCTGAATGCGCTGCTTGAGCGGGCGATGCAACTGGTCGCACACCTGACGCAAGAAAGCGTGAATCGCGCTGGACTCCTGCAAACCCACATAGTCAAATTCGAGCGTGTCCACAAAATCAACGGTGACGGCACTGGCCAGGGTATGGCCTCGGGGCAGCACCAGCACCAGGCGGTCACTGCGGTAGGGAATGGTCTCCAGGCTCTCGGTGCGCACCAAGCCGGCCACGATGCCGATGTCAGTTTGCCCCTCTGAGACGGCGCGGATGATGTCGTGCGAGGGTCGCTCACGCAAGTCAATATTGACATCCGGGTGGCTCAGCAGGTAACTGCGCAAAACCGGTGGCAGGTACTCGCCCAGCGCCGTGGTGTTGGCAAACACCCGCAAGTGGCCCTTGACGCCCCGGGCGTACTCCTGCAAGTCACCCCGCAGGTGCTGAATCTGGCCCAGTACCATGCGGGCGTGGTGCACAAAGGCCTGACCCGGCGGCGTGAGGGTGACGCCCTGGCTGGTGCGGTTGAGCAGCTTGGTGCCGATGACAATGTGGGATGGCGCTTGGACTACCATTTGGCTACGCCAAAAGTAGCAGCTTTGGCCAAACATGAAGAAATCTATAAAACCGAGCGCTTCTCTGACCACGCGCCTATGATGGTCAGTTACGATTTTTCTGGTTTTTGAAGCTTTAACTACGTGTTAAAGATGTGTTGAATAAACTGCACCCATGAATTCCAAACGACTAAGCGTTCGTCATATTGAGACCATTCATGCCGTGGTTTTGTCAGGCTCCGTCACGGGTGCAGCGGCTCGCCTGCACGTCACGCAACCGGCCGTCAGCAACGTGCTCAAGGACGCCGAAGAGCGGCTGGGCTACCAGCTGTTTGATAGGCGCGGCGGGCGGCTGTTGCCGACACCGTTGGCCGACTTGTTGTTTGAAGAAATTGAGCGCTCGTTTACCGGCCTAGATGCTATCAACGACTACTGCCAACAAATACAACAGAACCATCATAGGCGCGTCAGTGTGGCCTGCACACCCGCCTTTAGCGCCACGGTGTTTCCGCAGATGGCCAAGGCGCATGCGCGAATGTATCCGCCGGTCTTCTTTTCCATTCACTCGCGTGATGCATCCCACGTTGCAGCGATGGTCAATTCACGCAAAGCGGATATCGGTTTTGCGCTCGACGTGCCAGCGGTGCCGGGTGTTGTCAGCGAGGTTCTGGGCACACTCGATTTGTATTGCTATTTGTCTGCCGACCATCCCTTGGCCAAAGAGCCCAGCCTGACCGCTGCACAGCTGCGCAATGAGCCCATGATCAGGCTATCGCGGGTGGAGGGCGTGGACGATATTGTGGACCAAGCTTTTGCTGACGTGGGCGGCGCGCCAGTGCCGGCTGCGGAGTGCCCAGCGGCTATCACAGCTTGCGCCATGGTGGCAGCAGGACTCGGTTTTACCTTGTTTGACTTGCTGCCGCTGAGCTTGCTAGAAAATTCTGGCGTGGTGGTTCGTCCGTTTGAGCCGCGTTGCCAACTTGTTTACCGAGCTTACTGGTTGGATACGCAAAACCCCCATTTTGACCCGGCACCCATGGTTGTTCTGGCGCGTGAGGCGCTGGCCAATACCTTGAACTCAAGAAAACCGCGCTAAGGCATAGGGCGAAGGGTCGATAGGCGTTGCCGTTCCCAGCAACCAATGCGCAATGAGCTGCGCCGTCATCGGTGCGCCCGTTAAACCAGTGTGTCCGTGCCCACAGGCCAAAAACAATCCTGGGCAGCTTGCCACTGGGCCAATCATGGCCACGCTGTCAGGCGTGGAAGGTCGAAACCCCAGCCAGGTTTTGGCACCTTGCGTGCGAATGCCGGGGAACAACTCACGTGCGGCGGCTAACAGCGCATCTGTGCGCTTCGGATTGGGCGGATAACGTAAGCCGGCAAACTCCACCGTGCCGGCAAAACGCAAACCATGCTCCATGGGCGTCACAGCCACCGATCGATCCTTGTCAATGAAAGGCAGCGCCAGCGACACGCCCGGATCCGGCAGCTCCACGTGGTATCCCCGCTCAATTTCCATCGGAATAGACACTTTCAAAGGCGCAAGCAAATCGCGTGTATGCGCGCCTGTCGCCAAAACCACCTGCTTCACATCATGGCTCACCGCATTCGTCCAAAGCCGCCAAGCACCGCCGCCCAAGGGCTCCAGGCGCTGAACGCGCTCATGCACCAGCTCACCGCCCAGCGCTTGAAAGTGTTTCACCAAGGTTTGCACCATGCGCTGCGGGTTCACGCAATGGGCATGCTTGTCAAAACCAATACCCTGCTTGACTTCGGTTGATAACCCAGGAAGGCGTTGCGTCAAAGCGCTTGTGTCCAAGCGTGACACTGTGATTCCCTGCCGCTTTCGTATCTCATCGACCAATCGATCCGCCGCGCTGGGTTGACTATTTTTGCCCCAGACATGCAATTGGCCACCGACGCGAATAAGGCTATCGAAATCTGCCGTCCCCAGTAAATCTCGGTATTGCGTCAGTGCTGGGCGGTGCAAATCGTGCAGCAAAACAGAAGCGCGTAAGACGGGCTCTCTCCTGCCAGCCAACAACCACTTGACTAACCAAGGCATCGCCCTAGGCAAGTAAGCCGGGCGAATTGCCAAGGGTCCATTGGCATCCAGCAGCCAACGCGGCGTTTGCCAAACCATACCCGGCAGTGAAATCGGAATGCAACTGTCGACGCTGATCAAGCCTGCATTGCCGTAGGAGGTTTCGCTGCCGGGGGGTAGCGAATCAATCAGCGTCACCTGTGCACCATTACGCTGCAATACCAGCGCTACACAAGCGCCCACAATGCCAGCGCCCAGCACCACAATGGGTTGTACCGCCCTCTGAGAGCGCGGTAATGGTGGGTGAGCAGATTCAGTAGGGGATAAAGATGACATGATGCCAATATATTCGCACCAAAGCAGGTTTTTCACCAATTATTTCCAGTGATGCGGTATTTCAAAATCTGATTCGACAAAGACCGTGGGAGGATAAAAAATACTTATCCCCAACTCTATTCATCCCTTAATAGGAGCGACCCATGACGCACACTACGACCATTGCCCATCCCACGCGCCGGCGCGTGACCCAACAAATTGCAGCAGCCACCCTGTTCTTTGGCGCAGGATTTCCCGCCATGGCGCAGACTGACGCCGTCGCCAAATTCATGGTGCCTTTTCCCGCTGGAGGCGCTGCCGACTCGATGGCGCGTATCTTGGTTGAAAAACTCAAAGACGAACTCAAGCAAACCATCGTCATTGAAAACAGAGCCGGTGCCAGCACCCGCGTGGCAGCTGAAGCGCTCAAGAACGCAACACCTGACGGCAATACAGTCCTTATGACCTTGCTGGACACCACCGTCATCGCCCCGCTGGCGTACAGCAACCTGCGCTACGATGCCGTCAAAGACTTCGCACCTATATCTGAAATTTGTGCCGTCACTTACGGCATTGCGGTCAACGCCAACGAGCCCTACAAGACCTTGGCCGAGTATCTCGCAGCAGCCAAAGCAGATCGCAACAAAGCCTCGATGGGCACCACCGGGCTTGTATCATCACTGCATTTCTTGGCATACGACCTATCCAAAAAATCGGGTGTCGATATGACGATCGTTCCGTTTCAGGGCGGTCCTGCTATGGTGACCAACTTGTTAGGCAATCAGGTCGGCTCCGCCATCGATGGCTTGGGTGTCTTTATTGAGCAGCATCGCGCCAAAAAGCTGCGTGTATTGGCCGTCTCTGGTGCTAAACGGGTCAGCCAAATGCCAGAGGTACCCACCTTCGTAGAGTCAGGTTTCCCAACCTTGACCGCCGGTTCCAACTATGCCCTGTATGCACCTGCAGGCACGCCAGAAGCGCAGATCAACCGCTGGAATCAAGCGATGCGAAAAGTGTTGGCCATGCCCGATGTCCGCTCAAAACTTCAAAACATTGCCTACGAGCCCTCGGCAGGTTCGTCCCCTGCTGAAGTCAACCAACTTCGCACCAAAATGACCGAGTTCTGGTCACCTATCGTCAAGGCTTCAGGTTACAAGGGCGACTAGGCGGGAGTTTGAAATGACACCAGTTTCTACACCTGTCAGCATCGATACGCTTGTTCAGTTCAACGCGGCTTGGAACCGCCATGACATCGATGCCTTGATGGGCTTCATGGATACGGATTGTGAATTCCATGGCGTAGCTGGCCCCGACTTGCTCGGGCGAAGCTTCGTGGGTCGGGAAGCCGTGCGCGAGGGTTTCATGCTGGCTTGGCAAAACTTTCCTGATGCCCAGTGGGTGAAGGGAGAGCACTTTGTCCAAGGCGATCGCGGCGTCTCTGAAAGCACCTTCAAGGGCACTCGTGCCGATGGCATGCGGGTAGAGGCCCGTATGGTGGATGTTTTCACATTCAAAAACGGCAAGATCGCCGTGAAGAACGCTTACCGCAAAGACCGCCCTGCATTCAAACCCTGAAGCCGAAGCACTGCAGAATCAACTAGCCCATGACATCCCCTCCCTCACGTTGCGAGACCGCTACGACCCGCAATATGACCCGCTGGTCGATGCCACGCCAGGGCATGGCCGTGACTATGCACCGACTTACTGGGTTGCCTCCGCAGGTGAGTCACCGCCAGAAGACGGCCCCATCAATTCGGATGTGGATGTCGACGTGGTTATCGTCGACTCAGGCTTCACTGACTTGGCCACGCCTTGTTTCTGGCACGCGAACACGGCATTAAGGCCACTGTGCTTGAGGCCAACCAAACTGCAAGGTGCTCAACCAGCAGCCCCTCATGCAAAACGTGCTGGTCGACCTGGCACTGGAGAGTGAGGCCGCCATGACATTGACGATGCGTATGGCCCGAGCCATGGACAACATGGGTCGACGCGCAAGAGGACCTGCTGGTGCGCCTGGTGACTGCGGTGGGCAAGTACTGGATCTGCAAACGCACGCCCAATCTCGCCTACGAGGCCATGGAATGTATCGGCGGCAGTGGCGTGATGGAAGACAGCATGATGCCGCGCCTGTACCGCGAAGCACCCGTCAATGCCATCTGGGAGGGCAGCGGCAATGTGCAGTGCCTGGATGTACTGCGCGCCATGACCAAAACCCCCGCCGTGGTGGAAGCCTACTTCGCAGAAGTGCAGCAAGCCCGCGGCGCGCATGCCGTGCTGAATGGGGCAGTTGCAACCCCGCCAGCCGCGCCATCCGCCTGAACACCGACCTGGCCAAAAAGCCGCCAGAGTGTCTAGAATACATCGTGGTGCATGAACTGGCGCACCTGATCGAACCCAGCCACGGCCCACGGTTTGTGTCGGTGATGGATTTGTTCCTGCCCAAATGGCAGCACTTTCGGGGTGAGTTGAACAATTTGCCGGTGCGGCATGAGGACTGGGCGTACTAAGGCAGCGGTGCACTGCGCACCTGAATCCAGGGTGGAATTGGGATATTCCCGGCGTAGAACGGTCATTGTTTGCTATGTATTCGGGAGTTGTCAGGCATCACCCCGCCCCCTCCAGAAAATGCGCCACCAGCGCCGGCAGCACGGCGGGCATCTGGCGTTCGTTCCACAGCAGGTGCACTTCGGATAGCACGCCGGTGTCGGGCAGCGGCAGAAAGCGCACGCCGGCCACGCCGCTGTCCATCAGGGCGCGCGGCACCAGCGCCACGCCCATACCTTTGGCCACCAGCGCCACCACGCTAAGCCAGTGACGCACCTCGTGGCGCACCAGCGGGTCCAGGCCGAGCTGGGTACACAGGCCGAGCACGCGCTCGTAGTAGTCGGGCGAGGCCCCGCGTGAGAACAGCACCAGCGGCGTCTGGCGCCAGTGCGCCGCGTCCCAGCCGCTGGCGCTTGATGCCGGGTGGCGGGCGGGCACGCAGGCCATGAAGGGCTCGGACATGTAGCGCTCGCAGCGCAGGTTGGCGGGCACGCGCTGCGTGTGCACAAAACCCAGGTCGATGCGGCCGTGGGCGATGGCGTCCACTTGCTCGGCGGAGTTCAGCTCCGTCAGTTCCACCTGCACGCCGGCGTGCTGCGCATGAAAGCTCTCCAGCCGCTCGGGCAGGCCGCGGAACAGCATGGAGCCGACGAAGCCGATGCGCACGCGCGCCGTGACCCCCGTGGCCACGTCGCGCGTGCGCAGCGCGGCGGTGTCCACGTCGGCCAGCACCTGCAGGGCGGCGCGGCGAAAGGTCTCGCCCGCCGGGGTGAGCTTCACGCCGTGGCTGTTGCGCTCCAGCAGCTGCACGCCCAAGCCGGCCTCCAGCTGCTTGATGTTGAAGCTCAGCGGCGGCTGCGAGAGGTGCAGGCGGCGCGCGGCGCGGCCGAAGTGCAGCTCCTCGGCCAGCACGGTGAAGTAGCGCAGGTGTCGTAGTTCCATGGCAATACAAATTTTGGATTGAATCAGACTAAATCAATATTAGACACCGATGTTCCGCGGGGGAAGAATCCGGCCCATGCGTCGCCCGCCTGCGCCGCCCCCAAGGAGACCGCCCATGAACGCCCGCCTGCCTGCCGCTCTGACCACCGCCATCAACGAACACCCCGTGCCCGACCGCGCCGGCGCCAACGCCTGGCTGGAAGACCCGGAATTTGCGCCGCTGCTGGCGCTGTACCTCGCACCCGACCTGCTGCAGCACCTGCAGCCGCACCTGCTGCGCCTGGGTGAGCTGGCCGGCGGCCCGCTGGACGAGCTGGCGCGCACGGCCGACGTCAACCCGCCCACGCTGCAGCACCGCGCCCGCACCGGCGTGGACGCGCAGCTGATCCACAAGCACCCCAGCTATGTGGAGATGGAGCGCCTGGCCTTTGGCGAGTTTGGCCTGGCGGCCATGTCGCACCGCCCGGGCGTGCTGGGCTGGCCCACGGCGATGCCGCCGGTGGCCAAGTACGCGCTGACCTACCTGTTTGTGCAGGCCGAGTTCGGGCTGTGCTGCCCGCTGTCGATGACCGATTCGCTCACGCGCACGCTGCGCAAGTACGGCGCCCCGGACCTGGTGCAGCGTTACCTGGCCGACCTCACCGCGCAGGACCTGGACGCCCTGGCCCAGGGCGCGATGTTCATGACCGAGCAGGGCGCCGGCTCCGACGTGGCGGCCACCGCCACCTTGGGCGTGCCCGACCCCGACGAGCCCGGGCGCGCCTGGCGGCTGCACGGCGACAAGTGGTTCTGCTCCAACCCCGATGCCGCGCTGGCCATGGTGCTGGCGCGCACCGAGGGCGCACCCGCCGGCATGAAGGGCGTCTCGCTGTTCCTGCTGCCGCGCACGCTGCCGGACGGCACGCCCAACGCCTACCGCATCGTGCGGCTCAAGGACAAGATGGGCACGCGCTCCATGGCCAGCGGCGAGATCTGCCTGCAGGGCGCCAAGGCCTGGCTGGTGGGCGAGCTGGGGCGTGGCTTTCAGCAGATGGCGGACATGGTGAACAACTCGCGCCTGTCCAACGGCATGCGCGCCGCCGGCCTGATGCGCCGCGCCAGCGCCGAGGCGCTGCACATCGCGCGCCACCGCCAGGCCTTTGGCCGGCACCTGATCGACATGCCGCTGATGCAGCGCCAGCTGGCCAAGATCCTGGGCCCGGCCGAGCAGGCCCGCACCATGATGTTCCAGACCGCCGAGGCGCTGCGCCGCGCCGACGCGGGCGAGCCCGGCGCCTACGCGCTGACCCGGTTGCTGACGCCGCTGATCAAGTTCCGCGCCTGCCGCGACGCGCGCAAGGCCACCGGCGACGCCATGGAGGTGCGCGGCGGCTGCGGCTACATCGAGGAGTGGAGCGACCCGCGCATCGTGCGCGACGCGCACCTGGGCTCCATCTGGGAGGGCACCAGCAACATCGTGGCGCTGGACGTGATGCGCGCCGTCCAGCGCGAGGGCTCGCTGCCGGTGTGGCGCGAGCAGTTGCTGGCGCAGATCGCCGCCACACCCTGGCACCCGGCCGCACGCACCCGCCTGCTGGCGCTGGTGGATGCAGTGCAGGCGCTGGCTGCGCAGACGGCGCAGGCGCGCGACGACCGGCTGGCGCGCCAGGCGGCGTCCGCCCTGTACCACCTGACTTCGGCCGTGGCCATGGGCTGGGAGGCCGGGCGCACCGGTTCGCTGCGGCGCCTGTTGCTGGCCCAGCTCACGCTGCGCCACCGCCTGCTGCCCGCCGACCCGCTGGCACCCGCGCCCGCCGTGGACCTGTCCCCGCTGTGGGCGACGGACCACAACCCGGTGGACGCCGCCACGCTGCAGGCGCTGAACCTGATTGGCTGAGGCGCAGCCTTTTTTTGCACACATAGACATAACAACCAGGAGACAACCCATGAAACCCCTTGCCCCTCATTCGCCTGCCCGCCGCGCCGCGCTGGCCGCGCTGGCCTTGGCTGCCACGCTGCCCGCCACCGGGCAAGCCCAGGCCTTTCCCGCCAAACCGGTCACGCTGGTGGTGCCGTTTGCCCCTGGCGGCCCCACCGACGCGATGGCGCGTATCCTGGCCAGTGCCATCAAACCATCCCTGACGCAGGGCATGCTGGTGGACAACAAGCCCGGCGCGGGCGGCAACATTGGCGCCGAGCTGGTGGCGCGTGCGCCGGCCGACGGCCACACGCTGCTGTTCGGCACCTCGGGGCCGCTGGCCATCAACACCAGCCTGTTCAGCAAGATCAACTACGACCCGGTCAAGAGCTTTGCCCCGGTGATCCGCATCGGCCACCTGCCCAACGTGCTGGTGGTGCATTCCAGCCTGCCCGTGCAGAACGTGCGCGAGCTGATTGCCCATGCCAAGGCCAACCCCGGCAAGCTCAGCTACGCTTCGTCGGGCAACGGCGCCTCGTCGCACCTGGCGGGTGTGCTGTTCAACCTGCGCACGGGCACCGACCTCCAGCACGTACCGTACAAGGGCACCGGCCCGGCGCTCAACGACCTGCTCGGCGGGCAGGTCAGCATGTCCTTCACCGATGTGCTGACCGCGCTGCCCCACATCAAGACCGGCAGGCTGCGGGTGCTGGGGGTGACGGCGGGCGTGCGCTCGCCCAGCCTGCCCGAGGTGCCCACGCTGATGGAGCAGGGCGTGAAGGACTTTGACGTGAGCGTGTTCTTTGGCATCGTGGCGCCGGCCGGCACGCCGCGCGAGGTGGTGGCCACGCTCAACGCCGCCTTCGTGCAGGCGCTGCAGCAGCCCGAGGTGCGCCAGAAGCTGATGGCCCAGGGCCTGGAGATGGCCACCGGCTTCGCGCCCGAGCAACTGGCCGAGTTCATCCAGGCCGAAGTGCCCAAATGGCGCGAGGTCGTGAAGGCCTCTGGCGCGAAGGTGGATTGAAACAGATCCGACAGCATCCACAACAAACAGGAGATCTCATGCAAATTTTCGAACACTTTCAACGATGGACATGCGCTTGCGTCTTGGCGCTGGCGGCGACGGCCGCGCTCAACGGCGCGCAGGCGCAAGACAAGCCGGTACTCAACATCATCGTGCCCTATCCGGCCGGTGGTCCCTCGGATACCAGCGCGCGGCGTCTGGCCCCCGAACTGTCAAAACAGCTGGGTCAGACGGTGATTGTGCAGAACATCGGGGGGGCGGGCGGCGCCATTGCGGCACAAAACGTGTTGCAATCCTCTCCCGACGGGCTGACCTTGATGTACGCCACTCCCAACGAGGTGATTCTGGTGCCGGCGATCAATCCCAATGCCAAGTACAAACCGCAGGACTTCACGCCTATCGGTGTTGCCACACGAACACCGATGATGGTCGTGGCGCGCACCGGCCTGCCCGTGAGCAACATTGACGAGTTGATCCAATACGGCAAGTCCGCGGGGCGTGAATTGACTTATGGCAGCGTCGGGCCTGGTTCATTCCAGCACATCCTGGGCGCCCACATGGCCAGCCAGACCAAGCTCAACATGATTCATGTGCCCTACAAGGGCGCAGCCCCCCTGATCAACGACATTTTGGGGCAACAGGTGGATTTGATGGTCACGACGCTGAGTACCGTGCGCACCTTCGTCGATGCCGGAAAAATACGCTCGCTGGGCATGATGACCAAGGAAAGAAGTCCGCTTACCCCCGGCACGCCTACTGTCAATGAAGGCCAATCGCTCAAGGGTATGGATTTCGGGCTCTGGGGCGGGCTGGTCGCGCCTGCGAACACCCCTCAGGCGGCTCAGGAACGGTTGAACGAGGCATTCAACCGGGTGATCAATTTGCAGTCGGTGCGCGACGGCATCGCCGCCAGCGGGGGGGAGCCCCAACCCGCCATGGGCTTGCAGGAACTGCGCAAGCTTTACCAGGGCGATGCCGAGCGTTATCGCGAGCTGGTCAAAAAGCTCAACATCCGCGTTGAGAACTGACAGCCCAAACGACGGAACGTTCATGCCACAGACCAATATACTGCCCGGCATTACCCGGCTTGAAGAGGAAATGGTGGCCCTGCGACGGCACTTGCACGCCCACCCAGAAACGGCGTTCGAAGAGTTTCAGACCAGCGCTTTGGTGGCCGAAAAGCTTGCCTCTTGGGGTTATGAAGTGCACACGGGAATGGCCATCACCGGCGTGGTGGCGACATTGCGCGCGGGTTCGGGCGAGCGCTCCATCGGCTTGCGCGCGGACATGGATGCCTTGCCCATCAACGAAAACACCGGCCTGCCTTACGCCAGCCGTCATCCGGGGAAAATGCATGCCTGTGGCCATGACGGCCATACCGCGATACTGCTTTGCGCGGCCAAGCACCTTGCTGAGCAGCGCAACTTCAATGGCACACTGCACCTGATTTTTCAGCCTGCCGAAGAAAACGAAGGCGGCGCCCGGCACATGATCGCCGAGGGCCTGTTTCAGCGCTTTCCATGCGATGCGGTGTTCGCGCTTCACAACATTCCCGGCATCCCGCTCGGCACGCTGGCCTTTCGCGCGGGGCCGGCGATGGCTTCGTTTGATCGCGTCACGGTCACGCTGACCGGCAGGAGCGCGCACGGCGCGATGCCGCACCACGGCATCGACCCGATGCAGTGCGCCGCGAGCATCGTGCTGGGGCTGCAGAGCCTGGTCTCACGCGAGATTGATGCCCAGCAGGCGGCGGTCATCACCGTTGGCTCCGTGCAGGCGGGCGAGGTCTACAACATCGTGCCCGAGCAGGCGGTGCTCAAAATTGGTGTGCGTGCGCTCGACCCGGCGATTCGCGGCCGGATCGAGCAGCGGCTGCAGGAGTTCGTGCGCGCGCAGGCACAGAGCTACGGCCTGCAGTGCGAGATCGACTACCGGCAGCAGTACCCGGTGCTGGTCAATCACGAGCGCGAAACCGCGTTCGCGCGTGAGGTGGCGCTGGAGATGCTGGGCCCCGAACTTGTGCGCGAACGCGCGCCAACGATGGGCAGCGAGGACTTCGCCTACATGCTGCAGAACGTGCCGGGCTGCTACCTGTTCCTTGGCAACGGTGTCGGCGACGACGGCGGCTGCATGGTGCACAACCCGCATTACGACTTCAATGACCGCGCGCTGCCCCTGGGCGCAAGCTACTGGGTGCGTCTGACACAGGCTTTCCTGCGCTGATGGCCGCTCTCCCATGAACCCAGTCCTTCGCGCTCCCGGCCGCCGCGGCCAGTTCGTCGGCGTCGACATTCCCATGGCGCGCGCGTGCGGTTTGTTCAATAGCCGGGGCGACGTGCACGGCGGCGCGTTGGCGCTGTTGTTCACCCAACGCCGCCTGCTGGCCATGGCCGCCGGTGCCTTCAAACTCATTGACCGCCATCCACTTTCGAAGGAATCCCCATGACCGAACCCCTCACGCCACACACGTCCCCCGGCGCGCTGGCGGGCATCCGCGTCATCGACCTCTCGCGCGTACTGGGCGGGCCGTACTGCGGCCAGATCCTGGGCGACCACGGCGCTGACGTGCTGAAGATCGAGCCGCCGCAGGGCGACGAAACCCGCACCTGGGGGCCGCCGTTCGAGCATGGCGTGGCCTCCTACTACCGGGGGCTGAACCGCAACAAGCGCGGCATGCGCCTGGACCTGACCACGCCGGAGGCCCGCGCCACGCTGCTGGGCCTGCTCGAAGGCGCCGATGTGCTGCTGGAGAATTTCAAGACCGGCACCATGGAAAAGTGGGGCCTGGGCTACGAGGTGCTGGCCGCGCGGTTCCCCGGCCTGGTGTACTGCCGCGTCAGCGGCTACGGCGCCGACGGCCCGCTGGGCGGCCTGGCGGGTTACGACGCCGCCATCCAGGCCCAGAGTGGCCTGATGAGCGTGAACGGCGAGACCGGTGCGCCGCCGCTGCGCGTGGGCCTGCCGGTGGTGGACATGGTCACCGGTTTGAATGCCGCGCTCGGCGTGCTGCTGGCGCTGCAGGAGCGCGGACGCAGCGGGCGCGGCCAGTTTGTGGAAGCGGCGCTGTACGACAGCGGCCTGTCGCTGCTGCACCCGCATGCGCCCAACTGGTTTGGCGACGGCCGCGTGCCCGCGCGCACCGGCAACGCCCACCCCAACATCTACCCTTACGACGCCTTTCCCACCGGCACGGTGCCGCTTTTCCTGGCCGTGGGCAACGACCGCCAGTTCCGCCAGCTGTGCGACGCCTTGGGCGACCCGGCGCTGGGCACCGACGCCCGCTTTGCCGGCGCGGGCGACCGCTCGGTCAACCGGGAAGCGCTGCGTGAGCGGCTGGTGGCGCTGCTGGCCACGCAGGACGGCGAGGCGCTGGTGGCGCAGCTCAACGCCCGTGGCGTGCCCTGCGGCCCCATCCTGGACGTGCCGCAGGCCCTGAGCCACCCGCACACCGCCCACCGCGGCATGGTGGTGACGCTGCCCGGCGGCTACCTCGGCCTGGGCTCCCCCATCAAGCTCGGCCGCACCCCGGCCACCTACCGGCTGCCGCCACCTGATTGAGTCACATTTGCTCCTGTAAAGAGAGCAAGCAATGGCCGCATCAAGCCGGGAAGGGTGGGTTTTTTCGTATTCCGGTGCCAGGGCGCTCAGACGGGTGGCTTTGGGCTTCACGGATAAACGGATAAGCATTTCAACCGCATGAGGCCAAGTATCACCACTTGGAAGAGGCCCTCACCCCACGTAGAAACCCGCACCGCGCCCTCAGTAAGGCCCTGCCTGGCCGATCCACCACCACAATGCGCTGTTCACAAGAGGGATTAGCGGTGCGCCGGGTATGCCGGGCGCATAGCTACCCGACAGCGTGGCTGAGTCACCGTTTTGCCAGTTCACCAACTGATGCGCTGGTCAACCTCAAAGTCGGGTGCCGGTTGCGCCGCTAGATCCCAGTCCGCTGGCTCGATTTGCGCCCCGTCATCCATCTGCGCATCGCAGTCATCCCACAGCGGTGGCCCGCGCGCCGGGGATATGTTCGGGGGCTCGGAGTCAACCCCGATGTGATCCAAAATCTTCCTGATCTGCGTGCCCTCGGTAATGAACGCGATCAGGCGCGGCTCAGCAGGTAACTGCGCAAGACCGGTGGCAGGTACTCGCCCAGCGCCGTGGTGTTGGCAAACACCCGCAAGTGCCCCTTGACGCCCCGGGCGTACTCCTGCAAGTCACCCCGCAGGTGCTGAATCTGGCCCAGTACCATGCGGGCGTGGTGCACAAAGGCCTGACCCGGCGGCGTGAGGGTGACGCCCTGGCTGGTGCGATTGAGCAGCTTGGTGCCGATACCTTCTTCGAGATTCTTGATGCGGGTACTGGCCGCCGGCAGGGAGATGTGGGAGGCCTCGGCGCCTTTGGTCAGGCTGTTGGCTTCGGCAATACGCACCATCAGGCGCAGGTCAACGAGATCAAAGTGCATGGACATGGCGGGATTATCCCCCCGGGCCCCACCCAGAAAAAACCATCGGCCCGTAGGTCGGGTTAGCCGCAGGCGTAACCCGACTGGACATCACCCGACCGGACGCTCAGCCCCTGCGCA
>CALRWE010000119.1:0-14820 GCA_943371745.1 Rhodoferax sp. OV413
GGCAATCGGTCGCCTCGGCCAGGCCCAAGAGCGCGTCGAGCTTGCCGCGCAGGCCCTGCTTGAACTCTTCACCGGCCGGGCTCTCGTCAATCATGCGGCGCTGGTTCACCACGTCTTGCAGGCCGTAGCACATCCAGGCATCGGCAGCCTCTCCATCTCGCCCGGCGCGGCCGGTCTCCTGGTAGTAGCCCTCGATGTTTTTGGGCATGTCCAGGTGCGCCACAAAGCGCACATCGGGCTTGTCAATGCCCATGCCAAAGGCCACGGTGGCGACCATCACAATGCCCTCGCTGCGCAAAAACTGGTCCTGATTCGCCTGGCGCACCTTGCTGTCCAGCCCCGCGTGATAAGGGAGTGCCGCCACGCCTTCGTCGCACAGCATGTTGGCGATTTCTTCCACCCGCTTGCGCGACTGGCAATACACGATGCCGGCGTCGCCCATGTGCTCACTGGCAATGAAGTTCAGCAACTGCTGGGTGGCCTGCGTCTTCTCGACGATGGTGTAGCTGATGTTGGGCCGATCGAAACTGCTCAAAAACAGGCGCGCGTCCTCCAACTGCAGGCGCTCGATGATGTCGGCCCGGGTGAGCGTGTCGGCCGTGGCGGTGAGCGCGATGCGCGGCACGGTGGCATAGCGTTCATGCAGCACCGTCAAGGCCCGGTACTCGGGCCGGAAATCATGACCCCACTGACTGACGCAATGGGCTTCATCAATGGCAAACAGGCTGAGCTTGCCGCGCTCATACAAGGAATCGAGCTGCGCCAGGAAACGTGGCGTGGTCACCCGCTCAGGCGCGCAGTACAAGAGCGTGATGTCGCCCCTGAGCAGGCGCTTCTCCACCTGGGAGGCTTCGTCCATCGACAGGCTCGAATTCAAAAAGGCCGCACTCACGCCCGCCTCATGCAGGGCCCCCACCTGGTCGTGCATCAGGGCAATCAGGGGCGACACCACCACGGTGATGCCCTGGCCTCGTTGCTCACGCGCAATACCCGGAATCTGGTAACACAGCGACTTGCCGCCACCGGTGGGCATGAGCACCAGGGCATCACCACCCTCGACCACGTGCTCGATGATGGCTTGCTGAGGTCCACGGAATTCACCGTAGCCAAAGACTTCCTGCAGGATTTCTTGGATGGACAAACTAGATTGTATTTAATTGATAGCTGCCAGGCGTTTAAATACCAAGGCTAGAGCCTAATTTGGCTTAAGACTGGCTCCAGGGCAGGCCATCAAAGCGCCAGCCCCCCTCCGTCCCGCGCTGGTTGTTGTCGTCGAGTTCGCCCTCAAAGCCTTCCAGCACATTGATCACTTGGGTAAATCCGGCCTTCTCCAGGGCGATGCCGGCGTCGACCGAGCGCTGGCCGCTGCGGCAAATCAACACCACTGGCGTGTCTTTGGCGGGGGAGAGCTTCTCGACCGCCTGGATAAATTTCGCGGCATCGGGTTTGAAATCAGGGTAGTCAACCCAGGGAATGTTGACCGTGCCGGGTGGGCGACCCACGTACTGGGCCTCGATTTCCATGCGCACATCCAAAAACAGGATGTCGGCTTGCTGCTGAAGAAGAGCCCAAGTTTCTTTGGGGAGAAGGTGTTTCATACCTCTATTGTCCCGGGTTTTGGGCGGGAGTCTGGCCACGCGCCAAGCAATGTTTTCTACAATCCGGGTCCTATGAAGACCACTCCTTACACCCGCGCCCCCGCTTTGCCCGGCATTCTGGCCCAACGCATCATGATTCTGGACGGGGCCATGGGCACCATGATCCAGCGCTTCAAGCTGGACGAGGCACAGTACCGGGGCGAACGCTTCAAGGACTTTCACAAAGACGTCAAAGGCAACAACGAGCTGCTATCCCTCACCCGCCCGGATGTGATCCGCGACATCCACGAGGCCTACCTGGCCGCCGGTGCTGACCTGATCGAGACCAACACCTTTGGCGCCACAACAATAGCCCAGGCCGACTACGACATGGCCGATCTGGCCCGCGAGATGAACCTGGTGTCGGCGAAATTGGCCCGCGCCGCCTGCGACAAATACTCCACCCCCGACAAACCGCGCTTTGTCGTCGGCGCCCTGGGGCCCACCCCCAAGACCGCCAGCATCAGCCCCGATGTGAACGACCCCGGCGCGCGCAATGTGAACTTCGAGCAATTGCGCGCGGCCTATTACGAGCAAATGGAAGCGCTGGTGGAAGGCGGCGCCGATGTGATTTTGGTGGAGACCATTTTTGACACGCTCAACGCCAAGGCGGCGTTGTTTGCCATTGACGAGTACTTTGAGGCCTCGGGCGAGCGCCTGCCACTGATCATCAGCGGCACGGTGACGGACGCCTCCGGGCGCATTTTGAGCGGCCAGACCGTCACCGCTTTCTGGCACAGCGTGCGCCACGCCCAGCCCGTGGCCGTGGGTCTTAACTGTGCACTGGGCGCCGCGCTGATGCGCCCCTACATCCAGGAACTGGCCCGTGTGGCCCCTGACACCTTCATCAGCTGCTACCCCAACGCCGGCCTGCCCAACCCCATGAGCGACACCGGCTTTGACGAAACACCTGCGGATACCAGCCGCCTGCTGCATGAATTTGCCGCTGAAGGGCTGGTCAATATCGTGGGTGGCTGCTGCGGCACCACGCCAGACCATATTGGCGCGATTGCCAACGCCGTGGCGCCGCTGCCGGGGCGAACGCTGCAGAAATCGTTTTTTTACAAGGAAGCGGCTTGAGGTAGCAGAACTCAGGCAGCCACGCCAAATAGCGCGCCTACGCCAGCGGTCAACGCCATGGCCAAGGCGCCCCAAAACGTGACGCGCACCACTGATGCCATCACCGGTGAGCCGCCCGCGCGCGCCGCCAGAAGCCCCAACAGCGCTAAAAAGAAGAGCGAAATGCCAGCCAGCCCCCACATGAGCACAGGCTTGGGCAGCAAGAGCACCATCAGGAGAGGAAGCGCTGCGCCCACCGCAAACGTACCCGCCGAGGCGAACGCAGCTTGCACAGGTTTGGCGGCCAGCGTGTCCGATATGCCCAACTCATCCCGGGCATGAGCTCCGAGTGCATCATGCTGCATCAATTGGGTCGCCACGCTGGACGCCAGGGTGGCGTCCAGCCCGCGCTTGGCATAAATGGCCATGAGTTCGGCGTGTTCCTGTGCAGGATTCGAGGCCAACTCCTCGCTCTCACGCGCGAGATCAGCCCGCTCCGTATCGGCCTGCGAACTGACCGAGACATATTCGCCTGCAGCCATGGACATGGCGCCGGCGACCAGGCCAGCCACGCCGGCCACCAGAATGCCCTGGGTGTCTGCGCCTGCCGCAGCCACACCCAGCACGAGGCTGGCAGTTGACACGATGCCGTCGTTTGCGCCAAGGACGGCGGCACGGAGCCAGCCTGTTCGGTGAGTTCGGTGTTTTTCGCTGTGTCGCATCGCTGTTGCTGCCTGACAGAAAGTGGGTATGGGGACCATCGTAATGGGTGGGCGGATCTTGCACGACCATCGGGCCTCTGCTTGGTGTGCCAGGCCCCAAACACGCCCAAAAGTTGCACCCCGCGCTGCGCCGGGCACTGAAAACCTCAACTTGATGGCCGGTTTTCAATCTGCAACGGCTGTTTTACCCGCCATAATTCAAACTTAGTTCACCAACTTAGTTTGATAAAAATATCATGCAAACCATTAACATTCATGAAGCTAAAACCCACCTCTCACGGCTGATTGCGCAGGCACAGCACGGCGAACCATTTGTAATTGCCAAAGCAGGCAAGCCGCTGGTAATGGTGAGCGCGATCCCGACTGGACAAGACAGAGCAAAGAAACGGCTTGGATTTTTGAAGGGCACGATGCAGGTGCCCCCTGATTTTGATCGGATGGGGGACGATGCGATTGCCAGACTGTTTTCTGGGGAAGCGCCTTGAAGTTCTTGATCGACACGCATCTTTTAATCTGGGCCGCCAATGAGCCGGAAAAGCTTTCAGGCAAAGCGGTGTCTCTCATGACAAATCCTGAGCATGAGCTTCTTTTCAGCGCCGCCAGCATTTGGGAGATTGCCATCAAAAATGGCCTGGGCCGCGACGATTTCAAAGTGGATGCGCGGTTACTCAGGCGCGGTTTGCTTGATAACGACTACACAGAACTGCCCATCACCAGTGCGCACGCCGTCTTTGTGGAGAGCTTGCCCTTGATCCACAAAGACCCGTTTGATCGAATCCTGGTGGCACAGGCCACCGCTGAAGGCATCACCCTGCTCACGGCAGACAGCACCGTGGCCAGGTATCCGGGGCCGATTGAATTGGTTTAGGTCATGGCGGCTTTTCTGGCGACTTGCCGGATCGAAGACCAAGTGAACCTGCAATGGCAAGACAGCCAGATTGACGAAGCCGCCTGGCACAGCGTTCTGCTGCAAATGCTGGCCTGATTTTTAATCATTTAGGGCTGTAGCCCTTATGCAGTAAGCGCTAGAAGCTATTGTTTTTGATAATAATTCAGCCATTGCTCTGATGCCATTTACGGCATGGACACGGGTGCTGTCGCGTTATTCAAGCTTTGCATCTTTTTCGTCGCGAACAACCATTGGCAACAGCTCTCAGGGGGCGGGTTCAGACCCATTCCGGTCAGCCACGCGGCACTTTTGTAAGTCGGGTGTGCCGCGTTAAGAGTCGTAGGGACTTAAGCCAGAAATAATTCTGAGGGCCATCCGCTGACGTTGACGATTGTGTGCGATCAAGAAGCACACAGTGACACCTCGATGTGTTTCGGACTAAAGATCGGGAGGGCGCGTCGAGAATATGCACGTCACCGATGCTGTCCTCATTCTCCTATTTATCTATCTGCGATTTCCTATTGCTCATTACTTGATGTTGAAGTTGTTGAGGGGTAATTTTATATTGCGCCTTAAACACACGATTGAAATGTGGTGTGTCCAGAAAACCCCATTTGCGAGCTAACGATGCGATTGTAAAATGACGAGAAGCTGGACTGGTCAGTTCATATTTAATTCGATCGAGTCGCCGTTGTCGTATATGGTCGCCGACTGTCGATCGTTGACTTTGAAAAACTCTATAAAGCTGACTCAGTGATAGTCCATGCGCCTGCGCAATTTCTATTGCGGAAAGCTGAGGGTTTTGTAAATTTTCGCCTATGTAGCTATTTATTCGTCTAAGTAGTACTTCGTTATAGTTAGGTGTTAGCTCGCAATCAGTTAACTTGTGACCTATGCAAAAGTCTAATATCCCCAGCGTGTGCTCCAAGAGAGGCGTGTCGTGCTCGAATGTTTGGTAACGCGCCTCTTCAGCAATACCCATGAGCAGTCTTGAAGCAATTTGTGTTACGCCTTTTTGTCCGTGAAAAGTCAAGGCTGTAAATGAATCGATGCTCTTGGGACTGAAAGTCAATGCGCTTCTTGGAAACTGAAAAACAGCCATTTCCCAATCGCTTGGAAAGTTAATTGTGTAGGGTTTACGTGTATCCCAAAAAACAAAATCACCCGACCGCAATTGCGCTTGTCTTTCATGTTGATCAATAATCCCAGCGCCCTTCAGTTGCAGACCGAGCATTAAGTACTCCTCGCTGTCCTGCGCGATGAGCTTAGGTGTCCGAGTTATGCACTGCGCTCTGGATCCAGAGGTCACTACTCGCACTCCACCAAGCTGGGTTAGTGCAACTTGTCCTGCAAAGTCATCATGGGGTGTGATCTTTATTTGCAGCGGAACATAGTTACGCCAGACTACTTCATTCCATATAGGGATGCGGTCACGACTTGGAAGTTCATGTGAACTATAGATGAGCTTAGCATCCACCAGAATTGCAGCAGAGTGAACCTCAGACTCGATGCCTTGCAAATGTAACATGGTTAATTTACTCATATATCGAAATTTGAACTACGCAGGAAAGGGTACTCGCACCATTTTCCTTACAGCCAAAAGGTAGATCATTTATGCCGCCTAGTCAAGTCCTAGTAATTATTGAGACCTAATAATTTCACGGAAAATAGCACTGTCATATCTAGCAGATTTGACTTTATTCGTCGCTTTATTTTCTCAAGTCTCTGATCTAATTTCACGCATTCTCAACATACTTGTTTGAAAGTGCGTAAGCCCCGTCCTTGAATGAAAGGGGCTTACGCTAGCGCCTTAAGGCGAAGCTCATCATCCGTCCACCTTTATGGCTGGATGACGGATGGCTTTTCAGTCTATCAATTCCGCAGTTCGTTTTCGATATTCGTATGCGCCGCGGCTAATTTTGGTATTTGGAGCGCAGATGCTTTGTGCGGCAAACCTGGTGCGGTCACCGTTGCCGCTGGTAAAGCTCGCTCAAGCGAAGAAGCTTCAGTTATGTCCTTGTTGCGTTTGACGGGGCCGAGAGGCTGATCGTTAAATTGCAGCGTAAATACGTCACGTCGAGAATAGTGACCAACGGGGTCAGCGGCTTGTTTTGCCATTGCAATTTCAGCAAGATTGATCTCTGCGTACAGTATGCCTTCTGCATCGCCAGGTAGTCGTTCCGCTAATGCCCGGCCGTCGGGGCCAAATATCTGTGCAAATCCCCCTCCGTATCCAATTAACTTTTCATGCATTGGCGATTCACAAAAGAATTTATGAGCGGCTTTTCCTACCACCTGTGTAGAACACAGTACGAAGGTTTGCCCTTCCATTGCATACATTTGCGTAGCAACTGATTGAGCTTCGGAACTGAAAGCATAAACTTCAGGTTGGTAGAGGGACATTCCGGGCCACGCGGCAATGTGTATTTGTTCGTGCATCGCGTACATCGCATATTTTGTCAAGGTCTGAAAGTGCTCCCAGCAATTCAAGGCGCCAACACGACCGATAGGCAAGTCATATACCGCGATGTCCGACCCGTCACCTTCACCGAAAACAGATCGCTCCACATGGGTAGGTTTTAGCTTCCTTCTGTGGGCAACAATATTTCCCTGTTCATTAATAATAATTTGACTCATATAGAGGGTGCCGCCGTCGCGCTCGCTGAAGCCCATCACAACGCTAATATTGTTTGCACGTGCTGCATCTCTGAGTCGAACGATCAGCGGGCTGTCGATGGGCAGCGATTGTTCGTGATAACGCACCGCATATTTACCCATTCCTGCGAATGCGCTATCGAGCCAAATATGGTACGGGTATCCAGGAATAAACACCTCTGGAAAGGCAATGATCTGGGCATTGTTGCTAGCAGCTTCTTTTATCAGCCCTATAGATTTTTCCACTGTAGCTGCTGCATCAAACCATACGGGCTCTGCTTGAACCGTAGCTGCTCGAAATTTATTTGTGTAGGTAACCATGATTGCTAACTCCTCTTTGTTTTGGGGATTTCACTTTAGCAATGCCAATAGCCTGGCAATTGTCATTTCTTCTTGCCAACATTGTCGAATTATTACGATATGTGCGTGACTCAGGCAACGCCACCTGTCAGTCTCGCCCTACAAAGTGGCTGGCCGCTGGACGCCACTTGACTTCCATTCACCAGGCTCAGTTGGCACGCAAACTGCCACACCAATTGACCATCATCATCCCCACGTATTCAGGGTGCCAACGCGTGCACGAGTCTGCCCAACGTCTTTAGCGCTGGCTCTAGCTGTCCAGCCAAGGGGTGTCCGAAATTGAGGCGGATGTGGTGGCTGAATCGCTGGTCCGCAGAGAACAGTTGTCCTGGTGCGATGCTGATGTTCTGAGACAGGGCCATGCGCTGCAACGCCAGCGCATCCAACCCCGGCGCTAACTCCACCCACAAAAAGTAGCCGCCCTCGGGCTGGGTAACCCGTACGCCTGCCGGAAAATGCTTGGCAATGGCTTGAAGCGCCACGTCACGCTGCGCGCTGAGCGTCTCGCGCAACATGCGCAGGTGCTTGTCGTAACCACCTTCCTGGAGGTAATTCAGGATGCCCAATTGCACTGGTACCGAGACAGACAAGGTGCTTGAAAGTTTGAGCCGCTCCACGGTGCGCGCATAACGGCCTGCTACCGTCCATCCCAACCGATACCCGGGTGCCAGATTCTTGGAAAACGAGCTGCAGTGCAACACCCAGCCGTCCTTGTCAAAGCTTTTGGCCGGTGGCGGCCTACGCACGCCAAAGTACAACTCACCATACACATCGTCCTCGATCAACGGGATACCCTTTTGCGAAAGTAAGTGGACCAGTTTGCGCTTGTTCTCCAAAGGCATCAGTGCACCTAAAGGGTTCTGGAAGTTGGGCATGAACCAGCAGGCCTTTACGCGCTCGCGTTTGAGCACGGCTTCTAGCGAGTCAAGTTGAATGCCATCACGTGGGTGGGTAGCGACCTCCACCGCCCTCAGCTTCAAACGTTCAAGCGCCTGCAGACAGCCATAAAAGGCTGGGGACTCGATGGCCACGGCACCACCTGCTTGGGTGACGGCTTGCAGGCACAAGTTCAGCGCTTCCATTGCACCGCTGGTGATCACAATTTCGTCTGAGCTGGCGGCGACCCCGTTACCCATGTAGCGCAACGCAATTTGGCGGCGCAGCTCCGCGTTCCCTGGCGCCAGGTCTTCAAGCAATTGGGCCGGTGACATGTACCGAAGAGCGGCGCCCATGCTGCGTCCAAGTCGGGCCACTGGAAACAGATGTGGGTTGGGGAAGGCGGAACCGAGAGGTACCACATCGCGCCCGTGCCCAGCGCCCAAGACTTCCAGTACCAATTCGTTGACGACCACCTCCCTTGATTCGGTAGCAGGATCGGCGGCCTGAGGTTCGTTGCGCAAGCTGGGCCGACTCTTCACGAAGTAGCCCGAGCGTGGTCGTGCCTCAACCAGTCCTCGCGCCTCCAACAGGTAATAGGCCTCAAACACCGTGGACGGACTCAGGTGCCGGGCGGTAATCGTCTGACGCACGGAGGGCAGTCTCTCGCCTGGCTGAATGGTCCCTGAAGCGATCAGGGCCTCAATGTCCTCGGCCAGTAATTCGTATTTTTTCATAGGCAGGGTGAATCAGGGCGCTTACAAAACTGATACTGTATTTTAAAGATTAACTGAGTCTGGTGGTATCAGATGTTGTTCGCGACACTGCTCCCAATCGTTTACGAGTACTTCAAACATGAGTCCCAATGCATCTCCATCTTCATCTATATCGCTCCACCTGGCATGTTGGATGCTTTTTCTTGGCCTTTACCAAGGCACTGCCTTGGCTGCTGAACCACCTGATTCAATGGGGCAACGGATGCAGGCCTGCGCCACATGCCATGGTCCAGAAGGGCGAGCGACAAACAGCGGCTATTTCCCAAGGATTGCGGGCAAGCCTGCCGGGTATTTGTACAACCAGCTCATCAACTTTCGAGACGGTAGACGCCAGAACGCGACCATGGCTTATCTGCTGGACCACATGTCTGACCAGTACCTGATGGAAATCGCGAACCATTTCGCATCATTGGACCTTCCCTACCCGCCAGCGCAGACCACCAAAGCGCCCTCGGCGACGCTAGCCCGCGGAGAGCAACTGGTCCGTCACGGTGACGAATCCCGTGGCATACCCGCCTGCGCGAGCTGCCATGGGGCAACCATGACGGGCCTGGCACCCGCCATGCCGGGTCTGGTCGGTCTACCGCACGATTACCTGCTTGGGCAGTTGGGTGCGTGGCGCACCGGCATGCGGCGTGCAAGCTCGCCAGACTGCATGGGGGAAATCACGCGCCGACTATCGCCGCAGGACGTTGCGGCGGTTGCGACCTGGCTGTCTTCGCAGCCAGTTAAGCGGGGCTTACCTGCTGTGAGTCTGCCTGCTCAACCGACCATGGAATGTGGGAGTGGATTTCGATGAAAGTCTTGCGTTTGAGATTGGCCAAGACTTTGGCCGTGATCATGGTTGTGTGTTTGGGGGGATTTGTTTGCCTTGAGTGGATAAAGGACCAGGAAGTGCCTTCCATCGATGACCGACCATTTAACGAGGCTCTGGCACCGCAGGTGGCTCAGCGTGGTGCCTATTTGGTCCAGGTTGGAAACTGTTCTGCCTGCCA
This sequence comes from Rhodoferax sp. OV413, assembly GCA_943371745.1. GTDB lineage: Bacteria > Pseudomonadota > Gammaproteobacteria > Burkholderiales > Burkholderiaceae_C > Rhodoferax. The sequence goes on from CALRWE010000119.1 coordinate 9,970, forward strand.
TACCGCGCGGGGTGGCTTGCCGTTTTCCGGGGGTAAAAGCATTGACACGCCATTTGGCAGCGTGGTCACCTCGAACATCACCTCGGACAAATTGACAGGCATAGGCGCTTGGACCGCAGCCGACTTCTGGCAAGCGATGCATCATGGCCGCTCAAAAGATGGCAGGCTGCTCTATCCCGCCTTTCCTTACACGGAGTACACCCGAATCACCAGAGACGACACGGACGCGATGTTTGCTTATTTGCTCAGTGTGCAGCCAGTCCAACAGACCAATCGACCTCATACTTTGAAATTTCCATACAACACCCAGGCGGCTTTGGCGGTATGGCGAGCACTGTTCTTTTCGCCAGAGCAATTCGAGCCGCTGAAGCAACAGAGCGATGAATGGAATCGAGGTGCGTATTTGGTGGAAGGTCTAGGGCACTGCCAAGCCTGTCACGCGCCACGCAACGTGTTCGGTGCCACCCAATCCAAGCTCGGGTTGAGTGGCGGTTTGATCCCGCTGCAGAACTGGTATGCCCCGTCTCTGTCCTCGCCAGCCGAGGCGGGCCTTCAAGACTGGCCCATGGAGGACATCATGCAATTGCTCAAAACAGGCAAGACTGCCCACAGTTCAACTTTAGGACCGATGGCAGAGGTTGTTTTCAGCAGCACACAGCACCTGAATCAAAAGGACTTGAGAGCCATGGCTCATTTTTTGAAAGAGCTGCCGCGACAGGAAAATGCAAAAGAAGACCGGAAGCTCTCCACCACTGAGGGCCAGCAAATCGGTCAAAGTGTCTATCTCAACCAATGCGCTCAATGCCATGGGGACAATGGCGAGGGGCGTGGTGACTATCCGCCCTTGGCGGGCAACCGCACAGTCATCATGGATTCAAGCGTTAACCTTGTCCGGATCATTCTCAGCGGTGGTTTCGCACCCACGACTGAAGGTAACCCGCGCCCCTATGGAATGCCGCCCTTCGGGCATACCCTCTCGGACTCAGAGGTCGCTGCCGTTGCGACTTATGTTCGAAATGCTTGGGGCAACAAGGGCGAAGCAGTCATGCCGCTGAACGTGCAGAAAAGCCGATGAGAAAGAGCTGGATGAAAATTTTGCACGCACTCCAGACAATGCTCTGGAGCTTCATTGGCATCGAAGATGGAAGAAAACGAGGAGAGAACTTCCAATCAAACCCGCTGATATTCATAGCTATCGGTTTTGTTTTGACACTCTTGTTTGTGGGAACGCTAGTGATCATTTCAAACGCCATGGTGGAATCCGGCTAAGCAACGGTAAGGGAATACCGCTTGGCATTGAACAAGCCCAAACGCAAAAGGGAATATGCGGAAATGTGAACGGCTGATTTTGGGACAAAAAATGGGGAAATCATTTGACTGCAAACAGCCTTCTGGAGTCGTTCATAGCCGAAATCTCTATGACTGCAACCGCTGCAATCCGGGTCTAGGTTTCGCTCCAAACCTGACGTTCATTTTTGACGATCGACTTCGGTGAAAGTTGACGGTCTTTAGAAGGCAGACTGGCGATAGTCCAGACGCGTTCAGCCACCCAACGCGAAAGCGCTTTTTATCGAGGTGAACACGCATGAAATCTGAGTACAACCTGGCCAGCATGAAGTCGCGTCCCAACCCTTACGCCTCAAAGCCCGATCAATCTTTATCTGCGCGACTGCGTGATGCAGCACCGCAAAGTGCAGATCACCTGGCAAAACCACTAAAATCTTATCCTTCCAAGGAGCGTTGCAGCGGGCTGTCCAGCCTGTCAGGCTTGGAGATTCCCAACGACGCTCACCTGAAATTTGATACCCACAGGTGAGATGCATGTCTGAAATTACTGTTCCCCCCATGAAACTGTCCGGCCTGGAGCCGGTGAGCATTGGCCAGGATTCGCTGTTCGTGAACATTGGTGAGCGCACCAACGTGACCGGCTCCAAGGCGTTTGCCCGCATGATTTTGAATGGCGAATACGAACAAGCCCTGTCAGTGGCGCGCCAGCAAGTCGAAAACGGCGCCCAGATCATCGACATCAACATGGATGAGGCCATGCTCGACAGCCAGGCCGCGATGGTGCGGTTCCTGAACCTGATCGCCTCCGAGCCCGATATTTCCCGCGTGCCGGTGATGATTGACTCCAGCAAGTGGAGCGTGATCGAGGCCGGCCTGCGCTGCGTACAGGGCAAGGCAGTGGTCAACTCGATCAGCATGAAGGAAGGCGTAGAGCAATTCAAGCACCAGGCCAAGTTGCTGCGCCGCTACGGGGCTGCAGCGGTGGTGATGGCGTTTGACGAGCAAGGCCAGGCCGACACCTATGAGCGCAAGATCCAGATTTGCGAGCGGGCTTACCGCGTGTTGGTGGATGAGGTGGGGTTTCCGCCCGAAGACATCATTTTTGACCCCAACATCTTTGCCATCGCCACCGGTATTGAAGAGCACAACAACTACGCGGTGGATTTCATCAACGCCACGCGCTGGATCAAGCAGCACCTGCCGGGCGCCAAGGTGTCGGGCGGTGTAAGCAATGTGAGCTTTTCATTCCGGGGCAATGACCCGGTGCGCGAGGCCATCCACACCGTGTTTTTGTACCATGCGATTCAAGCGGGCATGGACATGGGCATTGTGAATGCGGGCATGGTCGGGGTCTATGACGACCTGGAGCCCGAGTTGCGCGAGCGCGTGGAGGACGTGGTGCTGAACCGCCGCCTTGATGCGGGTGAGCGGCTGGTCGAGATAGCCGACAGCGCCAAAGGTGCCGCCAAGGACGAGAGCAAACGGCTGGAGTGGCGCGGCACAGAAGACAAACCGGCCACCGTGGAGCAGCGCCTGAGTCATGCGATGGTGCATGGCATGACCGACTTCATCGTGGCTGACACCGAAGAGGCCTATCAAGCGGTGCTTGCTAAAGGAGGACGGCCGCTGCACGTGATTGAAGGTCCGCTGATGGCGGGCATGAACATCGTGGGCGACCTGTTCGGCCAGGGCAAGATGTTTTTGCCGCAGGTCGTGAAAAGTGCGCGGGTCATGAAACAAGCCGTGGCACACCTGATTCCCTACATTGAAGAAGAAAAACGCCTGGACGAAGCGGCAGGGCGGGACGTGCGGACCAAGGGCAAGATCGTGATTGCCACGGTCAAGGGCGATGTGCATGACATTGGCAAAAACATCGTGACCGTGGTCTTGCAATGCAACAACTTTGACGTGGTCAACATGGGCGTGATGGTGCCCTGCCACGAGATTCTGGCGCGCGCCAAGGTTGAAGGCGCGGACATGATTGGCCTGTCGGGCCTGATCACCCCGAGCCTGGAAGAAATGCAGTATGTGGCGGGCGAGATGCAAAAGGACGATCATTTCCGCATCAAAAAAATCCCGCTGCTCATTGGTGGCGCCACCTGCAGCCGGGTGCACACCGCCGTCAAGATCGCGCCGCACTACGAAGGCCCGGTGGTCTATGTGCCCGATGCCTCACGCAGCGTGAGCGTGGCGCAAAGCCTGCTCTCTGACCAGGCCACGGCCTACATCGACGAACTCAAGGCCGATTACGACCGGGTGCGTGAGCAACACGCCAACAAAAAGCAAACCCCCATGTGGTCGCTGGCCCGTGCCCGTGCCAACAAAACGCCCGTGGACTGGGCGCACTACACGCCGCACAAGCCCAAATTCATCGGACGGCGCGTGTTCAAAAACTTCGATTTGACCGAGCTGGCCAAATACATCGACTGGGGCCCGTTCTTCCAGACCTGGGACCTGGCCGGGCCATTTCCCGCCATCCTGAAAGACGACGTGGTGGGCACCGAGGCGGTGCGGGTGTATGCCGACGGGCAGCGCATGCTCAAGCGCCTGATCGGAGGCCGCTGGCTCACCGCCAACGCCGTGGTGGGCCTGTACCCGGCCAACTCGGTCGATGGCGACGACATCGAGTTCTACACCGACGACACCCGCACCGAGGTGGCCATGACCTGGTACGGCCTGCGCCAGCAAACCGAGAAGCAGGAAATTGACGGCGTCATGCGCCCCAGCCGCTGTCTGGCTGATTTTGTGGCACCGAAATTGGACGCGTCAGGCCAGCCCACCGGGCTGAAGGACTACGCTGGCGTCTTTGCGGTGACGGCCGGCATTGGCGTGGACAAGAAAGAAAAGTACTTCGAGGACGACCACGACGACTACTCCGCCATCCTGCTCAAGTCACTGGCCGACCGGTTGGCCGAGGCGTTTGCCGAGTACCTGCACCACCGCGTGCGCACCGACCTGTGGGGCTACTCGCCGTCTGAAGCCCTGATGCCCGAGGAGCTGATTGCCGAGAAGTACACGGGCATCCGCCCCGCCCCGGGCTACCCGGCTTGCCCGGACCACAGCGCCAAAAAAGACATGTTCGAGCTGCTGCAATGCGCGGACATCGGCATGGGGCTGACCGAGAGCCTGGCGATGACACCCGCGGCCAGTGTGAGCGGCTTCTACCTGGGCCACCCGGACAGCACCTATTTCAGCGTGGGGAAAATTGGCGAAGACCAGCTCAAGGATCTGGCGGCGCGCCGGCGCATGGACCAGCAAGCGCTGCAGCGCCTGCTGGCACCCAACCTGTAAGGCGGGGAGCCGGGGTGATGGCCATATTGAACACATGGCCACCCGGATGATATTTATAGGCCAAATTGGCCTCCAGCCAGGGTCTTTTAATGGCTGACAGCTATTAAATAAATAGTTATTCAGAGCTAACTGTCATGTAGCTGGGCGACGCCCCGGATGATGAAAGAAACTTGAGGGTGGAGGTGCTGAGGTAGATGCCGAGAAAATTCTTTGGGGACCAAAACCCCGATAGCTAACTTGGCACGCCCACACCGACTCGTACCCCGAATTGAC
>CALRWE010000120.1:0-14811 GCA_943371745.1 Rhodoferax sp. OV413
GGCGGCTGTGGCAGACCGTCGCGCAGGCGTTCCCACTGCCAGGCGAGAAAGCTGGGCTTGTCAGGGTGCGGGTAGCTGTTTCGAAAACCGTCCGCCCCCTGGCGTGGCGCCTGGGCCATCGCGATGGCGGAAAAGGCGAACAACAAGAGCGCTAAAAATCGGTGCATTCGGTGGGGCCTGTCGCCTGAGAAATAAACTGTTTGGACTTATACCCAAGTTGGAGTGCCCTTGTTCCCGTCTGGGGCGCCCTGCGCCACAAGGATGTCTGGTGCGAACAGGGCAAAATTCACCTTGATGAAAGACACCGCCCCCCACCCCGCCCCCGTGCCCATTCCTGCCATGCTGCTGGCCGCCGGTCGCGGCGAGCGTATGCGCCCCTTGACCGACACCACCCCCAAGCCCTTGCTGACGGTGCGCGGCAAGCCGCTGATGCAGTGGCACCTCGAAGCCCTGGTGCAGGGTGGGTTTCAACAGGTGGTGGTGAACACGGCGTGGCTGGGGGAGCAGCTTGTGGCAGCTTTTGGTGATCATTTCAGCCTCCAGCCATCGTCTTATATGCCCGGGTCGCTATCAAACTCAGGAAAGCTGACGCTGCACTACTCCCATGAAGGCCGGGACTTTGGTGGCGCGCTCGAGACGGCCGGCGGTATTGCCCGGGCCCTGCCTCAATTGGGCGAGGTGTTCTGGGTGCTGGCGGGGGATGTGTTTGCGCCGGACTTTGTGTTCAGCCAGGCGGCGGTCAGGCGCTTTATCGCCAGCAACCAGTTGGCGCACATCTGGCTGGTGCCCAACCCGGCGCACAACCCCCAGGGCGACTTTGGCCTGGACGCCAACGGCCTGGCCCTGAACCAGGCGCCGGAGCAATTCACCTACTCGACCATTGGCTTGTACCGCGGCGCCTTGTTCGCCCCACCCTGGTGCGACATGGCGCCGGGCAACCCCCTGGGTGTCCGGGCAGCGCTGGGACCGCTGCTGCGCGCAGCCATGCAGCAAAGCCGGGTAAGTGCAGAAATGTACACAGGCCGCTGGACCGATGTGGGGACGCCTGAGCGACTGCGCCTGCTGAACCAGCCCGCGCCCGACGAGGCTGCCAACGCAGACGCCGGCATCGCCTGACAACTCACGCCACAGCGCCCCAATTGCTCATTCCGCGGCTCAAAGGCTACGCGTTCAACTGGTCGCGCAGTTCCCGCTTGAGCACCTTGCCGATGGCGCTGCGCGGCAGTTCGTCAATCAAGTGCACCGCGGCCAGCCGCTGGGTTTTACCTACCCGCGCGCTCACCCAATCCAGCAGGTCTTGCGCGGTGCTCTGGTCGCCCGCCTTGCGCACCACAAAAGCCACGGGCGTCTCACCCCATTGAACCGAAGGCATGCCCACCACGGCGGCCTCCTGGACGCCGGCGTGCTGGAGCAACACGGCCTCCAGGTCGCTGGGGTAAACGTTGAACCCCCCGGAGATGATCATGTCTTTCTTGCGGTCAAACAGGGTCAAAAAGCCATCGGCGTCAAAACGACCTACGTCGCCGGTGCGAATAAAGCGCTTGCCCTGGGGGTCAAACCACTCGGCCTCCCGGGTTTTTTCCGGGCGGCCGTAGTAGCCCGTCATCATGCCCGCGGAATGCCCGACGACCTCGCCCGCCTCGCCAGGTGGCAGTTCCACACCGTCGTCGTCAATCAGGCGAATGTCATGGCCCTCGGCCGGGCGGCCCACGGTGTGCAACTTGTCGGGCCAGGCATGCGCCTCCAGAATGCAGGTGCCACCGCCCTCGGTCATGCCATAAAACTCGACCAGGCCCCCGGGCCAGCGCTTGAGCACATCGGCTTTCAGGGCCGCGCCAAAGGGCGCGCTGGTGGAGAACTTGGTCTGAAAAGTCGACAGGTCACAGGCGTCAAAGTCGGGCTGTGCCATCAGCCGCTGGTACTGCACCGGGACCAGCATCGTGTGCGTGGCCCGGTGCGCCTGGGCGAGTTGCAGGTAGCCTTTGGCGTCAAACCTGGGCATCAGCACCACGCAGCCGCCAAAGCCCAGCGTGGGGAAAAACACCACCAGTGTGGTGTTGGAGTACAGCGGCGTGGACAGCACCGTCACACTGGCCGGGCTGTAATGGTACGCACTGCCGCGCCGCACGTGCGCCCAGCGCATGCCATGCGATTGCACGATGCCTTTGGGCTCACCCGTGGTGCCAGACGAATAGATGATGTTGAACGGCGCCTCGGGCGCCAAGGCGACCGGTACAGGCGAGTGGCCAACCGGCGCCAGCCAAGCCTGCAACGCCAAGCCCACGCCAGAGCCATCCAGCGCGATCCGGCTGGGCGCACCGGGTGTCGCATCCGGTGCGCCTACGGCCTCGGCGGCAGTGGCATCAGTGAACAAAAGGCGGGCTCGGGCGTCACTGAGCATGCGGGCCAGGCTCTCAGGGGTGGAACTCGGCGCCAGCGGCGCCACCACCACGCCGGCCCGCAGCGCACCGAGAAAGACGGCGGCGTAGTTCACCGAGCTGGCGGCGCAAATGGCAATGGCCTCGCCGGGGCGCACACCGTCCCGCTGCAGCGCACAGGCCACGCGGTCCATCAGGGCGTCCAGCGCGCCATAGCTGCACTGGCGCTCGCCTTCAACCAGCGCAAGGTGCTCAGGCTGGTGGAGGGCATGCTGGTGAATCAGGTCGGCGATCAAGCCGAAGTCGGGGAGGTCGTTGGGCAGTGCGGGCGTATTCATGGCCAAATCATAAGAGACCGGCAGGAAGGTGAGGACGGCGTTACCATGAACGGCTGGTCATTGCCCTGATGACCCGACCCGCTGGGGGACTCCCATGATTGACCTCTACACCGCATGAAACTCTACCTGTCCCCCCGAGCGCCCAACCCCCGGCGCGTAGCCCTTTTCCTTGCTGAAAAGGGCGTGACCGACCTGCCCCAGGTGATGGTCAGCATTGCCGACAATGAGCACAAGGGCGAGGCCTACCGCGCCATCAGCCCGCTGGCCAAAGTGCCGGCGCTGGTATTGAACGACGGCCGTGTGCTCACGGAAACCCGCGCCATTTGCACCTACCTGGAAGGCATCTACTCCGAGCCGAACCTGATGGGGGTGGACTTCGAGGAACGCGCCTTCATCGAGATGACGGACCGCCGTATTGAGTTCTACCTGTTTGCCGGGTTTGCCAATGCCATCCGCCACACCCACCCGGGCCTGGCGCCACTGGAGCAGCCACAGTTTCCGGAATTCGGGCGCTCGCAGGGCGAAAAAGTCCGCGAGGTGGCCCGCTGGCTCGATGGCGAGCTGGCGCACCGGCCCTTTGTGGCGGGCGAACGCTTCACCATTGCCGACATCACCACCTTCTGCGCGCTGGAGTTTGCGCGCGGGCTGCTCAAGTTTGTGCCGGGCAGAGAAGGTCTGCCCCATTTGCAGGCCTACCGCGACCGTTGGAGCGAGCGGGCGAGCGCAGCCACCCTCTGATACCCCGCACTTTTTGGGCCCGACAAGGGCCGACAGGACACCCCCATGAACAAGACAGTAGCCAACAGCTTTGCCAGCCAGTTTGACTTCGCCGCGCGCCGTGCCCGCCTGGCGGCCCAACTCGGCTCCAAGGGCATCGCCATCCTGCCCACGGCACCTGAGCAAATGCGCAACCGCGATGCTGATTTTTTGTACCGCCATGACAGTTATTTTTTCTACCTGAGCGGCTTCACCGAACCGCAGGCCTGGCTGGTGATCACCGGCGACGGCAAAAGCACCCTGTTTTGCCAGCCCAAGGACCTGGAGCGCGAGATCTGGGACGGCTATCGGCTGGGGCCTGAGGCAGCGCCCGCAGCCCTGGGCGTGGATGCAGCGTATTCGGTGGCCGAACTGGATGCCCGGATGCCCGGCCTGCTGGACGGGCGCGACGCCGTGTGGTTCCCGTTTGCCAGCCACAAGGGGCTGGAAACCCGCGTGGACGGCTGGCTGGGCAGCCTGCGAACCAAAATTCGTTACGGCGCCCTGTGCCCTGAGCAGCAGCGCGACCTGTGCGGCCTGCTGGACGAGATGCGGCTGGTCAAGGACGCGCAAGAGCAGACCACCATGCGCCGGGCCGCGCAGATCAGCGCGGGCGCCCACATTCGCGCCATGCAGTTGAGTGCCCGCATGTTGCGCAACGGCGAGGCGGTGCGCGAGTACCACCTGGACGCCGAACTGCTGCACGAATTTCGCCGTCAGGGCTCGCAGTGTGCGGCCTATGGCTCCATCGTGGCCGCTGGCGCCAACGCCTGCGTGCTGCACTACCGGGCCGACGCGGCCCCGGTGCGCGATGGCGAATTGGTGCTGATTGATGCGGGCTGCGAGCTTGACGGTTATGCGTCGGACATCACCCGCACCTTCCCGGCCAACGGCACATTCACCGGGCCGCAGCGCGCGCTGTACGACCTGGTGCTGGCCTCGCAACAGGCCGCCGTGGCGGCAACCCGGGCCGGTGCGCGCTTTACCGATCCGCATGAGGCCGCGGTCCAGGTGCTGTCGCAAGGCCTGCTGGACCTGGGGCTACTGAATAAAGACAAGGTCGGAACAGTGCAGGATGTGATCGATAAGCGCGCCTATTTTCAGTTCTACATGCACCGCACCGGCCATTGGCTCGGGATGGATGTGCACGACTGCGGCGCTTATGTCGAACCCGCCGAGATCGGCCAGGTGAGCGAGCGCAAAGACCCACTGAGCGGTGAGATCATTCGCGACCGCCCCAGCCGTATTTTGCGCAGCGGCATGGTACTGACCATCGAGCCGGGGCTGTATGTGCGACCCGCTGAAGGGGTGCCGGCGCAGTTTCACAACATCGGCATCCGCATTGAGGATGACGCCATCGTGACCGACACCGGCTGCGAGTTGATCAGCCGGGGGGTGCCGGTGGATGCAATGGAGATTGAGGCGCTGATGCGGGGGTAAAAACCTTGCACGACAGATTGGGGGATTGTCCAGGGTCGGCCATCCGACAGGTCAATACAACGGATTCAAAGGGGTCCAACCCAAGCGGGGACCGGGAGCACTCAGCCAAGGGGATGGACTTGGTCTCTCAAAGACTGAGGTCGCGCTTTGGCAAGCTGAAAATGCAACTATTTGTTCAGGCTCCCGCACAGGCAACTGAAAGGACTCTTGCAAGCAAGCGCCTACAATCCCGCCACTAATTTAGACACGCTGGCGGGGTGGCTTTTCGGTCATCTTGATTCCGGCAGGAGACACAAGAATGCCTGAGACGACCGTTACCAACGAAGAAAGACGCGCTCAACTGCGCCGCGCTGCACTCGACTACCACCAGTTCCCCACCCCCGGCAAGATCGCCATTGCGGCGACCAAACAGCTGACCAACCAGCACGATCTGGCCCTGGCTTACTCACCTGGCGTGGCCGCCCCGTGCGAAGAAATCGTCAAAGACCCCAACAACGCGTTCAAGTACACCAGCCGCGGCAACCTGGTGGCGGTCATCACCAATGGCACGGCGGTGCTGGGCCTGGGTGATATCGGCCCGCTGGCCTCCAAGCCCGTGATGGAGGGCAAGGGCGTACTGTTCAAGAAGTTTGCCGGTATCGACGTGTTTGACATCGAGATCGACGAAAAGCACGACCTCGACAAACTGGTCGACATCATCGCCTCGCTGGAGCCCACCTTTGGCGGTATCAACCTGGAAGACATCAAGGCGCCGGACTGCTTTTATGTGGAGCGCAAGCTGCGCGAGCGCATGAAAATCCCGGTGTTCCACGATGACCAACACGGCACGGCCATTTGCGTGGGTGCGGCCATCCTGAACGGCCTGAAAGTCGCTGGCAAAGACCCCAAGCAGATCAAGCTGGTGACCTCGGGGGCTGGCGCTGCGGCACTGGCTTGCCTGGGCTTGCTGGTGAAACTGGGCATTCCGCGCGAAAACATCTATGTCACCGACCTGGCTGGTGTGGTGTACGAGGGCCGCACCGAGTTGATGGACGAGGACAAGATCGTCTACGCCCAACCCACCAGCGCGCGCACCCTGAGCGAGATCATCGAAGGCGCTGACGTATTTCTGGGCCTCTCTGCCGGTGGCGTGCTCAAGAAAGACATGGTCGCCAAAATGGCGCCACGGCCCCTGGTGTTTGCGCTGGCCAACCCCAACCCCGAAATCGACCCCGCAGATGTCAAGGCGGTGCGCAGCGACGCCATCATCGCCACCGGTCGCACCGACCACCCGAACCAGGTCAACAATGTCCTGTGCTTCCCGTACATTTTCCGGGGCGCGCTGGACGCAGGCGCCTCCACCATCACGCTGGAGATGGAAATTGCAGCCGTGCACGCCATTGCGGAACTTGCGCAAGCGGAACAAAGCGAAGTGGTCGCCGCCGCCTATGCCGGTGAGCAACTGGCGTTTGGTCCGGAATACATCATTCCCAAGCCGTTCGATCCCCGCCTGATGATGAAGATCGCGCCTGCCGTGGCCCAGGCCGCAGCAGACAGTGGCGTCGCGCTGCGCCCGATTCAGGACATGGATGCCTACCGCGAGCGCCTGCAGAGCTTTGTCTACGCCTCTGGCACCATGATGAAGCCCATTTTTGCAGCGGCCAAAAAAGCCGTCAAAAAGCGGGTTGCCTATGCCGAGGGAGAAGAAGAGCGCGTGCTGCGCGCCTGTCAGATCGTGGTGGACGAGGGCCTGGCCCGCCCCACCCTGATCGGGCGGCCCGCCATCATTGCCCAGCGCATTGCCAAGTTTGGCCTTCGCCTGAAAGAAGAGCTGGACTACGACGTGGTCAACGTCGAGCAGGACGACCGTTACCGTGATTTCTGGCAAACCTACCATCGCATGGCCGAGCGCAAGGGCATGACGGTTCAAGTGGCCAAGATCGAAATGCGCCGCCGCCTGACCCTGATTGCCGCCATGTTGCTACACAAGGGCGACGTGGACGGCATGATCTGCGGCACTTGGGGCACCACCGCCATGCACCTGCAATACATCGACCAGGTTATCGGCAAGCGCCCGGGCGGCAGCCCCAGCACGCCGCAAGATGTACAAATTTATGCCTGCATGAATGGCCTGATGCTGCCCGATCGGCAGATTTTCCTGGTTGACACCCACGTCAACTACGACCCCACTGCAAAAGAGCTGGCCGAAATCACCGTGATGGCGGCTGAGGAAATGATGCGCTTCGGCATTCACCCGAAAGCGGCCCTGTTGTCGCACTCCAACTTTGGCAGCAGCAACCAGCCCAGCGCCATCAAGATGCGTGACACGCTGGCCCTGCTGCGCGAACAGGCGCCATGGCTCGAAGTCGATGGCGAAATGCACGGCGATGTGGCTCTGGACGGTGACGCCCGCGCCACTCTCATGCCCCACAGCACGCTGGCTGGCGACGCCAACTTGCTGGTCTTGCCGAATATCGATGCCGCCAACATCGCCTACAACCTGCTCAAAACAGCCGCGGGTGGCAATATTGCCATTGGCCCAGTGCTGTTGGGTGCAGCCAAACCGGTGCATGTGCTGACTGCCAGCACCACGGTGCGCCGGATTGTGAACATGACTGCGTTGACTGTGGCGGACGCCAACGCCGAACGGTAATTGACAACGGTTAAGCGGGTGCTCACTTAGACCTCCCTGATTGAGTACCCGAGTGCCTGTTTAGCGGGCATTCACTTGCATTTACTCGCCAAATACGCGACACTAGCGACCTTGAAATTACCGGGTAAACCCGGAGTGTCCTTGGGGAGTGTTTTTCATGTCGCGTCTGACGAAGCTAAAGTCAGTACTCACTGGCTTTTTGCTGGCAGGCTTGGTCGCCACCGGTTGGGTGCAGGCCAAAGGCCCGCTCCCTGATGGGGTCCAGACCACCATACCGGCCAGCAAGCTGACGGAACAGGGGATTAAAACCTACGCCCTGATCCATCAAGGTGGCCCTTTTCCGTATGAAAAAGACGGGACCATTTTCGGAAATCGGGAGCGTTTGTTGCCCTCCCAAAAGCGGGGTTATTACCGCGAGTACACCGTGTCCACGCCAGGCCTGAAGCACCGGGGAGCCCGGCGCATTGTGTGCGGGGGAAAGCCCACCACGCCTGACACCTGTTATTACACGGCCGATCACTATGCGAGTTTTCGCACGATCGTGCCCTGAGATTTGAGTTTTATTTTTTGAGTAGTGAATCGGAATCGAGAATGAACATGCCATTGAGTCAAGAAAAAACTGCACCCCAAAGTGCGCCAGGGGAGATCCCATTGCGGGGGGTGCGGCCCAATATCGTCCAGTCCATCCGGGCTTTTCGGGTGCAGGAACTGCAGGATGCAGCCCAGACGCTTGGACAGCATTTTCTGTACGCCAGCCTGGCCAACGCCCAGACCAAACAAGATGTCCTGGACCTGATTGGTCAGCAATTCAAGTTGTCCGCGCATGTGGGCAAAAACTTTGATGCACTGTACGACAGCATGACCGACCCCCTGCATAAATCCGGTCCTCAGCCTGGCTTTATTGCAGTGCTGGAGCATATTCCAGCCAACGCCAAGTTTGACAAGGAAGCGCGTGAGCAGTTGCTGGACATTTTCCGTGATGCCGCCGATTACTGGGGAGACCGGAAGATTCCCTTCCGATGCTTCTATTCTTTTCTGTAGCCCGTTCTGCACACACCAGCCAAGCAGAACGGGCGAACGAGGCAACGAGCAGCGTCACAGGAGGTCCAGCAGTGGCTGGCATCGAGTTGACCACCGAGTCGGGCGAAAAAATGCCAACCGACAAATTGGTCGATGTGTCGCCCCTGGCACTGCGCATGAGCAGTCCTTTCAACGCAGGTTACTGGATGGCAGCTGCCTGATAGCGCCAACGCCCTGACGAAAAAAAGCCCACTTCATGTGGGCTTTTTTGTGGGCGCAAGGCAAGTTGTTGGGCCGGGGGCAGCCTGCGCCCACGCGGGGTCAGGCGGCGATGTCTTTGACCCCGGCGCCCAGGGCGAGCGCCAGCGCCACGTACTCGGCTACCGGCACTTCTTCAGCACGGCGCTGGGTATTGAACTCGCCCGTGAAACCTTTGTCCGTCAGCCACTTGCCCAAGGTATGGCGCATCAGCTTGCGACGCTGGCTGAAAGCCACCTGGACCAGTTCACTCAACAGCTTCACATCCACGGCGACCGGGTCAACGTGGGGCACCATGCGCACCACCGCACTGTCCACCCGGGGTGGCGGATCAAAACTGGTGGGGGGCACAAAGAGTACATTTTCCATCGCGTAGCGCCATTGCAGCATGACACTCAGGCGCCCGTAATCCGAGGTTTTAGGGCGCGCCACCATGCGGTCGATCACCTCTTTTTGCAGCATGAAATGCTGGTCCTCGATGACACCCACAAAGTCCAGCAGGTGAAACAGAATCGGAGTGGAGATGTTGTAGGGCAGGTTGCCCACCACGCGCAGTTTGGCAGCGCCTGCGTCGGCGGGCAAGCACGTTTGCGCGAGGTCGGCAAAGTCCACCTTGAGTACGTCGGATTCGATCACCTTGAGCTGAGGGTGAGCGCGCAGCCGCACCGCCAGATCGCGGTCGAGTTCAATCACGGTCAACTGGCCCAGACGCTCCACCAGAGGCTGGGTCAGGGCCGCCAGGCCAGGCCCGATTTCGACCATGGTCTGCCCGGGCTTGGGGTCAATCGCATCAACGATGGCCTCGACGATGCCCTTGTCAGAGAGAAAGTGCTGGCCGAATCGTTTGCGGGGAATGTGTTTCATGGCGCTGGGGCTCAAAGTGGCGGCTCGCGCAACTCCACATAGGCCCGGCCCCGAAGTTCTTGTACCCAAAGGGCGTAAGCCTCATCGAGCTTCTTTTCCCTCAGGATAGCGCGCACGGTTTCACGCTGCTCGCTCGGGCTCAGCGTGGCGTTGCGACGCTCGGTCAACTGAATCAGGTGCACACCGAAGCGGGACACCAAGGGCTCGCTGATCTGGTTGGGTGTGAGCCGGTTCATGGCGGCTTCAAACTCCGGCACAAACATGCCCGGGTTGGCCCAACCCAGATCACCACCCTCGGCCGCACTGCCGTCTTGTGAGTTTTCACGCGCCAAGGCCGCAAAATCAGCCTGACCCGCCAGGATACGGGTGCGGAATTGCTTGAGTTTCTCAACCAGCGCACCCTCCGTCGACTGCGCCGTGGGGCGCAACAGGATATGGCGTGCCCGGCTTTGAGTCACCGTCATGCTTGGCAAACCCGCGCTGTTTTTCTCGATGACCTTCAAGATATGAAACCCGGCGCCCGAACGCACCAGTCCGGAAATTTCGCCCACGCCCAGGCTGCGGATGGACTCCAGGAAAAGGGGGGGGTAGCGGTTGGCTGAACGCAAGCCCATCTGCCCTCCGTTGGCCAAGTCCGGCGCATCCGAGAATTCACGCACCAGCGCCACAAAGTCGGCCCCACTGCGGGCCCGGTCAAGCGCGCGCTGCGCCCGGGCCTGCAAGGCTTCTACCTGAACCGGTGTGGCGCTATCGGGCACTGCTACCAGGATTTGTGCAAGGTTGATTTCCTGCGTCCCCTGATCGATGGAGTTTTGTTGCTCCCGCACGTATTGATCGACATCTTGGTCGCTGACACGAACACGCGCTTCCACGTCCCGCTCGCGCAGGCGGGTGATCAGCATCTGATCTTGCAACTGGTTGCGAAACTGCGCCACGGACAAGCCATCGCGGACCAACCGCTGCCGCAATGCGGGCAGGTCCAACTGGTTTTGCCTCGCCACCGCCAGCTCCGCCTGATCCAGGGCGACCTCGTCGACACGAATGCCAGTCTCCCGGGCCGACTGCAGCTGGACCTTTCGGTTGATCAGGCTATCCAGCACATCACGCGCCAGCACTTGCGTATTGGCCGGAGGCCGACCCTGCTGGCTCAGTTGTTGAATGACCCGCTGCAGCTCCTGGCCAACTTCGTTATTCGTGATGGGCTCAGAATTGACCACCGCCACAATGTAGTCCGCTTGGCGTTGAACGACTGGCGCAGTGGCCAGCGGATTGGAAGAAAACCGCAGACCCTGTGCCTGGGCGGTAACGGCTGCAAAGAGGGCCAGGGACAGGGCCGCAAATCGATAGGTCATGGTGGAGATCAATCGTAATTACTGAATCGGCTGGGGACGCTACTCTGTGCCCCCAGGGTCTGGTAGCCGGGAATATTGTCCTTGAGGGACTTCAAAGGGCTTACACCCAAGCGGGTGAAACCGACAAACTCAAGCTGAAACATCACGCGCTGTGTTGCCGATGAGGTACTGGTCTGCAAACGCTCCACCACCACACGGCCCAGCCAACAGCCAGCATCGTACTCAAATCCGAGCACCGCGCCGACCAGTTTGCGCTCGGCCATGCTGTAATTCATGCGCCCTACACTGTACCAGCGGCCGGTGCACCCCTTGGGCCCCGCGCCTGGCGTCGTGCGCTTGTCACCCATCAAATCATGCAGGGGCCACTGCCAGCCCAAGTCCAGCTGCTCGCTCAAGTCACGCTGGTAACGGTAAGCCGCGCTGACGGTGCGGAAGCTGCCGGGGTTGTAGGTGGCCCCAAGGGTTGAGCGCACCGACTGGCTGGTCTTGGGGTTGAACTGCACCGTGGTGTCGAATGACCATTGGGGATCCCAATTGAGAGAAGTCCCCAAGAGCAAGTCGCTGAGGCGATCTGCCACCGGGCTGGCTCCGGGCAGGGTGACGTTCTGGTCCTTGAACCGCAGGCGCTGGGCTACGCCAAATCGCGCGGCTTCCGCGCCGGTAGCGGGGTCCAGCAAGCGCGTGGTCAGCCCGAGGGTGAGCAGGTGGCTGTCGGAAATCCGGTCGTTGCCCACAAACGCGTTTTCCGACCACAACGTCGCAAAGTTGAAGTCATTGGCGCCCGAGTCATAGTTAGGCAGCGACTGCTGATTCCGGTACGGCGTATTGACATAAAACGCCCGGGGCTCCAGCGTCTGGCGAAAGGACCGCCTTAGGTAGCTGGCATCGCGCTCAAACACCAGGCCACTGTCCAGACTGAAAGTGGGCAGCACACGGCTGGCCGTGGTCACACCGCTGGCCAGCGGCACATCAAACTGGTAACTGGTGGCGTGCAGCTGCAGTTTGGGGGTGATGAAGCCCGCCGGAGAGATCCAGGGCTGGCTGACCTGCATTCTGGAGAAAGCGCGCTGGGCGTTGGGCTGCAGGGTGCGGGTGGAATCGGCTTGAAAACGGGTGTAGTCCGCCTCGACCGTGACGTCAAACCCCTTGACGTCCTGGCGCGCGTAACGGGTCATCAATTGCGGCAACCGGTCATAAGGAGGGACGATGGGCGCCGTCACGTCTTGCAGGGTTTGCCACTTGGACGTACGCACGCTGCTGGAGAAATTGCCGTTGCTCCAGGACAGTGCGGTGGCATTGGACAACAGGCGCTGGGTCAACGCAGGTGAGCTGCCGGTGAAGTCGCGCCAGTAGTTATCGTCACTGACGCGGTTCAGGTTCAGGCTCAGAGCGGCCCCGCTGTCGGTCAAAACGCGGGTCAGACTGTTGTCCAGCAGGCCCTGGTGCGCCAACTCCATGCCCCAGCGGCTGCTGTCACGCAGCTTGTCCACCGGCATGACATCCAGGCGCAACTGGCCAGAGTAGTCGGCCTCCAGATAACGAAACTGATTGCCCAGGTTCAGGCCCCGCTTGCTCATGACAGTGGGCGTGAACGTGGCGTCCCGGTTGGGGGCGATGTTCCAGTAATAGGGCACCCCCACCTCAAACCCGTTGACGGTATCCAGACCCAGGGTGGGAGGCAGGAAACCCGACTTGCGCTGGTCACTCAGGGGGAAACTCAGATACGGAATGGGCAACAGCGGCACCCCCTTGAAGCTCAGCAACGCGCCCTCGGCCGAGCCCACGTTCTCCTCGGTATCCAGTTTGAGCGTGGCCGCGCGCAAGATCCAGTCGGGCATCCAGTCAGGGCTGGGCAGCCGCTGGCAGGTGGTGTACGTGGCGTTGTGAATGACCGTCCTTTGTTCGTCGATGAAGTCAACCCGGTCGGCCTCGCCATGGGCCTTGTTCTTGAGAAAACGGTAGCGCGTCTCGTTGAAAAATCCTTCAAAGGCGTCCACCTTGAGCTCCAGCAAAGAGCCCTCGTACACATTGCCTGCGCGGTTGATCAGCACCTGGCCCCGTGCCCGGGCCAGGTCGGTGGACTGGTCGTACTCCAGCCGGTCGGCCTTGATCACCATGTCGCCCCGACGCAGCACGACACTGCCTTCCACCACTGTCTCCCGGTCCGGGCGGCCGAACAGACGGTCTCCGGTCACAAAAGTCGGCAAGGCGCTGCGCGAAGCCTCGGGGATTTTCTCCTGCAACATCGGGCTGCTTTTGAGCAGCACGGGGGCGTCGTCCGGCGCGTTGGGGGGCGATACCTGTGCAATGGCAGTCGCGCCCCCCTGGAAAACCGCCCAGGCGACCAGCGCCACCGGGCTTTTAAGCCTTCGGATCACGGGCACCCAGGGATTCAGGGCGTGCATTGAAAAGCGCATCGGGCAGGGGCAGGCTCAAACAAGGGAGAGGGTTGCGGGCGAACCGCCAGGGTTCGGGTTTGTAGAATGGATTATCCATGAGCCAAGCCCACGCCCCCCAATCACCCTCCCTCATTGCGCCAGACTGGTCTGATCCCCAGCGCGAGGCCGATTTCAACACCTGGCTGACCCAGCTGGCCCCCCTGCAGGGCCTGGACGCCTCGTCCGTGCACATCGCCTCGGCCGACGCCAGTTTCCGGCGCTATTTCCGGGTCAATTCGACCGCAGGCAGCCGCATCATCATGGATGCGCCACCTGGCAAGGAAGACTGCCACCCCTTTGTCAAGGTTGCCGGGCTGATGGCGCAGGCCGGGGTGCATGCACCGGAGGTGCTGGCGTGGGACGAGGTCCGGGGCTTCATGCTGCTCACTGACCTGGGCGCGCAAACCATGATGCAGGTGATTCAGCGCGACAACCCCCTGGCCAACCGGGGCCTGTACCTGCAAGCCATTGATGCCCTGATTACCTGGCAACTGGCCTCACGGCCCGGCGTGTTGCCGCCCTATGACGAAGCCCTGCTGCGGCGCGAGTTACAACTGTTTCCGGACTGGTACCTGACGCGCCACCGTGGCGTGGTGATCGACGCCGAGCAGCAGCGCACGCTGGACGACGCTTTCAAATGCATCATTGAGCACAACCTGGCCTGGCCCAGCGTGTATGTGCACCGCGATTTCATGCCCCGCAATTTGATGGTGTCGTCCGAAGGTAATGACAACCGCCTGGGTGTGCTGGATTTTCAGGATGCGGTCTATGGCCCCATCACCTACGACATCGCCAGCCTGATGCGCGACGCGTTTTTAAGCTGGGAAGAAGACTTTTGTCTGGACATCACCATCCGCTACTGGGAAAAAGCCCGCAAAGCCGGGCTGCCGGTTGGGGATGACTTTGGCGAGTTTTATAAAGGCGTGGAGTGGATGGGCCTGCAGCGCCACCTCAAGGTCGCCGGAATTTTTGCCCGCCTGACCCTGCGCGACGGCAAGCCCCAGTACCTGGCCGACACCCCCCGCTTCATCGTCTACCTGCGCGCCACCTGCGAGCGCTACCGCGAACTCAAGCCCCTGCTGCGCCTGATTGAGCGGGTAGAGGGCATTGAGATCGGCAATGGGTATGCGTTTGGCCGGGTTTAAGCTAAATTGGCCTCTGGCCGGCGTATCTATTGCCTTTATATATACAAATCAATAGCAAAAGAGTCCCCGCCCAATGCCCCGTTTCTACTGCCCCACCCCCCTGATTCCAGGCGCCCTGCTCGATCTGCCCGCCGGGGCTGCCCGCCATGTGCAGGTACTGCGCCTGCAGCCGGGGGATGCCATCACCTTG
>CALRWE010000121.1:0-14779 GCA_943371745.1 Rhodoferax sp. OV413
CGGCGCATGCACCACCAGACCGTCCGGCCCGACCGAGAACCCGATCGTGCGGCGCTGGCCGCGCTTGAATTCGTAGGCCACCACCTGCCCGGCAAGCCGTGTTTCCCGGGTGGCACGGGGGTGGCGAAAAAGCAGCGGGTGCATGGCTTGCGGTCTAGCGGTAGGCCTCGGGGTCGATGCGGCGCATCTCGGCCTCGATCCAGGCCTCCACTTCGCGCATCAGCGCCTTGGGCTCGCGCCCCACGCTGGGAATGGCCGGGCCAATCGACACCTGCACCACGCCACTGTGCTTGATAAAACCCTTGCGCGGCCAGCACTTGCCGGATGACACGGCGATGGGCACCACAGGCGCGCCGGCATCTACGGCCAGGCGGGTGCCGGCGGTCTGGTAGGTGCCCTTTTCACCCCGGCTCATGCGGGTGCCCTCAGGAAACATGATGACCCAGGTGCCCTGCGCCAGCAGCGCCTTGCCCTGCGCCACCACATGCTTCATGGCCAGCGCCCGGGACTCGCGGTCGATGTGGATCATGTCCAGGCGGGCCATGGACCAGCCAAAAAACGGGATTTTCAACAGCTCGCGCTTGAACACAAAGGCCAGCGGACGCGGCATGAGGGTGGGAATGAGCAAGGTCTCCAGGGTGGACTGGTGTTTGGACAACAGCACCGCCGGGGCTGTGTCGCCCTGGGGCAGGTTCTCCAGCCCCGTGACCCGCACCTGAACCCCCAAAAACACCCGGGTGCCCCAGATGACCACGCGAAACCAGTTGACCGCAAACCACCACAGCGGCGTGCGCTTGACCCACAGCGAAATGAAGACCAGTGTGAGCCCCCACGGAATGACCGTGAGCAGCATCCAGGCCATGTGCAAAATTGAACGAATCAGTGACATTAAGTGAGTTTTTGGCCTCTGGCCGGCGTATTGATTGGGTATAGCGCTATTATTTTTAGAAAAAGATGGGTTCTCAGGCGGCGTCACTCTCACGCGACAGCAAAAAGTCGGCAAAGGCGGCCAGGTCGTCATGCACCCGGGTGTTTGGGGGAAAGGACTCCGGCAGGCTCACGCCCCGGTAAATGGCGCCCTTACCCGTCAACACAAAGTGCGGCTCGCAGCCGGCGGCCGCACCGGCCAGCACGTCGCGGGCGGTGTCGCCCACCGTGGGCACGTCGGACAGGTCCACGCCGTAGCGTTCACCAATTTGCTCAAACAAACCCGGCTCGGGCTTGCGACAGCGGCAGCCGTCATCCGGGGCGTGAGGGCAATAAAACACAGCGTCAACGCGCCCCCCCACGGCAGCCAGCATCTTGTGCATCTTGGCGTGAATCTCGTTGAGTGAAGACACATCAAACAGCCCGCGCCCCAGGCCCGACTGGTTGCTGGCCACCACCACATGCCAGCCCGCATGGTTGAGCCGGGCAATGGCTTCAAGCGACCCCGGCAATGGCTCCCACTCTTGCGGACTTTTGACGTATTCGTCGCTGTCTTCGTTGATGGTGCCGTCCCGGTCCAGGATGACGACTTTCATGGCGCCGGGCATCAGCTGGCCAGCCGGGAAAGATCGGCCACCCGGTTCATGGCCTCATAAGCAATTTTGAGAAGGCCCTGGCGGTTCAGGCGCAAGTCCAGCGCGTCGGCATTGACCATCACGTTGTCAAAGAAGGCGTCGACCGGCGTGCGCAAGGCCGCCAGCGTTTGCAATGACCCGGTGTAATCACCGGCCTCGAACTGCAAGGTCGCGCGCGGGGCGATGTCTTTGACCGCCGCGTGCAGGGCGACCTCGGCAGGCTCGCTGAGCAGCACCTCGCTGACATGGGCATCCACCTCTTGCGCTTTTTTCAGGATATTGCCAATGCGTTTGTTGGCCGCAGCCAGGGCGGCGGCCTCGGGCAGCGCGGCAAAGGCCCGCACGGCGGCCAGGCGCTTGGCCACGTCGCCCAGGCGCTGGGGCTGCAGCGCCAGCACGGCGTCCACCTCTTGCGCGCTAAAACCTTGCTCGCGCAGCGAACCGGCCAGACGCTCGTAAATGAAGGTGGCCAGAGCAGCAGTCGGGTCGGTGATCTTGTCGCCAAAGGCGGGCACGGCACCTGCCAGCAGCGCGGGCAAAGCCACCGGCAAGTCTTTCTCGGTCAGCATACGGATCACACCCAGAGCGTGGCGGCGCAGCGCAAACGGATCTTTGTCACCCGTTGGCAGGTTGCCAATACCAAACATGCCGACCAGCGTCTCCAACTTGTCGGCCAGCGCCACCACCACGCCGGGCAGGTTGCGCGGCAGTGCGTCGCCGGCAAAGCGGGGCTTGTAATGGTCTTCAATGGCCGTGGCGACCTCGTCACCCAGGCCGTCGTGGCGGGCGTAATAACCGCCCATGATGCCCTGCAGCTCAGGAAACTCGCCCACCATGTCGGTCAGCAAATCGGTCTTGGCCAGGCGGGCCGCGGTGTCAATGGCTTGGGCAATGGATGGTGTGGCCTCCAGCAAAGCAGCGATGGAAGCGGCAATGGCCCGCACCCGTTCGGTGCGCTCGCCCTGGGTGCCCAGCTTGTTGTGGTAGACCACCTTGTCGAGCCCGACGACGCGGGAAACCAGCGTCTTTTTGCGGTCCTGGTCATAAAAGAACTTGGCGTCGCTCAGGCGCGGGCGCACCACGCGCTCGTTGCCGCCAATGACGGCGCTGGCGTCCTCGGGGCTGATGTTGCTCACCACCAGGAACTTGTTGGTGAGCTTGCCCGAGGTATCGAGCAAGGGAAAGTACTTCTGGTTGGCCTTCATGGTCAGGATCAGGCACTCTTGCGGCACGTCCAGAAACTGGATTTCGAACTCGCATACCAGCACGTTGGGGCGCTCAACCAGGGCAGTCACCTCGCTCAGCAAATCCTCGTCCATCAGCACCTGGTAGTTGGGGCCGAGTTTTTCAGCGGCGCCAGCCAGTTGGGACACGATGGAGAAGCGACGATCGTCAAAGCTGGCGATCACGGCGCCGTCAAGCGCCAGGGT
The DNA here is from genome assembly GCA_943371745.1 of Rhodoferax sp. OV413. Classification (GTDB taxonomy): domain Bacteria; phylum Pseudomonadota; class Gammaproteobacteria; order Burkholderiales; family Burkholderiaceae_C; genus Rhodoferax. Next base: position 2,993 of record CALRWE010000121.1, read on the forward strand.
TTGGGCGTAGCTGTCTGCATGCGCCAACACCACGGGCGATACACGGGCTTCAAAGCGGTGGCCTTGCGTGGTGTTGCCAGCGGTGAGGCCCAGCACCTTGACAGGCACCACGGTGCTGCCATGCAGCGCCACCAGGCCGTGGGCCGGGCGCACAAAATGCACGCTGCTCCAGCCGGGCAGTTCGCAATCGGACTCCAACTGGTAACTCATGACTTTGGGGATGGGCAACCTGGCCAAAGCTTCTTCAAGCGCTTTTTGCAGGCCGGTATCCAGGCTGGCACCTGTGACCAGGCTGTCATAAAACAGGGCTGGGGCCTTGCCATCGGGCGCCTGGCGCAGGGCGGCCACAGCGGCTGCGGGGTCGGTGACATCGGCGCCCAGCGCTTGCAGCTTCTTGAGCAGCGCAGGTGTCGCCTGACCCGACGCGTCCAGCCCCACGCTCACGGGCATGAGCTTTTGCTGCACGGGTTTGTCGGCGGCCTTGAGCCAGACCCGGGTGATGTGCGCAGCCAGACGGCGTGGCGAGGCAAACGGGGTGACTACCGATTCATCGGTGGCCAGGCCCTGGGCGCGCAGCTGGTCGGCCAGCACGGTGGCGAAGGCCTCACCCAGCTTCTTGAGCACCTTGGGCGGGAGTTCTTCGACGAACAATTCAACGAGAAGATTTTTGGTTGTCATTTACTTGGCTTTCATCCTGCGCTTAAGCGGCCTTCTTGGGCATCTGCGCCACCCACTCGCGCGGGGCCATGGGGAAGCCCAGCCGCTCGCGACTCTCGAAATAACTCTGCGCCACGGCCCGCGCCAGGTTGCGAATGCGCCCGATGTAGGCCGCGCGCTCGGTCACGCTGATGGCGCCGCGCGCGTCCAGCAGGTTAAAACTGTGGGCGCACTTCAGCACCTGCTCGTAGGCCGGCAGGGCCAGTTGCTCCCCAATGAGGTGCTTGGCCTGCTTTTCATGTGCGGTGAAGGCGGTGAACAAAAAGTCGGCATCGCTGTGCTCAAAGTTGTAGGCCGACTGCTCTTTTTCGTTTTGCAGGTACACATCGCCGTAGCTCAGGGTGTCGGTCCACTTGAGGTTGTAGACGTTGTCCACGCCCTGCAGGTACATGGCCAGGCGCTCCAGGCCGTAAGTGATCTCACCCGTGATGGGGCGGCAGTCAATGCCGCCCACTTGCTGGAAATAGGTGAACTGGGTTACCTCCATGCCGTTGAGCCAGACCTCCCAGCCCAGGCCCCAGGCGCCCAGGGTGGGGTTTTCCCAGTCGTCTTCCACGAAGCGGATGTCGTTCTTTTTGAGGTCAAAGCCGAGGGCTTCAAGTGAGCCGAGGTACAGCTCCAGAATGTTGCTGGGCGCGGGCTTGAGCACCACCTGGTACTGGTAATAGTGCTGCAGGCGGTTGGGGTTTTCGCCATAGCGGCCATCTTTGGGGCGGCGACTGGGCTGCACATAGGCGGCCTTCCAGGGCTCGGGGCCGAGGGCGCGCAAAAAGGTGGCGGTGTGCGAGGTGCCGGCGCCCACCTCCATGTCGTAGGGCTGCAACAGGGCGCAGCCTTGGGCATCCCAATAGGACTGCAGTTTCAAAATAATTTGCTGGAAGGTCAACATGGAGTGTGTTGGGGCGGGCGACGCCCCGGATTGGCAAACTCACGCAACAGGCGTGTAAAAGTGTAATTTTACGGGGCAAAGCCATGCCACCTTAGCATGACCCCTGCGTGACAGTTAGCGCTTTCGCAAGTGAAGCGTGCATGCCAGCGCGGCCAGGCCCCAGGCCAGCAGCCACAGGGGCCACAACCCGAAGCGCGCCACCCACCACGCGTAAGGCGTGGTGCCGGTGCGGCCCTGCACGTCACCCACCAGCACCGCACGGGTGTCTCGCGCCAGCGCACTGACCACCCGGCCCTGGTGGTCGACGATGGCGGTCACGCCGGTGTTGGTCGCCAGCAAGAAGGGGCGCTCAAACTCTTTGGCCCGCAGGCGGGCAATTTGCAGATGCTGGTCCATCGCCAGACTCTGGCCGTACCAGGCCAGATTGCTGATGTTGACAAAGATGGTGGGGTCCCGGGACGGGTCCGCAAACAGTAGGCCCAGCTCTTCCGAGAACAGGTCTTCATAACAAATATTGGGCGCCAGACGCTGGCCCTGCCATTCAAAGGGCGGCTGCCCCAGCGGCCCCCGGTTGAAGTCGCCCAGCGGGATGTTCATCATCTCGGTAAACCACTTGAAAAATGGGGGAATGAACTCGCCAAACGGCACCAGGTGGTGCTTGTCATAGCGCCAGGGCTCAGCCTGAGCCGGCTTGAGACCGATCACCGAATTGGTGTAGCCCGCCTGCGCGTCGCCCAGCGGCATGCCAATGAGGGCCGCTTGCGCTCCCGTGGCAAAGCGCTGTTGCAGCGCATCCCAGTAATCAGGTGGCAGCTGCTGGGGCAGGACGGGAATGGCGGTTTCGGGCGCAATCACCAGCGGGGTGCGGCTGCTCTGCAGTTGCTCGGCATACCACTGCAGGGCTTGGGGCACGCCGGTGCCAATTTCGAATTTTTCGTCCTGCGGGATATTGCCCTGCAGCAAGGTGACGGCCAGGGTGCCGGTGGCGGTGGTGTGGGCGGGTTGGGTCTGAGTGTAGATCAACGGCAGGCTCAGCAACAAAGGCACGGCCAGCAGACGCCGCCAAGCCAGGCGCACGCCTCTTGCCGGCTCACGTGTGGCCGGCAACAACCCTTGCGCCAGGGTCATGGCCACCCAGGCTGACAAGGCGCACAGGCCGTACAACCCAACCCAGGGCGCAAAGGCTGCCAGCGGGCCCTCCACATGCGCATAACCCGCAGCACCCCAGCCAAAGCCGGTGAGCCAGCGCCCACGCGCCATTTCGGCCAGCAGCCAGAGAGAAGCAAAAACAATAGCACTCCAGCATTTATTTACGCTGGCCAGAGCACTAAACAGGCCACAAATGAGAGCGTAATACACCGCCAGCATGGCCGCCAGTGCCAGGACGGCCAGCACACCCAGGATGGCGGGCAATCCCCCATACGTGTGCAGCGCGATGAAGGTCCACCAAAAGGTGCCGGCCAGCCAGGCCGTGGCAAACAGCCAGCCCGTGAGCGCCGCCGGTCGCCACCCCCGGGAGCGGTCCAGCAACCCGGCCAGTGCCCCCAGGGCCAGCAACTGCAGCCACCAGACCGGCTGGCCCGGTTGCAAAGACAAAAGAGCCAGCCAGGGCGCATCAAATGAGAGCGGCCAGGCCATGCTGGCGGCCTGTGCCAAGCCAGCGATCAGGGCAAAAACAAGGTGAGTGACAGGGAGGCGTGAGACCGCGGCCGACCAGCGGCCCGCCACGCTAGCTCGCACCATGGGTGATGGGGGAGACCTTGAACCACTTGACCGCACCGCCCTTGGTGTGCAGAACCACAAAGTCCAGCCCGACCACGGTGTGGCGCTCCCCGCGCGCGGGGACGTGCCCCATTTCGTGCACGATCAAGCCCCCAATGGTGTCGAAAGACTCCTGCGGGTGCAGGCTGCCCAAGGAGACATTGAACGCGGCGTCAACTCGCTCGATGGCCGTGTCGCCGCTAACCCGGTAACTGCGGTCTGGCAGACCATAAATATCGCCTTCGTCGTCTGCCACATCAAACTCGTCTTCGATTTCGCCCACGATTTGCTCCAGCACATCTTCAATGCTGATGAGGCCTGCTACCCGGCCAAACTCGTCGATCACGATGGCGAGGTGGCTGTGGTTGCTCTGAAAATCGCGCAGGAGGTCGTTCAGTCTTTTGGTCTCCGGTACGAAAACAGCCGGACGCAGGAGCGCCCGAATGTTCAACTCGGGCGCGCGCTGGAGCTTGAGCAGGTCTTTGGCCAGCAAGATGCCGATGATGTTTTCGCGCTCACCTTCAAACACCGGAAATCGGGAGTGGGCGGTGTCAATCACGCCCTGCATCAACGCATCGTGCGCGTCCCCGATGTTGACCAGCTCCATGCGGGTGGCAGGCACCATGGCGTCCCCCGCGGTCATGTCGGCCATGCGGATCACACCTTCGAGCATGGCGCGGGACTCGGCGTCGATGATCTGGTTGTCTTCGGCTTCAACCAGGGTTTCAATCAACTCGGCGGTTGAGTCTGGCCCGGGGTGCAGAAATTCGGCCAACTTCTGAAGGAAGGTGCGCTTATCTTCCCGATCAGGTCGCGGGGGGTAGGGGTCTGACACAGCCAGAGGGGCAGGACATGCGGTTGTTGGTGACCCTCTAGGATAGCGGATTGCAGTGACACTCTGTCGCCCGCGCCTTGGCACAGCTTACTTGGGGGTGATTCTTTGGGCGTCCTGTACGTCACGCCGCAGGGTCTGCACTTGGGCCAGTACATCCCAAAACTGCTTGACCTGCACCTTGATGCGGTAATCTGCCTGCGCCAACTGTTCTTCGACCATCTCGGTCAAGCGGGAGTCCAGTGTGGCGGGGAGCAGACGCAAATGGGCTTCGGACTCTGAACCATCGCGCTCCACGGTCGCGCCCGCTTTGCGGGCAATCCGGAGCATGGGGGTGTTCTCGGTCAAGGCGTGAATGAACATCCGGCTCACGCCTTCGTTACGGGCGTGCATGGCTGCCCGGTCAAACAGGCGTGCGCCGTACCCCCGTCCGCGCGCCGAGGCCAACACCGACACACCAAACTCGGCACAAGCCGCCAGGTCCGCGTCAGCAGAAAACGCCAAGTGGGCCATGGCAATCAAGTCAAGCCGGCGGTTGTAAATACCAAATATTTCATCACGCTCAAAGTTGAGTCCATCGGTGTAGCGCTGGATTTGTGCGTCGTTGGCTGAAAAGCCAAACCGCAAGTACCGGTCGTGCGGCTCCAGTGACATCAAATGACGGGCGATGCGCGCGCGGTGGTTGACCCCCAAAGAGCGAATGGGCACCATGACATGGGGTGCAGAGGATGTCTTTGTTTCAACCATAGCCGCGACTATAAGGGTTTTCCCTAGACCAACCAACCCAGAAGGCGTAAACCTACAGGGGCAGCGCGGTGGTGGCCTTGACACGGTCAAGCACAAAACTGGTTTTGCAGTCTTGCACGCTCGGGTGTTTGAGCAGTGTGTTCATCACAAAATTCGAATAGGCACTCATGTCCCGGACGACGACTCTCAAAAAATAGTCCATTTCGCCACTCAAGGCGTCGCACTCTATGACCTCGGGCCAGGTCTGGACGCTGGCCCGAAACAAGTCGCGCGGATGGAGCTTGTGGCTGTCGGTCATCTTTTCCAGGCGCACGGTGATGTGCGCCATCAGCCCCAGGCCCACCGCCTCGGGCTTGAGCAGGGTCACATAGCGGTCAATCACACCCTCGGATTCGAGCCGCTTGACACGCCGCAAAACGGCGCTGGGCGACAAGCTCACGGCTTCGCCAATCTGGTCATACGTGGCCCGGCCGTTGGCCTGGAGTTGGCTCAAAATCAATCGATCAAGCTTGTCTAGTGTTTCCATTGCTTTAATTTTGCAGTTTTATTGCGTACCAGGCCTACATGATGCGCCAACTTGCAGGTTGTAAAGCTGTCAACGCCACTAAACTTCTTGGAAATCAACCTCTGGCGCCAAGCTCGCCGAACTGGAGACCGCCAACATGATCAACAGCCCCAAGACACCCGCCGTGGGCGAGCCCGTCGTGTTTGGCGCCAGCGACCGGGCACCCCGCGGCGACTACAGCCGGGCCAAGTCCGATTACACCTGCGCCCAGGACTACGCGGCCTACACCGCGCAAGACCACGAGACTTACCGCCGCTTGGTTGAGCGCCAGGAGGCGCTGTTGCCGGGTTTGGCTTGTGACGAGTTCATTGCCGCCCTGCCCTTGCTGGGCGCCAAGGACTGCATTCCGCGTTTTGAGGACATCAACGCACGACTGCTCCCCGCCACGGGCTGGGAGATTGTGGGTGTGCCGGGGCTGATTCCGGAGCTGGCGTTTTTCAATCTGCTGGCCAAACGCAAATTTCCCGTCACGGACTGGATTCGAAAACCCGAGGAGCTGGACTACATCGTGGAGCCCGATGTGTTTCACGATCTGTTTGGCCATGTGCCGCTGCTCTTCAACCCGGTCCTGGCCGACTATGTGCAGCGCTACGGGCAAGGTGGCCTGAAGGCGCATCAACTCGGCGCCTGCGAGCAGTTGTCACGCCTGTATTGGTACACCATCGAGTTTGGCCTGATTCAGCAGGCGAATGGCCTGCGGGCGTATGGCGCGGGCATCCTGAGTTCGTCCGGGGAGTTGAGCTACGCGGTGACCAGCCCGGAGCCCCAGCGCATCCGGCTCGATTTGCTGCGGGCCATGCGCACCCGTTACAAGATCGACACCTACCAGCAGAGCTATTTTGTGATCGACAGCTTCGAGCAGCTGTTTGGGCTGACCGCACCCGACTTTTCGCCGCTTTACGAGCGGGTTAAAGGCCTGAGCGATCTGGCTGCCAACGCTTCGTTGCCAGAGGACCAAACCGTCGCCTTACAGATCACGCCAGCCGGGCTGATCACGCCAGCCGGGCTGATCACGCCAGCGTGAGGCTTTGCCCGGTCAAGCGTTTGACCAGTCCTTGGGCCAACCGGTTCACGATGCCGTAAATGGACAGCTGCGGGTTGGCGCCAATGCTGGTGGGGAACAGGGAGCCATCGTGGATGGACAGGTTCTCGATCTGCCAGTGCTGGCCGTCCGGGCGAACCACGCCCAGCACCTCGCTCCCGGCCATGGCGCAGCCGCCCATCACATGCGCGCTAACCACCTTGGTCAGCAGGGGCTTCATGGGCAGTTGCGCAACAGCCTCCCGGGCCTCAGCCCAGCTGGTGTAGGGGCGGGCCATTTCATGCATGGGCAGCACCTGGCGGGCGCCCGCCGCAAACTGGATTTCCATCATGACCAGCAGGGCGCGCCGGGCGCCGTCCATGACAAAGTCGGTGAGCGGATAGTCCAGCACGGCCGACCCGTCAGAGCGCAACTTGACGTGCCCACCAGCCGCCTGCGCATGAAATCCATCGCGCAGCAGGGCCAGCAACACGTGCGTGTGAGGGAACTGCGCCAACAGCGCCGCTTGTTGCTGCCCATAGCCGGTGACGGTGGAGGCAAAAATGACCGGATGCAAGGGCGGCGCTTCCAGCTTGAAGCCGATCGGACCGTCGATCGGCTGGGTGTCGAGAAAATGGTCGGTGTAGATGGTTTGTGGCGCGCCCGCCCATGCCTCGATCCTTTGGTCCATCACCGCCGCCGACATGACCACGGGGTGCAAAAAGGTGCGGATGCCCAGCCGCGCATGCGGATCAGGCGCCTGCGAGCGCAACAGCAAGGCCGCCGAATTGATAGCGCCCCCGGACAGCACATAGTGCTTTGCTACTATTTTTGAACTACCTGACCCAGATTTAACGCAGGCCCCATTCGGTTTTACCGCCTTGCAAAGCAGCGACTGTATTTTGCCGTTGGCCAGCTCAAATTGCTCGGCACGGGTCTCCACCAGCAGAATGACCCCAAGGTCCAGTGCGGCTGGGATGGTGGTGACCAGCATCGATTGTTTGGCATTGGTGGGGCAGCCCAGGCCACATGAGCCGAGGTTCCAGCAGCCTTTGACATTGCGGGCAATGGTGGCGGCGGTGATGCCGAGCTTGGCTGCGCCACGTTGGAGCAGGTCGTTGTTTTCGTTGGGCTGAGCAAGCCAAGGGCTGATGTTGAGCCGGGTCTCGGCCTGCTGGAAATAGGGCGCCAGGGCCTCGGCGGTGTAATCCGCCAACCCGAAATGCTGCTGCCAGTGGGCCAGCGTCTTGGCGGGTGTTCTGAAAGAGCTGGTCCAGTTGACTGTGGTCGAGCCCCCCACGCAGCGCCCTTGCAGGATGGTGATGGCTTTGTCTTCGGTTTTGCGTCCTGCGCTTTCCTGATAGAGATCGGGGTAGGCCTGGGCTTCTTTCTGATTGAAGTCGCTGCTGCTTTTGAGCGGCCCTTCTTCCACGATCACCACATTCAAACCCGCCCGGCTCAGCAGTTCAGCCGTGATCCCGGCGCCCGCACCCGAGCCGATGATGGCGACATCGCACACGATATGGGGCGGTACCGGACGGTGCGGACCGCCGTGCACCTTCCAGCCACGGTTCAGCCCCTCGCGGATGGGGTCATGCAAACTGCTCATGGATCAGATCTCTCGCGGGTTAAATGGTCAAGGGTCCGGGATAGCCGAGCGCAGGCCAGGTGCTGGCATCTGAAAAATACGCCACACCAATGAGGTCGTGCAGAGCGTGGTACGTTTGTTGGCGCAAGCCCACGCGGGAGAGGCGCATGGCCTGCAGGGCGTCCTGGACTTCTGGAATGGTCGCAACGTTCCACGCGGGTACCAGCCCAGTCAGGGTGCGCCGCCCGAGGCTTGAGGACAAAATTCCCATGAGTTGGGACAGCTCTGCCTGGACATGGGGTGGAAAGGCTGCAACCGAGTGATCGATACGGTTCAGCAGCCCATCCAAGGCCTCTTTTTGCCCGGAGGCATCTTGCGGCAGCGTCCCCTCCAGAATGGCTCGCGCCACAGTTGAAAAGACTTCGCGGGCCACCGGGGTTAATTTATCCTGTTGCCAGCCTGGCTGTAGCAGGGTCGCGACGCCGCCGGCCGCCACCAACACGGCGGTAGAGACGATGCCCAGTTTAAGCAGAGTTCTTCTTTGCATGGCGTGCATGGTGCATGCGATGGACCGCTGCCGGTAGAGCGCCACACCTAGATAGACTTGAGGCCACTATGGAAGCCACACACATCATTCGCGAGGCCGTTCAGCGCGTTACCCATTTGCGGGAGTTGGCTGCCGGCAGACCGGCCCTTGCCACGGCCATTGGTGAGGTCAAGCATTTTCAGGCGGCCAGGTTTGCAGGCACCTATGCGGATTTCCTGAACACCGAAAAATACAAAACCGTGGCGCTCTTCTTTTTGGAGGAGCTGTACAGTGCCAAAGACTATACGCAGCGCGATGCGCAGTTTGCCCGCATTGCAGGCGCGCTGGAACGGCTTTTTCCGGAGCAGGTTGTCAAAACGGCCGTGTCGCTGGCCCAATTGCACTGCCTGACGGAGGAACTGGACCTGGCCATGGCGCAACAATGGATGAATGACCCCGACTCTTGGCCGGTCGCCCGGTATGTGACCGCCTGGCGGGCGGTTGACCGCCGCCCCGACCGCAACCGGCAATTGAGCACTGTCATGGCTGTCGGCCACGAGCTGGACCACTTGACGCGCACGCCCGGCCTGCGCAGGCTGCTGAAAATGATGCGCGGTCCGGCCAGCCTGGCGGGGTTGGGGTCTTTGCAGCGATTTCTGGAGTCGGGCTTTGACACTTTTGCGTCCATGGGCGCGAATGGCGACGGTGCGAAGTACTTTCTGGATGCCGTTCAACTCAGGGAAGCAGGACTGATTGACCGGCTCTTCGATGCTGATCGTGTCGCCTGTGAGACGGAAATCAGCGCCACACTGGGGGAACCCCGATAACACCTCGCCCGGCTCTTCGCTCACAATGAATGAGTAGGAGTACATGATGGAAAAAACTTGGCTGAAGAGCTACCCCCCGGGCGTCCCGCACGACATTCACCCCGAACAATATCAATCCTTGACGCAACTGCTGGAGGAGTCGTTTCGCAAAAATGCCTCCAGCCCGTTCTCGGTCTGCATGGAAAGCTGGATGACCTATGGTCAGCTCGATCAGCTGTCTGCAGCCATGGGCGCCTGGCTGCAAAGTATCGGACTGGAACCCGATGCACGTGTGGCGATCATGTTGCCCAATGTGCCGCAGTTTCCGGTGACGATGTCAGGAGTTTTGCGCGGCGGTTTCACCTGCGTCAACGTCAACCCCTTGTACACCGCGCGCGAGTTGGCGCACCAACTCAAGGATTCGGGCGCGACCGTGATCGTTGTGCTGGAAAACTTTGTGGCAACGTTGTCGGAGGTGGTGAAGGACACGCAGATCAAACATGTCGTAGTGGCATCCATAGGTGATTTACTGGGCTTTTGGTATGGCCAATGGATGAGCTTTGCGGTTCGCCATCTTGCCAAATTGGTACCGCCCTACAAGCTAGTGCTCAATATCGGTGGTTCAGTAACCACCTTCAAGGAGGTGATGGCAGCAGGTGCGAATCTCAAACTTCAGACAGCCCGCTCCACACTGGACTCTGTGGCATTTTTGCAATATACAGGCGGCACCACCGGACTGAGCAAGGGCGCCGTCCTGACCCACCGCAATATCGTTGCAGCAGTTTTGCAGGCTGAGGCCTGGTTCACCCCTGCGCTGGAGCGCGTAGGGGATATCCGCAAGACCAATAGCATTGCAGCGCTTCCGCTTTATCACATATTTGCACTGACCTTGTCCCTCTTGGCCATCCGGTGGGGTTCGCACTTGACGCTGATTCCCAACCCGCGAGATTTTGGGGGCTTCATTGCCACGCTCAAAAAGCGGCCGTTTCACTTGCTTCCTGCGGTCAACACGCTTTTTAATGCGCTGTTGCAGCATCCACAATTCAAGACCGTGGACTTTTCCACTCTTTGCGTCTCCCAGGCTGGCGGCATGGCCGCTTCAGCGGGAACTGCCAAGCACTGGCTGGCGACGACAGGCTGCCCCATGGTTGAAGGCTGGGGAATGAGCGAAACCTGCGCGATAGGAACCAATAACCCGGTGCTCAGCAAAGAGTTTTCAGGCTCGATCGGCCTGCCGCTGCCTGGTATTGATATCGCTATCAAGGACGAGGAAGGGACCTCACTCGCCGCAGGCGCATCAGGTGAAATTTGCATTCGCGGTCCCAATGTCATGACAGGCTATTACCGCCAACCAGAAGAAAACAAACACGCCTTCACTGCGGACGGGTTCATGCGAACGGGCGACGTCGGATTCATGGATGAACGAGGCTATACAAAAATTGTTGACCGCAAAAAAGACATGATTTTGGTGAGCGGCTTCAACGTGTTCCCAAGCGAGTTGGAAAATGTCATTTCACTGTGCGACGGTGTGCTGGAGTGCGCCGTGATCGGTGTACCCGACGACAAACAAGGCGAGGCCATCAAGGTGTTTGTGGTCAAGGATGATGCGACACTCTCTGAAGAAGATATCACCAACTACTGCCAAATCAACCTGACCGGTTACAAGAGACCCAAATACATCGAATTCCGCGAGGATCTACCCAAGTCCAACGTCGGAAAAATACTCAGGCGTGAACTGCGGGTTGAAAAGTAAATCAGGCTCCAGACCATGTCCCCGAATGCAGAAATCGCTGAACACAATCAACTTTTACCCTTGCCGTTGCACTTATGCGTGCAACCTCCGTTTTACCCGACACCGCCGGCATCAGGGCCCCCAGCCCCCTGTGCGATGGCAGCCGTCGAGACGCCCGGCTCAAGGCAAGCCGCTATGACCTGGCGTTTGAATTCATCACTGTAGCGTGGGCGGCGACGTCACACCTGCGGCATTTGAATTTCTGGAGTGTCCATGTGTCCACCTGAGTTGAAGTGGACACAATCCTCTTAAGAAACTCCTATTCCAGCAAGATGACTTCACCACCCGCTTACATTCGGTCACCCTTATGCAGTTGCGTTTCACTTCGCTCACTGTGATCAGCTCGTGGCGGGACTTGCACCCGCAGGTGTGCGCCCATGCTGGGCGCACAAAAAAAAACGCCCAGTCGAAGGACTGGGCGTTTCCGGTTGACTAGCCTGACGATGACCTACTTTCACACGGGAATCCGCACTATCATCGGCGCAGAAGCGTTTCACTGTCCTGTTCGGGATGGGAAGGAGTGGTACCACTTCGCTATGGTCG